>CAZEAQ010000001.1:0-6313 GCA_964510145.1 uncultured Bordetella sp.
TCCAAGTCGCTTGTATCGACGAATGGAAAAACGCAGCCGGTGGCCCCGCACCCGGTGGTACCTGTACCAACGTGGGTTGCATTCCCTCTAAAGCGTTGTTGCAGTCCAGCGAACACTTTGAGCACGCCAACCATCACTTCGCAGATCACGGCATCAGCGCCAAGGACGTGAAGATGGATGTGGCCAAGATGCTCGCCCGCAAGGACAACGTTGTGAAGCAAAACAACGAAGGCATCTTGTATCTGTTCAAGAAAAACAAGGTCACGTTTTTCCACGGCCGCGGCAGCTTTGCGGGCAAAGCGGAGGGCGGTTACACCATTAACGTGGCAGGCAAGACCGAAGAGGCCATCACAGCTAAGCAAGTCATCATTGCTACGGGTTCTAACGCTCGTGCGTTGCCAGGCACACCGTTTGATGAAGTGAATGTGTTGTCAAACGACGGCGCCTTGCGCGTCGGCGCTGTGCCTAAAAAGCTGGCCTTGATTGGCTCAGGCGTGATTGGTTTGGAAATGGGTTCAGTGTGGCGTCGTCTCGGTGCTGACGTCACCATCCTCGAAGGCTTGCCAACTTTCCTCGGCGCAGTGGACGAGCAAATTGCCAAAGAGGCGAAAAAAGCATTTGACAAGCAAGGCTTGAAGATTGAACTCGGTGTGAAAGTCGGCGAGATCGTCAACGGTAAGAAAGATGTAACTGTCAACTACACCAACGCCAAGGGCGAAGCGGTGAAGTTGGTGGCCGACAAGCTCATCGTGTCCATCGGTCGTGTGCCAAACACGATCGGTTTGAACACGGAAGCCATTGGCTTGCAACTCGACGAGCGTGGCGCCATTGTGGTTGACGGTGATTGCAAAACCAATGTGCCTGGCGTTTGGGCGGTGGGCGACGTGGTGCGTGGCCCCATGCTTGCGCACAAGGCAGAAGAAGAGGGCGTTGCTGTGGCTGAGCGCATTGCGGGTCAACACGGTCACGTTAACTTCAACACCATTCCATGGGTGATTTACACCAGCCCTGAAATTGCTTGGGTGGGTCGCACCGAACAACAACTCAAAGCGGATGGGGTGGCATACAAGGCCGGAACTTTCCCGTTCTTGGCAAACGGTCGCGCTCGCGCTTTGGGCGACACCACGGGTATGGTGAAGTTTTTGGCCGATGCCACCACCGACGAAATTTTGGGCGTTCACATCGTTGGACCGATGGCTTCTGAGTTAATTTCTGAAGCGGTTGTGGCGATGGAGTTCAAAGCATCTGCCGAAGACATTGCGCGTATTTGCCATGCGCACCCATCGCTGTCTGAGGCGACCAAAGAGGCTGCTTTGGCGGTCGACAAGCGCACGTTGAATTTCTAAGAATTTGTCGCTTTTTAGCTCTGAATAGCCCGTTGGCGACAGCGGGCTTTTTTTTGGGGCAAGGCACAATATGGCCCATGTCTGACCAGTTGCCCGTTCATCAAAATTACCTCAAAGAACTTGAGGCTAGAGGTTTTCAAAGCGATCCCGCTCAGCTCAGAGCAATTGATGCATTAGAGCGCTGCGCTTCTGAGTGGGCTGCTTACAAAGAGAAGCGCTCAAACTCATTAAAAAAGCTTGTCAATCGCCCTGCTATTCCGCGCGGTGTTTATATGTTTGGTGGAGTGGGGCGAGGTAAGAGTTTTTTGATGGATTGCTTTTATGAGGCAGTCCCTATTCAGCGCAAAACGCGTTTGCATTTTCATGAGTTCATGCGCGAAGTTCATCGAGAGTTGCGTGAGTTGCAGGGAACCGTCAATCCATTGGACGTCTTGGGAAAACAAATTTCCAAGCGCTATAAATTAATTTGCTTTGATGAGTTTCATGTGGCCGATATCACGGACGCCATGATCTTGCATCGTTTGTTGGATGCACTTTTTGAAAATGGCGTGGGCTTTGTCACGACATCAAACTTCAAGCCTGATGATTTATATCCGGGTGGTATGCACCGCGACCGAATCATGCCTGCTATTGAGTTGTTGAACCAAGAGCTAGAAGTCATCAACGTTGACAACGGCACCGATTACAGGCGGCGCACGCTCGAGCAGGTGGAGTTGTACTTGACCCCGCTAGGCGAAAAGGCAGATGCAGCGATGACCGATGCCTTCAGTCGATTGGCAGAGTGTCAGGATGAAAATCCGGTCATGCAAATTGAGTCGCGTGAAATTAAGGCAAGACGACGTGCAGGTGGTGTCGTTTGGTTTGACTTCAAAGTGCTTTGCGGCGGGCCGCGTTCTCAAAATGATTATTTAGAAATTGCTTCACAATTTCACACGGTGTTGTTGAGCGATGTGCCCCATATGCCTGTAAACAAAGCGGCAGAGGCCCGGCGTTTTACATGGCTGGTTGACGTTTTATACGATCGGCGCGTAAAACTGATGATGTCTGCGGCAGTGACACCCGAGGAGTTGTACACCGAGGGCCCTTTGGCGCATGAATTTCCAAGAACAGTTTCACGCTTGAATGAAATGCAATCCGCTGAATTTTTAGCGCTGGAGCGTCGCTCGGTTGATACGGGTCTGACATGAAAAAAATCTATTTGCTTTTAGTGTGGTCGTTTTTTTCTGCCGTGCAGATTAATTCGCTTGCTTGGGCTGAGGACGAAACTCAAACCACGATGACTTCGCCTCCCTCCGAGGAGCAACGCAATCAAGAGCGAGCAAGCTTATCGGCTAGGCGTCTTGCGATGGAAGATCAGTACAAGCAGGATATGAAGATTTGCTATCAGCAATTCAACGTCACCAGTTGCCGACTTGAGGCGCGGGATCGACGTATTGCTGTTAACAACGAACTTCGTAAAGATGAGTTACGTTTTAATGCCATCGAACGAAAAATTCGTGCAGAAGAATCGCTTCGTAGCGTGGCTGAAAAAAACAGTGAAGCGCAGCGCAAAGAACAAGAGGCACAAAGAGGGTCAGCCATTGCCGCCGCGAAGGAGCGTGCAGATAACCATACTCAAAAGCAAATTGACCACGCAAATCAGGGAACCAAGCGCAGCGAGTTTGAACAAAAGCAACGTGAAGCTGCCGAGCATCGTGCAGATTTAGAAAAGAAACTTCGCGAGCGCACAAAACCGCCCGCCGCGCCTTTGCCTGTTCCGGGCGCTGCCAAGTGAGCCACCCCCTTCGCGATCTGGTGCAAGAAGCGTTTGCACCTCTAGGCGTTTTGGCTCGCGCCACAGAGCATTTTCATCCCCGACAAGGGCAAACCGATATGGCACTTGCGGTGGCTGATGTAGTCGCGCAAGGCGGAAGCTTGGTGGTAGAGGCGGGCACAGGCGTCGGAAAGACTTTTGCGTATTTGGTTCCTGCTTTATTGAGTGGCGAGCGAGTTTTAATTTCAACAGCCACAAAAGCGCTTCAAGACCAGCTGTTCGCCAGAGATTTGCCTCGTCTCGTTGAAGCACTTAATTTGCCCGTGCGCTTGGCTTTGTTAAAAGGTCGTTCCAGTTATTTATGCACGCATCGCATGGAGATCGCAAGACGCGACACATCTTTGCCTGACCGACATACAGTGCATTTGTTAGCTCGCGTAGAGTCTTGGTCGCTGACGACGCGAACAGGCGATTTGGCAGAGCTGCCGGGCTTAGATGAGCGTTCGCCTCTGATTCCGCTGATTACCTCAAGCAGAGACAACTGTTTAGGTTCGCAATGTCCGAAATTTAAAACGTGTCACGTCAATTCTGCAAGGCGTGATGCATTGGGTGCTGATGTGGTGGTGATCAATCATCATTTGTTTTTTGCAGATATGGCTGTGCGCGAAAGCGGCATGGCAGAGTTGTTGCCAAGTGTGCGAGTTGTTATTTTTGATGAAGCCCATCAGTTAAACGAAATCGGCGTTAATTTTTTAGGGCATCAACTTAGTACGGCTCAACTCTTAGATGCAACTCGAGATCTATTGGCAACGGGCTTGCAACTGGCACGAGGTTTGGTCGATTGGCAATCCATCTGCGCGGGGTTAGAGCGAGCCTCGCGTGAACTGCGATTGGTCGGTGGAAAAAGAACAGGCGCTCTCAAATTGCGTTGGACGGATGATGCGCCTGAGGGTATTCACCCTGCAGCATGGGCGCAATCTCTACAAGATGTCGGCGCCGCCTGTGTACAGGCGCTAGAAGCGTTAGAAACGGTCAGTGAGATTGCCCCCGACTTCATCCGTTTGCACGATCGCCTCGCTGAAATAGCCAAACGGGTGGATGCTTTTTTATCGCCCTGTGCAGCTGATGCGGTTCGTTGGGTCGACATCAGCGCTTCTCAAATGCGGCTGATGGAAGCGCCATTAGATATCGCCCAGACCGTTCGAGACAGACTAATCAAGCCGCAAGAGGACAGGCCAAGAAGTTGGGTTTTTACATCGGCAACTTTAGGGGATGACCCACAGCTGAGATGGTTTACCGAGCCCTGTGGATTAGAGGGGTCGATCGTGCTTCGAGTGAGTAGCCCGTTTGACTATGCAACGCAAGCCGCCCTTTACGTGCCACGTTCTATTGTTCGGCCCAATGATGCTGCACACAGCGCACAAGTCGCTGCTTTGGCGACACAAGCTGTCAAACAAATGGGAGGACGAACCTTGGTGCTCACTACGACGCTGCGTGCGCTGCGAGCCATTGGTGAGTTGATGAAGCAGCAGCTTGAAGGGGCTGGTATAGAAGTCTTAGTGCAAGGCGAATGGCCCAAAAGGCACTTGATGACTCGATTTAGAGAAGGCGCTCAAAGCGGTGGGCTTGGATGTGTGCTAGTTGCCTCTGCCACTTTTTGGGAGGGCTTTGATGTACCCGGCGATGCGCTTCAGTTGGTCATCATCGACAAGTTACCGTTTCCTCCACCAAACGATCCATTGGTAGAAGCGAGAAGCAAACGCCTGGAGTCGCAAGGGCGGAGCTCTTTTAACGATTATTTTGTGCCTGAGGCGGTTGTCGCCTTAAAGCAAGGTGCGGGACGTTTGATTCGCACAGAGAGCGATCAGGGAGTTTTGATTTTGTGTGACAACCGATTGGTCACGACTGGCTACGGACGTCGGCTGGTGGCTGCTCTGCCACCTATGCGCCAGTTAAACACGGAAGCCGAATTGACCCAAGCTTTAGACGCTCTGGGTCAGTCCTGAACTTCGCTGACTTTTATTGCCAGAACTTCCACCAAGATTTCTTGGATTGGGCGAGTTCTGGATAAAGAAACGTACTTTTTGGATACGTTCCATCCAACACACGTTTGGTGTCATCGCGCAATTGAGTCAAGCCAAGGCGGTCATACGACTGATACATGATGAAAAGCGCTTCTTCAACAGCGGGTACATCGCGAAAGTCTTGAACCGTAATCTGTGCGCGACTGATCGCTGCGACGTATGCGCCTCTGCTGAAGTAGTAGCGGGCAATATGAACGTCTGAGCGTGCCAACGAGTTTTTGATGAACGCCATACGCAAACGGGCGTCTGGTGTGTACTTGGAGTCTGGAAAACGAACGACCAACTCACGAAACGCTTCGAACGATTCTTTGGCTTGCTTCGGGTCTCGTTCGGCCAAATCTTGGTCTGTCCATGAGGAGAACCAGCCTAAGTTGTCATTGAAGTTCACCAAACCCTTGAGGTACAACGCGTAGTCTAGCGCTGGGCTGGCAGGGTGCAGCTTGATAAATCGGTCTAGTGTTGCCACCGCTTGCACGGGTTCACCGCTTTTGTATTGCGCCCAAGCTTTGTCAACTTGAGCTTGTTGGGCTAAGGGCGTTCCAGCGGCACGGCCTTCCAGTTTTTCGTACATGCCAATGGCTTTGTCGTAGCCGCCCGCGGCCATCTCATCTTTGGCCTCGTTGTAGAGTTTGTCGACGCTCCAATCTTTGGTGGGGTCGTAGTTTGTATCTGCGCATCCCGTAAAAAGAACGGCAGAAGCCACGCCAACAGCGATCCATACAGTCGATAATTTAAGTCGTAACACCACAGGTCAACCCTTTGAAGCAAAGTCAATCTATTCTATCGGCTGAAGCCCCCAATGATCCGGACGATTCGGCTGATTTGTTGGAAGGTCCAGAGCTAGAGACTCGCGAACTGCTTATTCCGACCGATTTGCATGGTGAACGACTTGATCGCGCCCTAGCCGTGCTTTTGCCAGAGTTTTCCCGGAGCTTCTCTCAGCAACTGCTCGCCGACGGATGCGTGCAGTGTTTGCAACCCACACCGCGTGAAATGAACAAGGCTTCGGCCAAAGTTCGAATGGGTGAACGCTATCAATTGACCCTGCGTCCTACGCCGCAAAGCCAAGCTTTTAAACCAGAGGCGATAGCTTTAAACGTGATTTACGAGGACGCAGACCTTCGAGTTCT
>CAZEAQ010000001.1:6413-20845 GCA_964510145.1 uncultured Bordetella sp.
AACCAGAGGCGATAGCTTTAAACGTGATTTACGAGGACGCAGACCTTCGAGTTCTCTATAAACCCGCCGGCCTGGTGGTGCATCCTGCGCCAGGTAACTGGAGTGGAACTCTGCTCAACGGCTTACTGGCTTTGGACCCGCAGGCTGTGATGTTGCCCCGAGCCGGCATCGTGCATCGCTTAGACAAAGACACCAGTGGATTAATGGTGGTTGCACGCACCCGCCAAGCGATGGATGCCCTAGTCGCCATGATTGCGGCGCGCGATGTGCACCGCGAATACTTGGCGGTGGCCTATCGCAAATGGAACGGTGCGTCATCTCGTGATGTGACTGCGGCCATTGGGCGTGATTACCGGAATCGTTTGCGCATGGCGGTCGTCGATCTAGAGCGCGTCCCCGGCAAAGAGGCACAGACTACTTTCGAGTGTTTGGGTAGTCAGGCTGAGGCTTGTTTGGTGCATTGCACGCTGCATACAGGGCGGACGCATCAAATTAGGGTGCATTTGGCGCACATTGGGCATCCGTTGTTAGGCGACTCGCTTTACGCTGGCCCAATGACGTTTGGTATTGACAGGCAAGCTTTGCATGCGTTTAGATTAAGTTTTAACCACCCGATTTCGGGTGAAAGCATGAGCTTTGAAGCGCCGATGCCAGACGATATGCGCACTTTGTTAAGTCAGTTGGGGCTGTAAAACCCGTCCGCTACAATGCGCGCTCCTGCTTGTGAAAGCGGTGAACCCCTAGGTTCTGACTGGGTGATGCCAATCACTCAACTCGCATCGAAAATATTCGATGCCCTGTCTTTGACCCCTGATCCTTGACCACTGACCCGGAGCTCTCACGATGAATACCGTGGATGCCAAGCGCGTACTCGAGACCGCCTTAATTTGTTCGCACCAACCTATTCAGATCCGCGATTTGCGTGTTCTGTTTCAAGACGCACTCGGTGCCGATACTGTTCGAACTTTGCTTGAAGAGTTGCAACTCGACTGGGCTCAAAGAGGCGTTGAACTGATTCAAGTCGCTACCGGTTGGCGCTTTCAAAGTCGCCCAGAAATGCGTGAATATTTGGACCGACTCAATCCAGAAAAACCGCCCAAATACTCCCGCGCTGTGATGGAAACTTTGGCCATCATTGCCTACCGACAGCCAGTCACACGCGGTGACATGGAGGATGTTCGTGGGGTCACCATTAATTCCCTGGTTCTAAAGCAACTAGAGGACCGAGGATGGATTGAAGTGATCGGTCATCGTGAAACGGTCGGCCGTCCCGCTCTGTACGCCACGACGCGCCAGTTTTTAGACGATTTGGGCTTGGCCTCACTCGACCAGCTCCCCGTTTACGACAGTGCGCAAGCGCAAGCGAATGCTTTTGCCCTTTTGGGTGAGGATGATCTGATGCCGCAAATGAATATGGCTCTAGAAGGTGGCAGTGAAGAGGCGGATGCGCCTGTTTTTGAACTTTCATCGCCCCGAGAATTTCCCCCTTCCAATGACGCGCCGAATGAAATTAACTCTTCTTTAGAAGAGCCAAAGGCCAATGATGAGCACTGATCCCAAACCCAACCTCACTGATGAGGCGCTGGTCGATTTTGCGGATGTTGTCTCAGGTGAATTCGATGCAGAGTTGATCCGTGAGGACGATGTTGCGCCTAAGCGTGTTCTTTTGCCTCAGCCTGAATCGCCTAAATTGCACAAAGTACTGGCGCAATCTGGGCTTGGTTCACGCATTGAGATGGAGCGTTTGATCGCTGACGGGCACGTGGCTGTCAACAACGAAGTAGCGCATGTGGGGCAACGCGTGCAGTTTGGAGACCAAATTAAGGTTCACGGACGCCAGCTCAAAGTTCGCATTGCCCCACCGCCACCGCGTGTGATCGCGTATCACAAGCCAGCGGGTGAAGTGGTCACCACAGATGATCCTCAAAACAGGCCCACGGTATTTCGTCGTTTGCCCCGTCTCTATCAGGGCAAATGGCAATCGGTAGGCCGTTTGGACTTGAACACAGAGGGGTTGCTGCTGTTCACAAGCTCGGGAGAATTGGCGAACCAACTGATGCACCCCAGATTTGGGTTGCAGCGCGAATATGCCGTGCGCTCGCTGGGTAAATTAAGTAAAGAACAAAAAGAACAACTCATCACGGGGATTCAGCTTGACGACGGCCCCGCACAATTTGGTTCGATTGAAGAGGGCGGTGGCGAAGGTTCTAACTGTTGGTACCGCGTGACTATTTCTGAGGGTAGGAATCGAGAAGTGCGGCGCATGTTTGAAGCTGTCGGACATGCGGTCAGCCGGCTCATACGTATTCGATATGGCGCTATGGTTCTGCCGCGCGGTCTGAAGCGTGGTGCGTTTGTCGAGCTTGGCGAGCGCGATATTCGTGCACTCATGGAGGCTGCTGGTGCGCCAGCTCCTGTGCAAAGCGGCCCTGCTTACAACAACCGTGCTGAGCGTGCAAGCAGCCGTCGGCGAGGTAACAGCGTCGGGCCACGTCCATCCACACCTCGAGCCCCCGACGAGCGCTCAAATGGACCCGAAAGATTGGTGCGCTCAGAGCGTCGCCGAGGCGGTAAATCGGCAGAGCGACAAGCGCAACCTGATCCGATGCAAACCTCAGTGGGCTATATCGGGGCTGATAGCTTCGCGATAGAAAGACAGCGTAAAAAAGATGGTCAAAAGGCCTTCAAAGCTGGGCTCGTCGGCGGGCCAAAACCATCCGCTTCTAGACCAGGAGCGCCCCGTCGAGGTGGCTCTAACGGGGGCGGCTTTGGAGGTGGACGTTCAGGCGGGGGTAGTCGTGGGCGAGGCAACCGTTAAATGAGCCACAAACGCCGGTGATTTCACAGGGAAATCCCTCGGAGCGGTTAAAATAGCAGGCTTCGCATCAAGCGCTATAAATTTCAATAACAGTCAACACAGGAAAACTCCAAATGACCATCGAACGCACCCTCTCCATCATCAAGCCTGACGCAGTGGCTAAGAACGTTATCGGGCAAATCTATGCTCGTTTTGAGGCCGCTGGTTTGAAAGTGGTTGCCGCACGTATGGCGCACCTTTCGCGCGCCGAAGCAGAGCAGTTTTATGCAGTTCACAAAGCACGCCCTTTCTTCAAAGATTTGGTTGATTTCATGGTCTCTGGCCCCGTGATGATTCAAGTGCTTGAGGGCGAGAACGCTATTTTGAAAAACCGTGATCTGATGGGCGCAACTAATCCCAAAGAGGCTGCTCCGGGAACGATTCGCGCTGATTTTGCAGACAGCATTGACGCGAACGCTGTGCACGGATCTGACGGCCCTGATACGGCTGCCGTTGAGATCGGCTTCTTTTTTGCCGGCATGAACGTCTACGGTCACTAAGAGGCTTCGGGCTTCGTTGGATACAACGGGCCTTATGCAAAAAAATGACGGCCAACCTGCTTGATTTTGATCTCGACGGTTTGGCCGTTTTTTGTGAGCGCTTGGGTGAAAAACGCTTTCGCGCCACACAGTTGTTTCGTTGGATACATCAAAAGGGCGCACAAGATTTTGACCAGATGACTGACCTCGCCAAGTCGCTTCGTGAGAAGCTCAAAACTTGTGCACACATTCAGCCATTAACGCCGCTTTCTCGTCACGACTCTGCGGATGGAACGATCAAATGGTTGTTCGATGTGGGTGGTGGTAATGCCGTTGAAACTGTCTTTATTCCTGAAGACGATCGCGGAACGCTGTGTGTGTCGTCGCAAGCGGGCTGCGCTGTGGGATGCCGATTTTGCTCGACGGGCCATCAAGGTTTTAGTCGTAACTTAACCACGGGCGAAATTTTGTCGCAGCTCTGGTTTGCAGAACACACCTTGCGCAAGCAGTTCAACACGACCGAGAGAGTGATCTCAAACGTTGTGATGATGGGGATGGGCGAGCCACTGCAAAACTACTCCGCTTTGGTGCCTGCGCTGCGCTCTATGTTGGATGACCACGGCTACGGCTTATCTCGTCGGCGTGTGACAGTTTCAACGTCTGGAGTCGTTCCCATGATGGATCGACTTGGTGAAGACTGCCCGGTTGCACTCGCTGTTTCTTTGCATGCGCCCACGGATGGTTTAAGGGACAGTTTGGTTCCGCTCAATCGCAAATATCCACTCAAAGACTTGATGGATGCGTGTCGTCGTTATTTGGCTCATGCACCGCGTGACTTCATCACGTTTGAATATTGCATGTTGGATGGCGTGAACGATCAAGCGGAGCACGCTCAGGCATTGATTGACTTGGTTAAACCGAAGCGAGGGCAGGGCGAACCAGTGCCTTGCAAGTTCAATTTAATTCCCTTCAATCCGTTTCCAGCCTCAGGCTTGACACGCTCATCCAATTCAGCGGTTAAGTCTTTTGCCGAAAAATTGATTGAGGCAGGCATCGTGACCACGGTTCGTAAAACTCGCGGCGACGATATTGATGCGGCTTGCGGACAATTAGCGGGCGACGTCAAAGACCGCACGAATGTTGACGAACGCATGGCCAAGCAGCGCGTAATCTCGATTGCTCCGGTGATTTCATGAGAAATCAATTCATTGCTTTAAGTTGCTTCTTGCTGGTTGCGATCAGCGCGTGCACACCTTCGTCCGTCTCTCAACTGAATGCTTTGACGCAAACCGAGCCCGACCAGACGCGTCAACGTGCGATGCGCCGCCTGAATCTAGCTAGTGCCTATTTCGAACAAGGCCAAAGTGATGTGGCAATGCAAGAGGTTCGTGCGGCTTTAGAGATTGATTCTCAATTTGCCGATGCTTACAGCTTGCTTGGACTCATCCATCAACGTGAAAACTCTCCAATTCTGGCAAAGCAAAGCTTTGATCAAGCTTTGCTATTGGCTGCCGGGCAACCTATGCAACTTGCGGCTATTCAGCACAATTTAGGCTGGTTTTTTTGTCAACAAAACCGCTTTGCTGAAGCTGAAATCCAACTTTCCCAAGCTGCCTCTCAGCCTGGTTATCGACAGGCTAGTAAGACGTGGATGGCTCTTGGCATTTGTCAAATTCGTTCGGGTGAGGACGTTGGCGCAAACGAGAGTTTTGTTAAATCTTTGCAAAGTGATGCGGGTAACACCATGTCGCGCTATCAGTTGGCGAAACTGGACTTCGGTCGGGGGCATGCATTGAGTGCCCAAAAAACACTTCTTCCTTTAAACAATAGCGCTCAAATGAACGCTGAAAGCTTGTGGTTAGGTATTCAAATTGATCATGCGCTAACTCATACCCAAGACATGCATAAACTTGGCAAACGTTTAATGGAAAAATTTCCTCAATCAGTTCAAGCAAAAGCTTGGACGGACAAAAAATTTCACGACTGATGACGACCGATATTCCTACGCCAACCGAACAAACTCAGACCGCAGGTGCTTTGTTGCGTCAGTACCGTGAATCGCATGGGTTGAAGTTAGAAGCTTTAGCCTCGACTTTGCGTGTTGCTGCATCTAAATTGCAGTCACTTGAAAGCGATCGGCTCGATCAGTTGCCAGACGCCATGTTTGCGCGAGCATTGGCTCTCGCGGTTTGCAGACATTTAAAGGCCGATGCAGCCCCCGTTCTCGCTCAGTTGCCAGTTCCAGATGCAACGCGTCTAGCACCAAAAAATGAACTAGGGTTGAACTTTCCTCTCGAACGGCCCTCTTTTTTGCCGCAGTCTAGTTTTTTGGTCATCGAGAGATTTTTTACGCCAATTAGGTGGATTGCACTTGCTATTTTTGTAGCGGCGTTGGTGTTAGGTCTATGGCCCGATATTCAGCCTTGGGTTGTGTTTAAAAATGAACCTGCACCTGCGGCGGTTGTTGTGCCAGTTGCTGGCACAGCGACGTTGCCAGATTCTGCAGAGTCAAAACCTGATTTGGCAGCAACCAACATTGTGGTAACTACTGTTTTGTCTCCAGCGGTTGCATCGCATGCTGCGAGCGCTGCGTTAAATAACAGTGCCGCTTCTGGGTCTGTTTCTCCTGCATCTGGAGGTTTGAATGAACGATGACAAAGCGCAGGGTATTGCGCACTCCGTCCCCAGAAATCGTCGTAGTTTGCAAGCCCGTGTTTCATGGGGAAATCATGTGGTCACGGTGGGTGGCGATGCGCCAGTGCGTGTTCAATCAATGACGAATACGGATACTGTGGATGCACTTGGAACGGCAATACAGATTAAAGAATTGGCTTTGGCGGGGTCTGAATTAGTTCGAATCACAGTGAATACGCCTGAAGCAGCGCAAGCGGTTCCCTACATTCGTGAGCAGCTCGATCGAATGGACATTCATGTGCCATTGATTGGAGATTTTCACTACAACGGTCATCGTCTACTGACAGATTTTCCCGAGTGTGCCAAGGCGCTCTCCAAATACCGTATCAATCCGGGCAACGTCGGCAAAGGCGACAAGCACGATAAGCAGTTTGGTCAAATGATCGAGGCTGCAATGCGATATGACAAAGCAGTTCGTATTGGCGTGAATTGGGGCAGTTTGGATCAAGAACTTCTAGCGCAGTTAATGGATGAGAACGCAAAGCGGCCAGTCCCATTCGATGCCAAGCAAGTGATGTACGAGGCGCTGATTACCTCTGCAATTGATTCCGCAAAATTAGCCGAATCTATGGGCATGGCGCCTCAGCAAATTTTGTTGAGTTGCAAAGTCAGTGGGGTTCAAGACTTGATTGCGGTCTACCGAGAGTTGGCCAATCGTTGTCGCTACCCTTTGCATTTAGGTCTAACTGAAGCAGGCATGGCTACCCGTGGCACGGTCGCTTCTGCAACAGCGCTTTCTATTCTTTTACAAGAAGGAATTGGAGACACTATTCGTGTGTCGTTGACACCTCAACCCGGTGAATCGCGTACACAAGAAGTTGTGATTGCCTCTGAAATTTTGCAAGCTTTAGGACTTCGCTCTTTTGTTCCCAGCGTGACAGCATGCCCCGGATGCGGTCGAACAACCAGTACAACATTTCAAGAGCTAGCCAAAAAAATTGACGACTATCTACGCGCCCAAATGCCTGTTTGGCGCAAGCAATATCCAGGTGTGGAAATGCTCAAAGTGGCGGTGATGGGGTGTATCGTCAACGGTCCCGGCGAGAGTAAACATGCAGATATTGGTATCAGCTTGCCGGGTACTGGTGAGGTGCCCGCAGCGCCTGTTTTTATCGATGGTGAAAAAGCGATGACTCTGCGCGGTGAAAACATTGCACAAGAATTCCATCAAATTGTTGAAAACTACATTGAAAAACGCTTTGGCTAATCCCTGCGTCATTAAGAGCCGTGACAACCAGCAAAACAACTAAACCTCAAGCTATTACTGCTGTGAAAGGCATGAATGATTTATTGCCTCCAGCATCTTCGCATTGGGAATGGCTTGAGGACAAAGTTCGTCAACACATGGCGCGTCATGCCTACAAAAATTTGCGCACGCCTATCGTTGAGCCAACCTCCCTTTTTGTTCGCGGATTGGGCGAGGTAACAGATATCGTTGAGAAGGAGATGTATTCCTTTGAAGACCGGTTGAATGGCGAGCACCTTACTTTGCGTCCAGAAGCTACTGCAGGCGTTGTTCGCGCCGTGGTTGAACACAATATGCTTTATGACGGCGGTAAAAGACTTTATTACATGGGCCCCATGTTTCGTCATGAACGTCCACAGCGGGGGCGCTATCGCCAGTTTCATCAAATAGGCGCTGAAGCTTTGGGCTTCCCGGGCGCTGAAGTAGACGCAGAACTCATTTTGCTAGCCGCAACTTTATGGGCAGAGTTGGGTTTGCAAGATGTTCGGCTTGAACTCAACAGCCTGGGTCAACCCAATGAGCGAGCTGCGCACAGGGCTGCGTTAATTTCGTATTTAGAACAACACATGAATGTGTTGGACGAAGAGGCTAAACGTCGTTTGCACAGTAATCCGTTACGCATTCTGGATACTAAAAACCCAGCCATGCAATCTGTTGTCGAAGCCGCGCCTAAGTTGATTGACTTTTTGGGTGAGTCTTCATTGACGCACTTCAATGCAGTGCGCGAAATTTTGGACGCGAATGGTGTTAGCTACCGAGTCAATCCTCGCTTGGTGCGTGGAATGGATTACTACAACCTCACGGTTTTCGAATTTGTAACCGATCGATTAGGCTCACAGGGCACCATTTGTGGGGGTGGGCGTTACGATTATTTGATCGAGCAGGTGGGCGGTAAACCTGCCCCTGCTGTTGGCTGGGCATTGGGTGTTGAGCGTGTTTTAGAGCTGCTGAAAGAGCAGGGGACTTTGCCAGAGGCTATGGGTCCTGATGTCTACGCCATCGTTCCAGATGCTGCCGCTTTGCCTGTGGTTTTTAAAACCATTCAGACCTTGCGATCCAAAGGGTTCTCGGTGCAAATGCACGCCGCACCTGCAAGCGCAAGCGGCGAGGGCATGGGTAGCATGAAATCTCAATTTAAAAAGGCTGATGCCAGTGGGGCCGTCATCGCTTTGATTTTTGGTCATGACGAGTTAGCACGCGGCGAGGTCACCGTGAAGTTACTACGCGATGGTGTTGGTGCTCAACACACGGTGTCTCTTGGTGATGTTTCGGCGCAAGTCGCGCAGATCTTGCCCTCTACAATTCGATAATTTTTGACATTTCTAATTTAACTATATGGCTTCTCATCTCGATCTCGAAGAACAAGAACAGCTGGATGAGCTCAAACACTTTTGGGCCAAATGGGGCGATTTAATTACCTGGGTACTGATCGTTGTCCTAGCTGGTTATGCCGCATGGATGGGATGGCAGTCTTGGAGCGCCAAGCAAGCCGCGCAATCTGCTGCTCTTTACGACACAGTTGAGCGAGCAGCACTGAGTGCAGATTTGCCTGTGCTTGATAGGTCTGTGGCTGATATCAAAGACAAATTCGCCAGCACAACGTATGCGCATCAAGCGGTGTTGTTGGCCGCTCGCGTCTATCAAGATCGCGGTCGTCCAGCGGACGCGAAGACACAACTGTTGTGGGTCATCGACAAAGCCAGTGATGAGGGTTACCAAGCTTTAGCGCGTTTGCGACTTGCTGCTTTGCTGATCGACGAAAAAGCCTATGACCAAGCGCGTCAATACCTGACAGCCAAAACCCCAGATGCCTTTGCGCCATTGATGGCAGATCGACTGGGCGATATCGCCATGTTGCAATCGCAAACGACCCAAGCGACAGAACACTACAAAAAAGCTTGGGATGGTTTGGAACCTAATGCCGAATATCGCCGATTGGTAGCCGTTAAGCTGGCTGCGCTTGGCGCGGATCCTGAAGAAACAAAGACTGCGGAGAGCAAAAAGTGAAAAAAGAAAACATGAATCCAATCGCTCTCATTAAATATTTAGCGATCGCGGGTGCCTGCTTGGCGTTGATCGCCTGTTCTGGTTCCTCACGTCCTAAACCCGTTGATATTCCATCCGTTCCAGTACAACAAGAGGTTCGTCCAAGTTGGAATGCACGCATTGGTGAAGTTGACTTTCCCTTGGTCGTCTCTGCGCGAGAAGACCGAGTTGCATTGGCTGATAAAAATGGGTGGGTGACTGTTTTAGAGGCAAAAACAGGTCGCGATATTTGGCGTGTCAAGCTAGAAGAACCGATTGCAGCTGGCGTGGGAAGCGATGGTCAGCAAGTAGCTGTTGTGACGAAAGAAAATCAGCTAGTCGCTATGTTGGACGGTAAAGTTCAGTGGCGTCAGACCCTACCTGCACAATCTTTCACGCCACCCTTAGTTGCTGGTGCTCGAATTTTTGTGCTTACCGCTGATCGTGCGGTAATTGCATTTGATGGCGGGACAGGTCGCAAACTTTGGACGCAACAACGCCCAGGCGAACCCTTGGTATTGAAGCAAGCGGGTGTTTTATTGCCATACAAAGACACCTTAGTTGCTGGACTCTCAGGTCGCTTGGTTGGACTTGACCCCAACACGGGTGGTATTCGTTGGGAGTCTGCCATAGCAACACCTCGCGGAACCAATGATATTGAGCGTTTGGTTGACCTAGTTGCGCCATATGACCGCTTGGCAGAAACTATTTGTGTGCGGGCGTTTCAAGCCGCCATTGGTTGCGTAAATGCAGAGCGCGGTCAGTCTATTTGGACGCGTTCATCGGTGGGTGATCAAGGCGTGAGTGGCGATGCCAATGTATTGATTGCGCCGCTCTCTAACGGTGTGGTTCAAGCATGGAAGCGCGGGGATGGTGAGCGCCTGTGGGAAACAGATCGTTTGAAATATCGAATTTTGAAGGCGCCTTTGGTCACGGCTCGCGGTATCTTGGTGACCGATAACGCAGGCTGGCTTTATGTTCTATCTCTGACGGATGGAAGTTTATTAAACCGTCTCAAGCTCGATGGCGTTGAGTTCGCAGCGACCCCTGTTGTGGCCGGTGATCACTATGTGGTGGTTTCGCGCGAAGGTCGTGTGTCGGGCTTGCTTATTCCATGAAACCCGTTTTGGCCCTAGTGGGCCGCCCCAACGTTGGTAAGTCGACGTTGTTTAACCGTTTGACAAAAACGCGTGATGCCATCGTGGCTGATTTTGCTGGGCTAACTCGAGATCGTCACTACGGTAATGCAAAGTTTGAAAAACACGAATTTATCGTCATTGATACAGGTGGATTCGAGCCCACTGCCCATGATGGCATTTACAAAGAAATGGCGCGACAGACCCAACAGGCAGTTGCGGAAGCTGATGTCGTCGTTTTTGTGGTGGATGCGCGTGCCGGTTTGTCCGCACAAGACCATGACATTGCCAGTTACCTCAGGCGTCTAGGTAAACCCACCATCCTGGTGGCAAACAAAGCTGAAGGAATGAAAGAGGGGGGGCAGCTCGTTGAGTTCTACGAGTTAGGACTAGGCGAGGTATTGCCTGTGTCAGCATCTCACGGTCAGGGTATTCGCACCATGATTGCAAATGCTCTGGCGCCTCTGAACTTAGTTGATCCTGAGGATGATCAAGAAGCACTGGATGACGGCATTATCAAATTGGCTGTTGCGGGGCGGCCCAACGTTGGTAAGTCCACTTTAATTAATACGTGGCTGGGCGAAGAGCGCTTGGTGGCATTTGACATGCCGGGGACAACGCGTGACGCCATCAGTGTTCCGTTTGAGCGAAATGGTCAAACGTTTGAACTAATCGACACGGCGGGTCTTCGTCGCAAAGGCAAAGTTTTTGAGGCGATTGAGAAATTCTCAGTTGTCAAAACTTTGCAAGCAATTGAGTCTTCGAATGTTGTCCTGCTGTTGCTGGATGCAACTCAGGGTGTCACCGATCAAGATGCACATATTGCAGGATTCATCCTAGAGAGCGGTCGTGCTGTAGTTTTAGCCGTCAATAAATGGGACGCTGTTGATTCGTATCAGCGTGAGTTGTTAATGCGATCGATTGAGACTCGTTTGCCATTCCTTAAATTCGCAACCCTTCACTTTATTTCTGCAAAAAAACGCCAAGGCTTAGGGCCTTTGTGGGGGGCGATTTCTCAAGCTCATAAAGCAGCCATGTGCAAAATGCCAACGCCAGTTTTGACACGTTTGTTGCTCGAGGCAATTCAGTTTCAAAGCCCAAAACGCGCAGGAATGTTTCGCCCCAAAATGCGTTACGCCCATCAGGGTGGCATGAACCCGCCCATCATCGTGATTCACGGCAACTCCCTCGAACACGTCACGGAGGCTTACAAGCGATTTTTGGAGGGCCGTTTTCGTAAAGCGTTTTCACTAGAAGGTACGCCTTTGCGAATTGAGATGAAAACATCGCAAAACCCCTACAAAGACAAAGATGATTGAGGCTTTTTTAAAAGGTCTGTGTGGTAACGTCAGGTTTCTTTCAACTATCTAAACACGGAGAATATCGTGAACACCGACAACTCAAAGAACAAAGGCCAGCTGTTGCAAGACCCTTTTTTGAACATTCTTAGACGAGAACATGTCCCCGTCTCAATTTATTTAGTTAATGGCATCAAGTTGCAAGGCCAGATTGAATCTTTTGATCAATATGTCGTTCTTCTTCGAAACACAGTAACTCAAATGGTTTACAAACACGCCATTTCCACTATTGTTCCTGGCCGTGCTGTTAACTTTAATCCTACCGATGGAACAGGTAGTTCGCCTGAAGCTTGAGCGAACAGCTCTGCAAAAAGGGCTGTTACAGCCCTTTTTTTACGCCTAGTTTTCTAAATTAATTTTTTGACCTCACCTTCCGCCACTATCGAAGTTCGAACCATCTTGGTCGGCGTTGACTTTGGCTTACCTCATTTTGATGGTGAGCTTGAGGAGTTAAGTTTGCTTGCCCAAACTGCGGGGCTAAAACCGATAGATCGAATCACTTGTAAACGCAAAGCGCCTGACGCTGCTTTATTTGTAGGCAGCGGTAAAGCGGATGAAATTAAAGAACTAGCCCTGATGCATGGGGCGACAGAGATATTGTTTGACCAATCCCTGAGCCCCGCTCAGCAGCGAAATTTAGAGCGTCATATGGGGATGGCCGTGAACGATCGCACGCTGCTGATTCTCGAAATTTTTGCCCAACGTGCGCGAAGTCATGAGGGTAAATTGCAGGTAGAACTTGCGCGTTTGCAATATCTCAGCACGCGGCTGGTAAGGCGTTGGTCGCATCTAGAGCGTCAAAGCGGTGGTATCGGTATGCGGGGTGGTCCAGGAGAGACTCAAATTGAGCTGGACCGACGCATGATTGGCGAATCTATCAAGCGAACCAAAGATCGATTGGAGAAGGTAAAGCGTCAACGTCATACGCAAAGGCGGCAACGAAATCGCCGAGACACGTTCATGATTTCTCTCGTTGGATATACCAATGCGGGTAAATCAACGCTCTTCAATGCGCTTGTAAAAGCCAAAGCGTATGCGGCTGACCAGTTGTTTGCCACCTTAGATACAACCACACGACAACTCTACTTATCAAGCGATGATGGATTAGGACGAAGCGTGTCGTTATCAGACACCGTCGGATTTATTCGCGACTTACCGCATGGCCTGATAGATGCGTTTCAAGCTACATTGCAAGAGGCGGCGGATGCTTCTTTATTGATGCATGTTGTTGATGCGTCAAATCCTAATTTTCCTGAGCAGATGGCTGAGGTACAAAAAGTTTTGATTGAAATCGGGGCCTCTGAAGTCCCGCAAGTTTTGGTTTTCAACAAGCTCGATGCAATTGCTGTGGAAAATAAGCCTTTTCAGCTAGGTGACTTCTATGAGGTTGAGGGAAATTCAATCCCGCGTTTTTTTGTTAGCGCACAAACGGGACAAGGATTGAATGAACTCCGCGATTTTCTCTATTCAGCCTCGATCAAAGCCAACGAACCTTTTAAAGAATGAGGCCTTTTGAGAATTAGGCACAATTAAGACTTCAACGAAAAAAACGATGCGAATGAACTCTAATTCCAACACGGTCAGCTCCAAATCATGGCGCGCACGACTGCTCGGCATGTTCAACCTCAATGATGGTCGATGGGGTCGAGACAAAGATGGCAACCCCACATTTGACCCGAACGGTGGGCAAACTCCATCAGGTGAAAAGAAGCCTCAAGACGAGCCTCCGCGCCCCCCAGCAGGCGCGGGCGGTCCACCCGATTTAGACGAGTTATGGCGTGACTTCAACGCCAAGATTTCAGGTCTCTTTGGCAAAGGCAACGGAGGATCTGAACCGCCTCGCCAAGATGGTCCAGCAGGTCCCAATTTCAAAATGGCCCGCTTGGGTATTGGCGTAATCGCCGCAGTGATCGGTGCGATATGGTTGAGCACTGGATTTTTTATTGTGCAAGAAGGCCAGCAAGCAGTGATTACTCAGTTTGGCCGTTATCACAGCACCGTTGGCGCTGGTTTTAATTGGCGATTGCCCTATCCGTTTCAACGCCACGAATTGGTGTTTGTGACTCAAATTCGATCGGTCGATGTTGGGCGCGACACGATTGTCAAAGCCACAGGGTTGCGCGAGTCAGCCATGCTGACTGAAGATGAAAATATTTTAGAAATTAAGTTTGCAGTTCAATACCGTTTGACTGACGCGCGCGCTTATTTGTTTGAAACAAAAAATCCTACGGATACTGTCGTGCAGGCCGCCGAGACGGCGGTTCGCGAAGTGGTCGGAAAAATGAAAATGGATGCGGCCATGTCGGAAGAGCGAGACCAAATTGGTCCACGTATTCGAGTTTTGATGCAAACCATCCTCGATCAATACAAGGTAGGCATTGAAGTGGTGGGTATCAACTTGCAGCAGGGCGGTGTTCGTCCTCCTGAGCAAGTGCAAGCCGCATTTGATGACGTTCTCAAAGCTGGTCAAGAACGTGAAAGAGCTAAAAACGAAGCAGAGGCTTATGCGAACGATGTGGTGCCCCGCGCAGTCGGAGCAGCATCACGGTTGAAACAAGAGGCGGACGGATACAAAGCTCGAATCGTTGCGCAGGCAGAGGGTGATGCCCAGCGCTTCAAGTCACTCGTGGCAGAGTA
>CAZEAQ010000001.1:20945-51778 GCA_964510145.1 uncultured Bordetella sp.
CGCGACGGTCGTTCACGCGATCGTGATAGCCGTTGATGAGGAGATTGACTATGCAGAACAACAAAATTGGCTTTTATATTTCTTCGGCTCTCGTGGCCTTAGCGCTGCTGAGTTCAACACTTTTCGTGGTCGATCAGCGTCAGTTCGGTGTCGTGTACTCCTTTGGTCAAATTCAAAAAGTGATCACCGAACCTGGCTTGAGCTTCAAACTGCCGCCACCTTTTCAAAACGTGAGCTACATCGATAAAAGGTTGCTCACGCTAGATAATGCTGACACAGAGCCGATGCTGACGGCAGAAAAGCAGCGTGTTGTGATTGATTGGTACGCTCGTTGGCGAATTACAGACCCGTCTCAATACATTCGGAACGTTGGGTTGGATGAAAACGCAGGCGCTTTGCAGCTCTCTCGTGTGGTTCGTAACGCTTTTCAAGAAGAAATCAACAAACGAACTGTGAAAGAACTGTTGTCACTCAAGCGAGAAGCATTGCTTGAAGACGTCAAGCGTGAGGTTTTAGCCGCAGTTAAGGGCTCAAAGCCTTGGGGCATCGATGTTGTGGATGTCCGCATTACACGCACTGATTATGTTGATGCGATTACTGAATCCGTTTATCGCCGAATGGAGGCTGAGCGTAAACGCGTCGCTAACGAGTTGCGGTCCACGGGTGCGGCCGAAGGCGAGAAGATTAGAGCTGACGCAGACAGGCAAAGAGAGGTCACCGTTGCCAATGCTTACCGCGAGGCACAAAAGATCAAAGGCGAAGGTGATGCTGAGGCAGCCAGACTTTATGCGGAATCGTTTGGGCGCGATGCTAACTTTGCACAGTTTTATCGCAGCCTTGAAGCATATAAATCCACGTTCAACAAGAAGAGCGACATCATGGTGGTCGATCCATCCAGCGACTTCTTCAAAGCCTTTCGAGGTAGCGGCGGCGGTAGTGCTCCAGCACCCAAGAAATAGCGGGTTGGCAGCATGAGCTTTGATGGCGATTCGCTTTGGATAGCGCTGGGATTGATGCTCATTTTTGAGGGCTTTTTCCCACTACTGTCACCGCAGCGGTGGCGCGACAAAATGGTACAAATTTTGTCTTTGCAAGATGGGCAAATTCGCTTTTTTGGACTCGCGCTGGTTCTTGTTGGTTTTCTCATTCTGTCTTGGATTGGCTAGCTTTAGAAGCCCTGTAAAATTGCGTTTTTAACAGCCAGCTCATTCTCATGTCCGCCTGGGTTTTGCCAGATCACATCGCCGATGTTTTGCCCTCCGAGGCTCGGCATATTGAAGAGTTGCGCCGTCTTTATCTAGACACGGCGCGGGGTTTTGGCTACGAGCTCGTAATGCCTCCTCTGCTGGAGTACTTAGAGTCTTTACTGTCTGGTTCAGGTCGCGCTCTTGATTTACAAACTTTCAAGTTGGTGGACCAACTCTCTGGTCGAACACTTGGGCTGCGGGCAGACACAACACCCCAAGTGGCTCGTATTGATGCACATTTGTTAAACCGATCTGGTGTGACACGACTTTGCTACTGCGGCCCTGTTTTACACACGCGTCCTGATCGTCCATTTGCAACGCGTGAGCCCTTGCAATTCGGAGCAGAAATTTATGGTCACGCAGGGCTTGAGGCTGATCTTGAGGTGATTCATTTGGCTTTGGACGCGCTTAAAGCGGTCTCCATCAACCATTTCACTATTGATTTGAGCGACGCACGCATCGTTCCGGCTTTGCTTGAAGGCGTGGCTTTAAGTGCAGAAAAAAAAGAAGCTTTGCACAGCGCTTTGGCGACAAAAGATGCGTCAAGCATTCGTGATTTGGCTCAAGATTTACCCGCGCCGGTTCATATGGCTTTGACGGCCTTAGTCAGTTTGTACGGGGGTGAGGAAGTTTTAAGTCAAGCTGAAAAATCGTTTTCTGCATGGCCTTTGGTTATGCAAGCAGTAAATCAATTGCGTCAAATTTCTGCAGATTTGAAAAGCGTTTTCCCAAAAATTTCCGTCACATTTGATCTCGCAGATTTGCGCGGCTACGCTTATTACAGCGGTGTCCGCTTCTCTGTATTTGTTTCAGGTGCGAGCGATGCATTAGTTCGTGGTGGACGTTATGACGAAGTTGGTGCCGTATTCGGTCGAAAGCGCCCAGCCGCGGGGTTCAGCCTCGACTTGAAGGAATTAGTGAGTGTTGTGCCAGCACATGCACTCAAGGCCGCGATCAGAGCGCCTTGGGGCACAGCGAAAGGTCTGCGTGAAGCCATTGCTGCGTTGAGAGCGCAAGGGGAAACCGTGGTTTGCGTGATGCCTGGTCATGAAAGTGAAGTTGATGAGTTCGACTGTGATCGACAGTTGATCGAAGTAGCCGGCCAATGGGTCGTTCAAGCCCTCTAATTTTTAGCAATCGAAGTTGATATGAGCACAACTAAAGGACAAACCGTGGCTGCAACCAAAGGCCGAAACGTCGTGGTAGTCGGCACCCAGTGGGGTGATGAAGGTAAAGGCAAATTAGTCGATTGGTTGACCGAAACTGCGACCGGTGTGGTGCGCTTTCAGGGCGGGCACAACGCGGGTCATACGTTGGTCATCAACGGCGTAAAAACAGCCTTGCACTTAATTCCAAGCGGCATCATGCGTCCTGGTGTTAAGTGCTACATCGGCAATGGTGTCGTCCTCTCAGCAACCAAACTACTAGAAGAAATTGCGGGCTTAGAAAAGGCTGGTGTTGAAGTGCGTTCACGTTTGCGCATCAGCGAAGCTTGTCCGTTGATATTGCCCTATCACGCGGCGATTGATGTGGCCCGCGAAGCCGCCAAAGAAAAAGCCGGTACAGCCAAGATTGGGACGACAGGACGAGGTATTGGCCCAGCCTATGAAGACAAAATTGCGCGTCGTGCTTTACGTGTTCAAGATCTCAAAAATCCTGAGCGCTTTGCGACCAAGCTGCGTGAAAACTTAGAGTTGCACAACCATGTTTTAACGGATATCTTGCACGCAGAACCGGTCGACTTTGACGCTGTTTATAACGAAGCCATGGCGTATGCCAAAGAAATTTTGCCGATGGTGGCCGATGTATCGCGCGAATTGAACGAAGCGCATCATGCGGGTGCTAATTTGCTATTTGAAGGCGCTCAAGGGACCTTGCTCGATGTCGATCATGGCACCTATCCGTTTGTGACTTCTAGCAACTGTGTTGCAGGTAACGCCGCTGCAGGAGCAGGCGTTGGACCTGGCATGTTGCACTACATCTTAGGTATCACCAAAGCATATTGCACACGCGTGGGTGGCGGCCCTTTTCCTACCGAGTTGGAGTGGGAGAAAGAGGGAACGCCGGGCTACCACATGGCGACAGTTGGCGCTGAAAAAGGAACCACGACCGGACGCTCTCGCCGTTGCGGTTGGTTTGATGCAGCACTACTTAAACGTAGTGCACAAGTGAATGGCTTAACCGGTCTGTGCATTACCAAACTCGATGTACTCGATGGTTTAACGGAGTTACTTTTGTGTGTTGGTTACGAGTTAGATGGTGAAAAAATTGACATCTTGCCCATGGGTGCGGATGAGATTGCGCGATGCAAACCTATCTATGAAACGATTCCTGGCTGGACAGACAGCACAGTAGGAGTCACCGACTACAACAAACTTCCCAAAGCTGCCCAGCATTATTTAAACCGTATTGCTGAGACAACAGGTGTTCCCATTCACATGGTGTCAACTAGCCCAGACCGTGATCACACGATTTTGCTGAGTCACCCCTACGTAGCTTAAGAGCCCACCTTCATTTTTTAAAGGATCTAGATATGTTGACCGAAGACGGCAAACACCTTTACGTGTCTTATGACGAGTATCACAACTTGATCGAAAAGTTGGCAATTAAGATTCACCAATCAGGTTGGGAATTCGACACCATTTTGTGTTTGGCGCGTGGCGGAATGCGTCCTGGTGATATCCTGTCCCGTATTTTTGATAAGCCCTTGGCCATCATGTCCACCAGCTCTTATCGTGCTGACGCGGGAACGGTGCAAGGTCACTTAGATATCGCGCGTTACATCACCACACCTAAGGGCGAAATTGCTGGCCGCGTTCTTTTGGTTGACGATTTGGCGGATACAGGTCACACACTAAAAGCGGTTGTCGATCAACTTCGCAATAACTACAAGCCTATTACAGAGTTACGCACAGCTGTCATTTGGACCAAAGGTGTATCTGCTTTTTCTCCAGATTATTCAGTTGATTATTTGCCTTCAAATCCTTGGATTCATCAACCTTTCGAGCCCTATGACAGCATGCGTCCAGCGGCGTTGATGGAAAAGTGGAAAATTTAATCTTCACTACAAATTTTGGTTTTGACTACTCCGCTTCACAGCGGAGTTTTTCATTGGCTTATCGTAATATGTGCAAATGACACGAAGCACATCCCTCATTCACCACCCGTACAAACCGCCGTCAGAATTTGAGGCGATTCAAACTGGGGTGCACAAAGCATCAACTGTCATCTTTCCAAATGTGGCTGCGATGCGTTCACGCGAATGGATTGATAAGTCCGCTTACACCTATGGTTTGCATGGCACGCCAACCACGTTCACGCTTGAAGAACGATTGGCAACGCTAGAGGGTGGAACGCATTGCATTTTGACGCCGAGTGGTTTAGCGGCCATTGCACATGTTGACTTTGCGCTGCTAAAAGCGGGTGATGAAGTCTTGATTCCAGATAACGCCTACGCGCCCAATAAGTCGCTGGCAGAGGGAGAGTTGACCAAATTTGGGATCACGCATCAGATTTATGACGCCCTAGATGTCAATGATTTAGCGGCGCGTATTAACGAGCGGACTCGCTTAGTTTGGTTGGAGGTTGCGGGGTCGGTCACGATGGAGTTTCCTGATCTGGTGGCGATGGTTCAACTGTGCCAATCGCGTGGTGTTTTGTGCGCGCTCGATAACACTTGGGGAGCTGGTTTAGCTTTTGACGCCTTTGATTTAACACCGGGCAAGGGTAAGTTAGGCGTTGATTTGACGATTCATGCATTGACTAAATATCCCAGTGGCGGTGGTGATATTTTGATGGGCAGCATTGTGACGCGCAGCGATGAGTTGGCGCGTGTTTTAAAGCTAAGTCATATGCGTTTAGGAACTGGGGTTGGCGCAAACGACACCGAAATAATTTTGCGATCGCTGCACAGCATGGAGATGCGGTATCGCGCACAAGATCAAGCAGCACGTTCTTTAGCTACTTGGTGTTCTACGCAACCAGCGATGAGTCAAGTACTTCATCCTGCATTGAGCGATGGCCCAGGCCACCAACACTGGCGCCAAGTTTGTGTCACGCCAGAAGAGCCTGATGGCTTGGCCGCTGGTATCTTTAGTGTCGTGATGAATGAGCGCTACACAAGTGCGCAAATAGATGCGTTTTGCGATGCTCTGAAGCTATTCAAAATTGGCTATAGCTGGGGTGGTCCTGTGAGTTTGGTGATGCCTTACAACATGACTGCGAGTCGTTCTCGGTCTACATCTCATATGAAGCGCGGACGTTTAGTTCGCTTTTGCATTGGTTTAGAAAATGTGACAGATTTGCAGATGGATATTTCTCAAGCTATAAAAATTGCGAAATTAGATCAATAAGAGATAGGAGGGGACATGCAAAAACTGGTACCAGATGATGAGCATGATCGATTTGGCATTAGAGAACTTAGTCTTAAAGATCCTCTAATATGGCTTTGGCGTGGCCTCAAAGATATGGTCGCGCAACCTTTAATCAGTGTTTTTTACGGCGTTTGTTTTTGGTTAATGGCACTTATTTTGGTAGCTGTTTTTAATACAAATCCCGAGTACACGTTATCAGCCGTTTCAGCTTGTTTACTGATAGGTCCGTTTTTAGCGATGGGCCTTTACGACGTCAGCATGCATATGGAGCGCAAGGAAACTCCCAGTATGAAAAGCTCACTCACTTGTTGGGAGTCTCACATTAAAAGTATGAGCATGCTCATCATGGTCATGATCGTGATTGAGTTACTTTGGGGGCGTGCTTCTTTAGTTGTCTTTGCAGTTTTTTTTAACACGGCGGGTATGCCTTCGACGGCAACAGTTTTAGAAGCGGTTTTTAACCCACAAAACTGGGAGTTTGTTGCGGCTTATCTGTGTGTTGGCGGTTTCTTTGCAGGTTTGGTTTTCGCCACCATGATGGTCTCCATTCCAATGATTTTGGATCGCGACACCGATGCCATCACGGCCTGTATCACAAGCTTGCGTGTGTTCGTTGATAGAACGGCTGTATCTGTATTCTGGGGCTTACTCATTCTTGTTCTGGCCGTGTTGGCCATGCTGCCTTCAGCTTTAGGTTTGCTGATTGTTGGCCCATGGTTGGGCTTTGCAAGTTGGCACGCTTACCGGGCATCAGTAGAAGTTAATCCAGCAGTGATTGAGCAAGCTTGAGCAAACTTTGGGTATGTCGGTTTTCTGCGATCAATACTTTTGAAGTGGCAGCTTGACTGAAGTTACGAACCATCGATGACGCGTACGTTGGGTCGTAGTGCAGCACCAACAAGTCGCGTACGACATTTTCAAGTTGCCCGCTATGAATTTGAACTTTCCACGATTCGATCAAGGCTTTGCCTCGAATGGCGATGAGCGCATCCAATCGACTACAGAGTAAATCATGGTCATCGACGAAAAATTTGTAGTCCTCCATCAGTAACGCGACGCGTTCATCGAGATTGAGTTGAAGCTCAAAACAAGGGCTATCTCGCATGGCGAGCATCAAGGATTCAGGAATTGACAAATTACCGACTTTGCGGCTTTCCGACTCGACAAAAACAGGTCGTGTTGCATCAAATTTGCAAAGTTGTTCCCATATCAAGGTATCAAAGTGTTTTTGACTCGGTTGCGGTTTGTTGGGAATATGTCCAAGCACTGAACTGCGATGACTTGCTATGTCTTCAAGGTCCAACACTTGCGCACCTTGTGCAGCAAGTGCATGAAGCAACCGCGTTTTCCCCGATCCCGTGGGGCCTGAAATAATTTTGAACTGAAGTCGCGCAACACGTTGCGGAATGTCGGCCACCATAGCCGCACGAAATGCTTTATAGCCTCCTTCAATGAGATGAACTTTAAAACCAATTTGCCCAAGCACCATTGACAACGAGCCGCTTCGCTTGCCACCACGCCAGCAATAAATAAGCGGTTGCCAGTTTTTGGGTAACGTAAGAACTTCACGTTGAATGTGACGCGCAATGTTCGCTGCAACTAACGCGGCGCCGTGCTTCTGAGCTTCAAACGCGCCCAATTGTTTGTACATCGTGCCAACAAAAATACGTTCTTCGTTGTTGAGCGACGGCCAATTGACAGCATCGGGCAGATGGTCGAGCGCAAACTCTCCCTCGCTGCGAGCATCAATGATGGTGCTAAAGCTACTCAGTTTTTGAATAGCGTCTGTTGCAGAAATCTGTTGAACACTCACGAGATTACAAATTCTTTTTTATTTCGGGCCACACGTTACCTAGCATTTTGGGGTGCGCTTCTTCACGCGGATGAATTCGGTCGGGTTGAAAAAGTTTTGGAGCTTCAGGCACATCGGCAATACCTTTTAAGAAGAACGGCACCAAGCCGGTTTTGTACTTCTTCGCTAAGTTGGCAAACATCACAGAAAACTTGGCGCTGTAGTCTGGGCCGTAGTTGGGCGGTATTTGCATGCCTACCAACACCACTTTGGCATTGACTGCGCGGCACGCTTGAATCATGGCTTCTAAATTGTTTTGTGTGCTGTCTAAATCGAGTCCACGCAATGCATCATTGCCGCCAAGTTCAATCACAACCATGATGGGACGAACTTGGTCCAACATGGCGGGCAGACGAGCGCGTCCTCCGGCGGTGGTGTCTCCACTGACGCTCGCGTTGATCACGCGAACATCGGGTCGTTCAGCTTGAATTTTCTCGGACAACAAAGCTACCCAGCCTTTGCCACGCGCAATGCCGTATTCGGCACTGAGAGAGTCGCCCACCACCAAGATGGTGGCAGCTGGCACGGTGCCCGGCGGCGGCGCAGAGCCGGTCGGTGGGGCTGAATTGAGTGGGGGCTGCCCTCTGCGTCGACGTGGCTCGGTGGAGATGATCTCGCCCTCAAGGCCTTGCCCCGTCGACGTAATAATTTGACTCTGAGCCATGGCGTTAGAGGAAATGAATGCATTTATCCCTACCCCGATAACCCCCAAGGCTCTCAAGTTAAAGTGACGTCTTAACATTGCATCGCGCTTCATGAATCAGCCTTCATTTTCAAATTTATCCGAAATGGTTTCACCACTAATTTCTGTTTCACATTTGTCCAAATCTGTCCAAGATGCCTCCGGACAATTGGACATTCTCCGCGATATCGATTTCACCTTGCAACCCAAGCAATCGCTTGCAATTGTCGGGGCTTCTGGTTCTGGCAAAAGCACATTGCTGTCCATCATGGCGGGTTTAGATACGCCATCAGAAGGCACGGTGGTGTTGGGTGGTGTCGATATGTTTGCGATGTCCGAGGACGAGCGAGCCGCTTTGCGGGCGCGTCAAATTGGTTTTGTTTTTCAAAATTTTCAGCTTTTAGGCAATATGACAGCGCTAGAGAACGTCATGCTTCCTTTAGAGCTAGCTGGACAAAGCCAGTCTCGAAATGCAGCGCAAGATATGTTGATCCGAGTGGGGCTGGGCGAGCGTTTCAACCACTACCCTAAGGTGTTGTCAGGCGGCGAACAACAGCGTGTTGCATTGGCGCGTGCTTTTGTGGTGAAACCTGCTTTGTTGTTGGCTGATGAACCGACAGGCAGCTTGGACCATGCCAGTGGCGAACGCATTATGGAATTGATGTTTGCGCTGAACCATGAGTTAGGAACAACCTTGGTCTTAGTGACGCACGACATGAAGCTTGCGCAAAGATGCGACCGCGTCATCACGATTGAAGCTGGACGCGTCAAGGGATAATTGACAGCTATGTCTTCAGCTCCAAAAGTTCTTTTCGGTTTTCATGCGGTCGGTGTGCGTGTGAAAACTGCGCCTCAATCCATTATTGAAATTTATTTCGATCCCACACGTCGTGACGCACGTATGCGTCAATTTGTTGAGCGTGCCAACGAGGCAGGGGTTCGTTTAATTGAGGCCGATGGCCCTCGGTTGGCTAAATTGTCGGGCGGGCATGGGCATCAGGGCGTCGCAGCTAGAGTGAACGCCATTCAATTAGTTCATTCACTGGATGACCTGTTAGAGCGTATTGAAAAAGTAGAAGCGCCTTTAATTTTGGTGTTGGATGGGGTGACTGATCCGCATAACTTAGGCGCGTGTTTGCGTGTTGCCGATGGTGCTGGAGCGCACGCCGTCATTGCGCCCAAAGATCACGCCGTGGGTATCAACGCAACTGTTGCAAAGGTTGCCAGCGGAGCTGCTGAGACAATGCCTTATTTCATGGTCACTAATTTGGCGCGCACTTTGAATGAGTTGAAGGAACGCAATATTTGGATTATTGGCACCAGTGACGACGCCGATAAAACTTTGTATCAAGTCGACTTAAAAGGGCCGACTGCTTTGGTCTTAGGTGCAGAGGGGGATGGCATGCGTCAATTGACGCGCAAGACCTGCGATGAACTGATCAGCATTCCCATGATGGGTGCGGTTGAGAGTTTGAACGTATCCGTTGCCAGTGGCGTTTGTCTTTACGAGGCACGCCGCCAGCGCAACACGAACTAAGGCTGCGTGTTTATATCCAGCCAAGTGCGCCCAACAAAGCGCCAAACGAAAGCAAAACAAGTAGATGCGTTTTTGTCTTCCACACAATCAGTGTGGTCGCACCCGTGAGTGCCCATAACGGCCAATCGCGTAAAGGGTTGTCATGGCTTCCGGTGAGCAGCCAACCCGTTGCTATTAAAAGTGCAATCACGATCGGGGCCATGCCCGCCTTAAAAGCTTTGACGGCTTGAAGCTCTCGATTTCGATGCGCCCATTGCGTTGCCACAAACGTGAGAGTGGCCGATGGAATCATGATGCCCACCATGGTGATCAAAACGCCCCAAAGCGCCAGACCAATGGCCGGCCAACCCGCAGCCATTCCACCACCTGCATTGAGTCCCACATTCCAGCCCATCAAGGCCACAAACATGACGTTGGGTCCGGGCGCTCCTTGGGCTAAGGCAATGGAAGATGTGAATTGCGAGTCACTGAGCCAATGTGTTTCATCGACCAAGTAACGATGAATATCTGGCGCGGTTGTAATCGCGCCGCCCACCGCTAAAAGCGATAGAGAGATGAAGTGCAGAAATAGCGACCACCAATCGGCAAGCTCTAAGGTGATGGTCATACTTCGCTCTCTGTGTTTTGTTTGCCGATGCAATACCAAGCCCATACACCCGATAACGGCCCCAAGCTCAAAAGCACCCATGCGAGAGGTAAACGAAGTAAGCCGATGGCACTAAAAGTCAAAGCGGTAATCAGTAAACAGCTCCACTGTCCCATCGGATTGTTCTTTAACGCACCCATAAGTTTGATGCCCACAGCCGCGATGAGCCCCGCTGATACGGCCCCCATTCCGCGCAACATACCCTGCGCGACAGCCGTATCCGCGATGCCTGCAAATGCAGCTGCAATCAACAACACCAGTACCGTAGGCGCAAGAAGTAAACCACTGAGTGCGGCCAGAGCTCCTGCAAGCCCGAAGTGTCTGCCACCAATCATGAGTGACAGATTGACCACATTGGGGCCAGGAAGAATTTGTGCAACCGCCCAATCTTCGACAAACTCATCGTTCGTGAGCCATTGTTTTTTTTCAACCAATTCACGTTGCACCACCGCGAGAACGCCGCCAAATCCTTGCAAGGCCAAGATGGTGAACGAGATAAATAAATCTGTTTTATTTCTCGGGGTTTGTAAGGCCGGCTGCGTGTGGCTCATACCGTCATGCCGCCAGAGACTTCGAGAACGGCGCCGTTGATATAGGCGGCTTCGTCACTTGCTAAAAATGCGTAGACATTGGCGATGTCTTCTGCTTTGCCAAGTCGTTTAAGTGGCACGCGGTGCACCATGTCTTCGATCACTTTTTCGGGCATGGTGGCCAAAATAGGTGTGGCAATAAAACCCGGTGCAACCGCATTCACGCGAATGCCTTTGGGGCCGAGTTCTCGACTCCAAGTTTTGGTGAATCCAATCACGCCAAACTTAGTGGCCGCATAGTTCGTTTGACCAAAATTGCCATAAATACCCACCACAGACGATGCATTCAAAATGACGCCGCTGCCTTGCGCCACCATGGCATCTGTGACCGCTTGAGCGCAGTGAAATACGCCACGCAAATTAACGTCGATGACTTTGTCGAATTGATCGAGGGTCATTTTTTGCAGTCTTGCATCTTGCGTGATGCCTGCGTTGTTGACCAGCACGTCAATGCGGCCAAACTCTTCTAATACGGCTTTCACGGCGGCGTCCACCATGACGCGTTGTGTGACGTCGACCACATAACCCACCGCCTTAGCGCCAAGCCTTTGGCATTCTGCGACAGCGGCGTCGACTGCAGATTGCTTCACATCGCAGACGATGACAGCAGCGCCTTCTCGGGCAAATTTAAGCGCAGTGGCTAAACCTATTCCCTGCGCAGCACCCGTGATGAGGCAGACTTTTCCAAATAGGCGTTGGCTTGTGTGAGTGGCTGAGTTCATATGTGTAAGTGTAATTAAGTGCTGCCACGAATAATCAATTCGTACCCTACATCGATGTGTCCAGCAGAGAGTTTTTCATGACGCATGAGCGACAACAACATGTTTGCTGCCGCGGTGCCAATGTTTGCGCGTGGCGTGCGGATGGTGGTCAGTCCTGGACCAATTAAGTCGCTACCCGTGAGATCGTTAAATCCGGCGACGGCCATTTGCTTGGGCACTTTGACCCCCAACCGTTGCGCGGCCATTAATGCGCCTTGCGCCAAGTCGTCGTTGCAAAAAAAGATGGCATCAATCGTGGGATCTTTTTTTAAAATATGCTCAAACATTTCGCCCCCTAAAGCCATAGAGGAGGGTGATTTATTTTGAAATGTCAGCGCTTTGTCATACAACTTAAATTGCTTCAGGGTGTGTCGCCAACCCTCTAAGCGTTGCAGAGTTCGCGGGTCCAGTTGTGCAGCCGCAAATGCAATGCGACGACGCCCTCGGCTAATGAGGTGTTCAGTTAGCGTCATCGCGGCTTGTGCTTGCGAGAACCCAACGCTGTGTGTTCGATGGGAATCTGAAATTTCCATCATGTGCACGCAAGGGATACCACTTTGCGTGATGAGTTTTTGTGCTGCTGCGCTTCTATCGAGGCCTGTTACCAAAATGCCGGCAGGGCGATGTTGCAGTTGTTCGCGCAAAAGTTGCTCTTCTTCGTCGCTGTTGTAGTGGGTAATGCCGATGAGCGTTTGGTATCCCGCTTGGCGAAGTGTTTTTTGAATCGACTCCAACACATCGACAAACAAATTGTTAGACAACATCGGGATCAATACCGCTACATGTTGGCTGTGACGTGAGGCCAACGCGCGCGCAGCAGGGTCGGGTGTGTAACCCAAGCGACTGGCCGCTTTTTTAACGCGCGCCGTTAAGTCGGGTGCGACGGACCGCTCGCCGCGCAAAGCGCGCGAAACAGTAATGGGGCTGACTTGCGCGAGTTTTGCCACATCAGCCAGAGTGACACGACCTGTCGCACGCGAGCGAGGTTGGGGTGTAGTCATAGGTATTCGTTCTGTTAATTGCGGGTTTACGCTAGTCAAAAAGTGATTTCAATTTATTTATGATAGCGCTATCCAAGAGCGAAGTGTTTGAATTTTCACATCGTTCTTATTTTTAAAAATTTCGGGATAGCGCTATCCAAAAATGAATGTATTCATATGAATGGACCCATCGTGATCATGGGTGTGGCCGGTTGCGGTAAGTCAAGCTGTGCATCTGCACTGGCTGAGACATTGGGCTGGCATTTGATAGAGGGCGATGAATTTCACCCGCTAGAAAACGTCAACAAAATGCGAGCCGGCATTGCGCTAGACGACCATGATCGTGCAGATTGGCTGGCGGCTTTAGCGGATGAACTGCTACGCAAAGGGCCGAGTTCTGTATTGACGTGTTCGGCGTTAAAAAAGTCTTACCGCGATCGCTTGCGTCAAAGTGTTGAAGGCTTGCGTTTTGTGCACCTCACACTCACGCCCGAGCAAGCTTTACAAAGAGTGACGCAACGTGCTGGTCATTACTTTCAGCCCACATTGGTGGACAGCCAGTTTGCTGCACTTGAAGTGCCAACTCACGAGGTGGGCGTTTTATCGATAGACGCAACGCTCAGTATTGAAAAAATTCAAGCCACGATCTTTGAGTGGCTACAGAACAAGGAATTGGTATGAGTCAAGTTTCTGATTCACGTTTGCAAAAGTCTGTCCACACATTGATGGCGATTTGTTTAGGTGTCATGGCTGTGGCTGTTTTTTTTAACGTCGTGTTGCGCTACGGCTTTGGTAGCGGCATTGCCGCCAGCGAAGAGCTATCACGTCTGTTATTTGTATGGATGGTTTTTATGGGTGCCACTGCGGCGTACCCCGCAGGTGAACACATGGCGTTTACTAGTTTTGTGGCGGGCTTGCGCTCGCATCCTAAAGTTCTTCACGCATTGACAGTGCTCATCCGCTTGCTGGTCATTTTGAGTTGCGTGTTACTCGGGCAGGGCGCTTGGCAACAAGTGGAAGTTGGCTTCTCTAGTAATTCGGTTGTTCTGGGTTATCCCAATTGGCTTTTGCCATTGCCTGTTTTGTTGACAGCGATCTGCATTGGCTTAATGGCCGCTCAAGAACTCATTCAAAACAAACCGATGGACTTTGACCACGGCGTGGACGTGGAGTAATCAGCATGACAGCAGAAGCGCAAGCATTTATTGTTTTCTCAGCAGGCATGTTGCTGTTGATGGGGATTGGTTTAAACATGGCCTTCGCCTTAGTGCTAACCGGTGCGGGTATGGCGTGGGTGTTGGAGTTTTGGGACACCCAGTTATTGGCGCAAAACTTAGTTGCGGGTGTCGATAGTTTTCCATTGCTTGCTGTGCCATTTTTTATATTGGCTGGCGAGTTGATGAACACCGGCGGCATTAGTCGTCGCATCATCGACATGGCTCAAGCATGGGTTGGCCACATTCGGGGTGGCTTGGGTTTTGTTGCCATTGGCGCTGCGGTGATGATGGCCAGTATGAGCGGTTCTGCTCTGGCGGACACCGCTGCATTAGCCACTATTTTGTTGCCGATGATGAAGCGTGAGGGCTACCCCATGCACACCTCGGCGGGCTTGATTGCCTCGGGCGGCATCATTGCGCCAATCATTCCACCGTCTATGCCTTTTGTGATTTATGGCGTGACGACCAACACCTCTATTTCATCGCTCTTTTTGTCGGGCATCGTGCCGGGCATCATCATGGGTATTGGTTTGATCATCGCGTGGAAGCTTGAACTCAGGCGCATGGATCTGCCGCAAGGTGAACCTCTGCCATTCAAAGAACGTTTGAACACCACACGCAAAGCGTTTTGGGCGATGTTGATGCCACTCATCATCATTGGCGGCATGAAGACTGGCATTTTTACGCCCACCGAAGCGGCGGTAGTGGCTGCGTTTTACGCGTTGTTTGTCGCTTTGGTGATTCACCGTGAAATGGCGCTTATTGAAATTCATCATGTGCTGGTTCGCGCAGCAAAGACAACCGCTGTGGTGATGTTTTTGTGTGCAGGTGCGCAAGTGGCCAGCTACATGATTACCTTGGCCGATTTGCCCACCGTATTAACAGGTTGGCTAGGCCCCTTGGTTGAGAGTCCGCGCATTTTGATGGCGGTGATGATGGTGACCCTGGTCATCATTGGTACGGCACTTGACTTGACGCCCACCATCTTAATTTTTGCTCCCGTCATGTTGCCGATTGCGGTGAAGGCGGGTATTGATCCGGTTTATTTTGGCTTGATGTTTGTCCTCAACGGCGCCATTGGTTTGATCACGCCACCTGTGGGTACGGTGCTTAATGTGGTGGCCGGTGTGGGGCGCTTGTCGATGCACCAAGTCATCAAAGGCGTGAATCCATTTTTAGTGACTTACCTGATCATCTTGACTCTGTTTGTTTTATTTCCGCAAATCGTGACGGCCCCTGTGGCATGGATGCGATAAATTTTTCTTCATCACTCTAGGAGACCTTCATGACATTTCTTCGTCGCACCCTCATCGCTGCAGCTACGGTTGCAGTGGCTAGCGCCTCGTTTTCTGCCTTTGCGCAAGACATCAAGCCACGCTTGATTCGCTTTGGCTATGGCTTGAACGAGCAAAGTAACCAAGGGCGTGCAGCCAAAGTGTTTGCCGATCACGTCGAAAAAGCTTCGGGCGGAAAAATGAAAGTTCGCGCCATTGGTGCCGCAGCACTAGGCCCTGATACACAAATGCAACAAGCGCTGATTGGTGGCGCACAAGAAATGATGGTCGGCTCCACTGCCACCTTGGTGGGCATCACCAAAGAAATGGCTTTGTGGGACACCCCATTTTTGTTTAACAACACCAAAGAAGCCGACGCTGTGCTTGACGGCCCAATTGGTCAAAAGGTGATGGACAAGTTGCAAGACAAAGGCTTGGTTGGTTTGGCTTATTGGGAAAACGGTTTCCGTAACCTCACCAACAGCAAACGCCCTGTCACCAAGCTTGAAGACTTGAACGATGTCAAGTTGCGCGTCATGCAAAACAACGTTTACTTAGACAGCTTTAAGTTGTTGGGTGCAAACGCTGTTCCTATGCCTTTCTCTGAATTGTTCAGTGCGCTAGAAACCAAAACGGTGGATGGTCAAGAAAACCCATACAACACCATTTTGTCGAGCAAGTTTTACGAAGTGCAAAAGTACCTGAGCGTGACCAATCACGTTTACAGCCCATGGATCGTGACAGCCAGCAAAAAATGGTGGGACGGTTTGAGCAAAGCTGAACAAAAAATCTTGCTCGATGCCGCACGCATTAGCCGCGACTTCGAGCGCAAAGATACCCGCGAAGAAGCCGCTAAAGCGCTTGGCGACCTAAAGGCCAAAGGTATGCAAATTAATGAGTTGCCTACAGCTGAAGTGGCCCGTATGCGCGACAAATTAACGCATGTGAATGCGGGTATCGCCACAAACGTGGGGATGGATTTGTGGAATGACACACAAAAAGAATTGGCACGTATTCGTGCCAAGAAGTAATTTCATATCGCTTTAAAAAACGCCACCTTTGAGTGGCGTTTTTTTATGAGTGAACTGAATTAGCCCGTGTTACGCAAGCCGGCTGCAATTCCGTTGATCGAAATATGAATGCCTCTTTGCGCTTTCTCGTCACGGTCTTGTGGTCGTTTTCCTTCGCGGTAACGTCGAATCAACTCCACTTGCAAGTGGTGCAGTGGGTCGATGTAGGGGAACCGATGTCGCATTGAACGTTCAAGTGCCGCGTTGTTGACTAAGCGTTGCTTGTCGCCTGTGATGAGTTTTAAGGCGTCAGAAGTTAAGTGCCATTCAGTTTCGATCAAGCTAAAAATTTTCTTGCGCAGTCGCGTGTCAGTGACCAATTCGGCGTAGCGTGACGCCAAGCCCAAATCGCTCTTGGACAACACCATGTCGAGGTTTGACAGCAGCGAGCGAAAGAACGGCCATTGGCGTTGCATTTTTTGCAATAAGGCCAGCGCATCTTTAGTTTTGAGTGTGGGGTGGTGGTGGATGAACTGATGGACGGCTGAGCCAAAACCCAACCAACCGGGCAAGGTTAGGCGACATTGGCCCCAGCTAAACCCCCAAGGAATAGCGCGTAAATCTTCAATGCGCGGCTGCGCGTTGCCACTCTTCGGACGTGCTGCCGGTCGTGAGCCAATATTGAGTTCTGCAATTTCGCGCAACGGCGTGGAAGCAAAAAAATACTCGCTAAATCCGGGCGTTTCATAAACCAAGCCGCGATAAGCCGCCATGCTGGCATTCGACAGCCACTGGGCAGAGTCCAAAAATATTTGGGGGGCCGGTTGGGTTGTTTGCAGCATCGTGGCTTCTAAGGTGGCTGCAACAAGCGTTTCTAAATTACGACGACCAATTTCAGGATTGGCATATTTAGAGCCAATCACTTCACCCTGTTCTGTGAGTCGGATTTGACCGCGAACAGTGCCAGGAGGTTGCGCAAGAATCGCTTGATAGCTTGGGCCACCGCCGCGTCCTACCGTGCCGCCGCGACCATGAAACATGCGCAAGGTAATGTCGTGTTGCTTGAATAAATTGTCAAACAAAGCAACCAACGCAATCTCTGCGCGGTAAAGCTCCCAGTTACTCGTGAAGATGCCACCATCTTTGTTGCTGTCGGAGTAACCCAACATGATGTCTTGTTCGCCGCCACTGCGCTTGACCAAACTGGCTACGCCTTCAATGGCATAAAAGCCGCCCATGATGTCGGCTGCTTGGCGCAGGTCCTCGATCGTTTCGAATAATGGCACCACGACCAAATCGCAAGTTGATGTTTTGCTACCCAGGGTGCCGCGCATTAAGCCCGTTTCTTTTTGCAGCAACAACACCTCGAGCAGATCGCTCACGGTTTCGGTGTGACTGATGATGTAGTGGCGAATGGCGTCTTTGCCGAAGGTCACCAGCATGTGCTGTGCTTTTTCGAAAATTGCAAGTTCTTTCAGAGCGAGTTCAGAATAGCTGGCACCCATCACACGCAAGGGGCGCGCGTCATGCAGTAGCTTATTTAGAACCTCGATGCGTTGCTGTTCCGATAACTTTTCATAGTGCTTTTGCACACCTGCGGTGGCCAGTAATTCAGCCACCACCAACTCATGTTGGTCTGAGCTTTGGCGTAAGTCCACAGTCGCAAGGTGAAAGCCAAACACCTCCACCGCGCGGATGAGTGGCGAGAGCCGTTGCGCCATCAAGGCGCTGCCGTGTTGAGCCTGCAAAGAGTCGGCTATCACGCGCAAGTCTGCCAACAGTTCTTGTGCGCAAAGATAAGGGTTTTGTGGTGCGACAGCATGACGCGCAGCGTCGCCTCCGGTGAGGTTTTTTAGCGTGGCAGCTAAGCGCGCGTACATACCGGTGAGGGCGCGCCGATAAGGTTCGTCTTGACGATGCGCATTGGTGTCGGGTGAGCGATCGGCCAACGCACGCATTTCAGGGGTCACATCGACCAACATGGCAGACATCGATAACTCGGTTCCGAGGTAATGCAGTTCGGTCAGATAGTGACGTAAGGCCACATCGCATTGGCGACGCAGAGCGTAGTGCAAGGTGTCGGCATTGACGTTGGGGTTGCCATCGCGATCACCACCAATCCATTGGCCCATGCGCAAAAAGCTATGTACATGTGTTTGGCCTAACTCGGCCTCAAGATCGGCATAGAGCTTTGGAATTTCACTCAGAAAAGTAGACTCGTAATAGCTCAGTGCGTTTTCAATTTCATCGGACACCGTGAGTTTGGTGAAGCGCAGCAAACGGGTTTGCCAAAGCTGCAATACACGCGCACGAATTTGCATTTCATTGGCAGTTAGCTCACGCAAAGCCAGCGCATCCGGCGTTGATTTGGCAGAGGTGTGAAGGGCTGAGCGAGATTTAATATCGTCGCGTAAACCTAGCAATTGCGCAATGCCGCGTTCGGCGTCCAAGATACTTTTGCGTTGCACTTCGGTGGGGTGAGCGGTGAGGACGGGCGAGACATGGCTGTGCGCCAGTGTTTGCACAATGCTCCTGGGTGCGATGCCTGCGGCCTTGAGTCGATTGAGTGCAACAGTGAGGCTGCCCTCTTGCGTGCGACCCGCGCGCTCGTGAATGGCTCGACGACGAATGTGATGACGATCTTCTGCGAGGTTGGCTAAGTGGCTGAAATAAGTGAAAGCCCGAATCACACGCACCGTGGCTTCGGCGCTCAGTGAGGCCAAAAGCTTTTTAAGAGCCTTATCTGCGCTGGCATCGGCGTCTCGTCGAAAAGCGACAGATAGCTTGCGAATTTGTTCGACTAACTCGTAAGCTTCCTTGCCTTCTTGCTCGCGAATCACGTCGCCCAAAATGCGGCCAAGCAATCGAATGTCCTCTACCAAAGGGCGTTCGTTTTCTTTGGCTTGGCGAGTTGCTCGAACAGATGAAGAGGGTTTGTTTTTGGTGATTGAGGGCTGAGCCATAGGTCAACCTTTCAGTCGTGAAGCGTCATTGGCTTCAATGTCCTTCGCCATTTTTTTGCCAAGCTCCACACCCCACTGGTCGTAAGCGTGAATGCCCCAGATGGCGGCTTGGCAAAACACCTTGTGTTCGTAAAGCGCCATCAAGGCACCCATGCTGCGCGGCGTGAGCGCATCGACCCATATGGTGGTGCTCGGCACGTTACCGGGGTAGCAACGATGAGGTGCGAGGCGTTGTACTTCTGCTTCGTCCATGCCACTTTGGCGCAGCTCTTGAATGGTTTCTTGTAGCGTGCGTCCTAACGCCAAGGCTTGCGCTTGCGCTTGCATGTTGAGCAACACCACGCGGTGATGTTCTGCCGCTAGCGGTAGCGGGCTTCGTTCGGTGCGAAGCCCAATAAAGTCCATCGGAACCAAGTGCTGCCCTTGGTGAATCAGTTGGAAATAAGCGTGTTGACCATCAATGCCCAAGCCACCCCAAAGCACAGGCGCAGTCGCAACTTCGACGGTGCTGCCATCGATGTGCGTGCGCTTGCCGTTGGACTCCATGTCCATTTGCTGCAAGAAGTTTGCAAACTTGCCTAGAGGGGATGCATAAGGGGCAATGTTGTGCGTGGTTGCGCCTAAAAAATTTCGGTTCCAAATGCCAAACAACGCCATCAACAAAGGCAAATTTTCTTCAGCGGGCGCAGACATAAAGTGTTCGTCCATCGCGCGCGCGCCCAACAACATGTCTTGAAAAGCGAAGGCACCGATTGAAATAGCCAAAGGCAAACCAATTGCCGACCATACGGAGTAGCGTCCACCCACCCAATCCCAAAAGCCAAACGTTTGTTCGGCGCTAAAGCCTTGTGCGGCTGAAATATCAGGGTTGGCTGTCACGGCAATGAGGTGTTGCTTGAGCTTGTCTGCAGGGCAACCACCATCGCTCAACCATTGCTTGGCGGAGGCGGCCAAGGTCATGGTTTCTTGAGTGGTGAACGTTTTGCTTTGCACCACAAAGGCGGTACGCGCTGGGTTGAGGTAAGCCAACGCGGTGTACAAGCTCCAAGCGTCAACGTTGGACACATAGTGCACGCGCACTTTATTTTTAAAACTATCGCGCGTTAAATGACTCAACGCTTCGGTGGTCATGCGTGGGCCGAGGTCTGAGCCTCCTATGCCAAGGTTCACGACATCGGTAATGGACTCGCCACCAAAGCCTTTTAAATGGCCTTCACGCACTTTTTCGGCAAAAGTACAAACGCGGTGTAACTCGTTGGCAATGAGCTTGGATATGTCTATCCCCCAAGGCGGGTTGGGCACATGGCTGCCGCGTAAGGCAACATGCAAAACCGCGCGTTGCTCAGTGGCGTTGATGGGCTCACCCTTAAACATGGCTTGAGCTTGCGGCATGACCTCAGACTCTTCTGCCAAGGCTAAGAGTTGTTGCATGACCTCGGCGTTGACACGCTGACGCTCATAGTCAATGCTGATGCCGGCGCCACTGGCGTGAAACTTTGCGTTGCGTTGCGAGTCTTTGAGCAGTTCTCGCAAATGCGGTTGTGAAGCGCTGGACAGGGCTTGCAGGGCTTTCCATGCCTTGCGCTTTTGGGGCGGGACAAAGGTGTTCATAAGTCGATTTTCGCAGTTGCAACAGCCTCTTTTGCCAGGCGAGTGATTTCGGCCCAATCACCGCTTTCGACGAGGTTTAAAGGCGTTAACCAAGAGCCACCCACCATGGCGACATTGGGTTGCTTTAAAAACTCGCTCATATTGGCCAACGACACGCCCCCGGTCGGGCAAAAGCGCATATCGCCTAAGGGGCCACTGAGTGCTTTGAGCATCGCCAAACCACCTGCTTGAGCTGCCGGAAAGAGTTTGACCAATGAAAAGCCGTAGTCCCTCGCGGTCATGACTTCGCCAGGTGTCATCACGCCGGGCATAAAGGGCAGTTGGCAATCTTGGGCAGCTTGCACCAATGCGTGTGTCATACCTGGTGAGAGCGCAAAGCTTGCACCGGCGCTTTGAACGTGTGCCATTTCTTCGGCGCGAGTGACTGTGCCTGCGCCGACGTGCATCTGTGGCACATGCTTCGCCACTTGTTCTATGGCTGCGAGACCGGCTGAGTGACGAAGGGTGATTTCCATCACATCAATGCCGCCTTCTAGAAGCGCGTGAGCCATCGGTACCGCTTGATCGGGGTGCGTGATAACGATGACGGGCACCACACGCGATTTAAATTTCAATGAATGCGTATTCAATTTTTCTGCTTTCATAAAGATGCCAATAAAGGCGATGCACCTTGTTCTGCGTGTGACGCATGGGCACGAAATAGGGCAAACAAATCGCGCCCCGTGCCGTGTTGATTGCCAGACAAATCGGCAACCGGCGTGACACGCGCAGCCAGCTCAGACTCGCTCACTTCGAGGGTGAGCGTTTGTTGGTCGCAGTCAAGTGAAATCATGTCGCCATCTTGAACTTTGCCAATCAAACCGCCGTTGACTGATTCGGGACTTAAGTGAATTGCCGCGGGTACTTTGCCCGAGGCTCCAGACATGCGGCCATCGGTGACGAGGGCGACTTTGAAGCCTTTGTCTTGCAACACCCCCAGCACAGGGGTGAGTCGGTGTAGTTCAGGCATGCCATTGGCTTGAGGCCCTTGGTTGCGAACAACAGCGACGAAGTCGCGTTCCAGTTTGCCGTCATTGAAAAGTTGGGTGAGTTGTTTTTGATCAGTCACCACAACGGCAGGCGCACGCACTTGTCGATGCGTCGTTTTGACGGCCGACACTTTCACCACGGCACGGCCTAAGTTGCCTTGTAGTAAGCGCAGTCCTCCATCGGGGCTGAAAGGGTTGCTCACGGGTCGCAGAACCGCTTCGTCTGCTGAATGTTTGGGGGCTTCGCGCCAAGCCAGTTCACCATCTTTTAGCCATGGCTCAACGGCATAGCGATGCAAGCCTTTGCCCATGATGGTGTGAACGTCGTCATGCAACAACCCGGCGCTGAGCAACTGGGCAATGAGGTAGCCCATGCCTCCCGCCGCTTGAAAATGATTCACGTCTGCTGTGCCATTGGGGTACACGCGTGCGAGCAAGGGCACGCAAGCGGAGAGATCAGAAAAGTCATCCCAGTTCACGATCAGGCCAGCCGCTCTTGCCATTGCAACGATGTGCAAGGTGTGATTGGTGGAGCCACCTGTCGCCAATAAACCCACGATGCCATTGACGATGGCTTTGGCATCCACTTGGTAGCCAACGCCTTGTTGAACATCGTCAGGCGTATTTGCTTTCGTCAATGCGATGGCTCTTTGAACTGAGGCAATGGTGAGTGCTTCGCGAAGCGGTGTTCCGGGGTTGACAAAAGAGGAGCCGGGTAGGTGCAAGCCCATGATTTCCATCAACATTTGATTGGAGTTGGCAGTGCCGTAAAACGTGCAAGTGCCAGCGCTGTGATAGGCCGCTTGTTCAGCGGCAAGCAATGTTTCGCGATCGACCAAACCTTGCGCGTATTGCTGCCGAACTTTTGCTTTTTCGTCATTTGACAAACCCGATGTCATCGGACCCGCGGGTACAAATACGGCGGGTAGATGTCCAAATTGCAGAGCACCTATCAATAGCCCGGGCACGATCTTGTCGCACACGCCAAGAAAGAGGGCGGCGTCAAATACGTTGTGCGACAAACCCACCGCAGTGGCCAAGGCGATAACGTCGCGTGAGAAGAGCGACAACTCCATGCCGTCTTCGCCTTGCGTCACGCCATCGCACATGGCTGGCACACCGCCTGCAACCTGAGCAGTAGCCCCCATAGCTCTGGCAGCGGCTCTAATTTTTTCGGGGTAGTTTTCGTAAGGTTGATGAGCCGACAGCATGTCGTTGTAGGCCGTGATGATGCCTACGTTGGGTTGACGCTCTTGTCGTAAAACCAGTTTGTCTTGCGCGGGCATGGCCGCGTAAGCGTGCGCGGCATTGGCGCAACCCATGCCACCACGATAGGGGCCGGGCTTTTTGGCTTTGGACAACACATCGAGGTAAGACTGACGCGATGCAGCGCTGCGTTGTTCAATGCGTTGCGTCACAGATTGAAGTGTGGGGTGAAGATTAGATGAAGACATAGGTGTGTTGGTGTTTAACTCGCCAGCCATAAAGCCACTGGCGTTTGTTTCTGATTCAGCACGTAGGAGATGGGTAAATGCGGGTCAATACTGCGTTGCGCTTTTTCTAAAATTTGCAATTTCTCTGTCCCACTGATGGGTAAAACAATGTGTCGCGCACTCAATATTTGCGGCAAAGTTTGGCTGATACGCGGGTAGGGCGCGTTCGCTGGAAGTGGCTTGGGCTCAGCCACAACACAGACTTGCGTGTTGTTGAGGTCGAGTGCATTGGCTAAATGCGGATCTGTCGGAAACAGCGAGGCAGTGTGTCCATCAAGCCCCATGCCCAGCACCAACACATCGGCAATACCCGCCGCTTGCAGAGCTTGCGCAGCGTCGTTGACTTGTTGGGGGTGACTCGCCATGGGAATAAATTTAGCGGCTGCTGCGAGGTCTTGGCGCAAATAGGTGTTGACCAACCAAGCATTGCTGTCTGCATGTACATCGGGTACACAACGTTCGTCCACCAAGGTGATCGTGACGCGCGACCAATCGATGGGTTGAGTGCGTAATGCTTCAAATAAACCGATGGGCGATTTACCGCCTGACACACTCAACACAGCAAAATTTCTGGCGTGAATGGCCGCTTCAAGCCTTTGCGCAATATCTTGCGCAAGAAGTTGATTGAGCTGTTGCGACGTGACGCGATGTGTACTGACGAGACTCATGTTTCTTCAAACCACGCTAAGTTTTCGCGCGCCATCAATGCAGATGAAGCCGCGGGACCCCAGGTGCCCGCCGAGTAAGCGCGAGGTTTGTCGTCAAGTTCTTTCCAGCCGCTCAAGATGGGGTCAACCCACATCCATGCAGCCTCTAATTCATCGCGGCGCATGAAGTGTGTCAGTCGTCCTTTGATGACGTCCATTAACAGTCGTTCGTAAGCTTCGGCACGACGTTTGTCGGACGACTGTTGTAAATCGAGACCCAGTTTGACGGGGTGTAACGTCATGCCCGAGCCGGGCTCTTTGACCATCATCGCCAGTTGAATCGACTCTTCTGGTTGCAATCGAATGATGAGCCGATTGGGCTCTTGGTGCGCCGTTGAACCAAAGATAGAGAAGGGTTGATCGGCAAAGTCGATGATGATTTCGGATTGCCGTTTTTGCATTCGCTTACCCGTTCGCAAAAAGAACGGCACATTGCCCCATCGCGCATTGTTGATGTGCGCGCGCAAAGCGACAAAAGTTTCGGTGCGACTGTCTGCGGGTACGTTTTTCTCTTCTAAATAGCCCTTGACGGCTTCGCCTTCAGAGGCACCTGCGGTGTATTGGCCTCGCACTGTGTCGCGTTTGATGTCGGCTAAATCCATCTTGCGTAAGGAGCGTAAAACTTTCAGTTTTTCGTCCCGCACATCGTCTGCATCTAACGAAATGGGAGGCTCCATGGCCACGATGCACAGCAGTTGTAGCAAGTGGTTTTGAATCATGTCACGCATGGCGCCTGCGCCGTCGTAAAACCCTGCGCGGCTACCAACGCCCACACTTTCCGCCACCGTAATTTGAACGCTCTTAATGTAAGGGGCGCGCCACAAAGGCTCGAATATGGCGTTGCCAAAACGCAGCACCATCAAGTTTTGTACGGTCTCTTTGCCAAGGTAGTGGTCGATTCGGTAGATTTGTTTTTCGTCAAAATACTTGGCCACCTCGGCGTTGATGAGACGAGCCGATGCGAGGTCGGTGCCCAGCGGCTTTTCGAGCACGACACGCGATTGCGAATTGATTAAATCAGCCCCATGCAAATGCGCGCAAATTTGTGCAAACAAACTCGGCGCTGTTGCCAAGTAATAAACGCGAGCGCAGTTGGCGTGGCATATTTTTTGAAGTTTTTTGTAGTCCTCAGCCGCGGTGACGTTGATGCAAACATAACTTAAACGCGCTAAAAAACTACGCCAATCCTTTTCGTTGAGGGCTGATTCATCAATAAAAGCAGGCGATTGTTGGTTGATGAAGTCGAGATAGTCTTGTTGCGCCCATTCTTGTCGGCCAATCGCGATGATGCGCGCGTTGGTGTCTAACTTGTCATGCAGGTGCGCCATGTAGAGCGCGGGCAAAAGTTTGCGAAATGACAGATCGCCTGCCCCGCCAAAGATAACGATGTCGAGTGTGTGATCGTTGTTCATGCGTATCGCTTATTCAGTAAATTTTGTTTCATGTTGCGCAACTGCGGCTGTAACTGCGCGCTGCCAATGCGCAGAGCAACCGTCGTGGCCAAGACGTCGATGATCATTAAATGAAGCAGTCTTGAAACCATCGGGCTAAATCGTTCATAGCTCTCGGGGTGATCGGCAGCAAGATGAATGTCTCCCGCGCTCGCCAGTGGAGAGCCAGATGAGGTGATGACGACAGTTGTCGCCCCATTTTTTTTAGCGATGTCACAGGCATCTAACAAATCGCGTGCGCGCCCAGAGTTAGACACGACGACCAAACAATCGCCTGGCCCTAACAGCGATGCGCTCATGATTTGCAAATGTCCATCGCTATGCGCGATGGTGTGAAAACCCATGCGAAAAAATTTGTGCTGACCGTCTTGTGCCACGATGCCTGAGTTGCCCACGCCATAAAACTCGAGGCGTCGTCCCTTTTTGTGGGTGTGAGCGATGGCCTCAGCAGCTTGATCGATCGCGAGGGTGGATGCGTCGTTTCGGTATTTCAAAAATGCGGTCACCGTGTTGTCGATCACTTTGACCAACACCTCGTCGCTCTTGTCGTGAGGGCCTACGTTGCGATGAATAAAAGGCACCCCTTCGCTCAGACTCGCTGCGAGTTTGAGCTTGAAATCGCTTAACCCCACATAGCCCACGCTGCGGCAAAACCTCACCACCGTGGGCTTGCTGACTTTGGCGCGCTCGGATAACTCAACGATAGGCAAAGTGCCAAACGCACGCGGATCGCGCAGCAGCAGCTTGGCCACACGTTGCTCTGCGGGTGAGAGTGAAGATAGGGACGATTTAATGCGTTCAAGCATGGCATTAATGTAACTTAGTTTCATAAAAAATCAATAAATATTTAACTTAGTTACATGAGAGAATTCTCACTCTCAAGATCGCGTGACATGAACCACAACACCGCAACATCAGCACAAACTTTTGATTTCAAAGGCGCCATCGGCGTTTTCGACTCAGGCGTGGGTGGTTTGTCTGTGCTCAAGGCCATTCGTGCAGCGATGCCGAATGAAGATTTGGTTTATGTGGCCGATTCGGGTCATGCGCCCTACGGTGATCAGAGTGAATCGCACATCACGCAGCGCACGATGACTGTGGGGCGTTGGCTGGCGGAGCAGGGCGTCAAAGCTATCACCATCGCTTGCAATACAGCCACCGTTGTCGCGGCTAAAACGCTGCGTGAGCAAACCCATCTGCCCGTGGTGGCAATTGAGCCTGCGATTAAACCGGCCGTTTCTCTCACGCAAACAGGCGTGATCGGTGTTTTGGCAACCAGTCAAACCGTTCAAAGCGCGAGTGTGGCCAGATTGATTGCGTTGTATGCGGGCGATAAAAAGGTGTTGTTACAAGCCTGCCCCGGATGGGTCGAGCAGGTGGAAATGGCAGACTTAAACAGTTTGCAAACCGAGCAATGGGTGCGTCAATATGTTGAGCCTTTGCTTGCGCAAGGGGCTGACACGTTGGTGCTCGGTTGTACCCACTACCCATTCTTAAGCGACGTTATTCAGCGCGTTGCGGGTAAGTCGGTGAGTTTGATCGATCCAGCGGATGCGGTGGCTCGCGAGCTCTCGCGGCGTCTCAGCGAACACGCTGCAGACCCTGCGCGTAAGGGCCGAGTGCAGTTCTTTACCAGCGGCAATGATGTGCAACAGGCGCAAGTCGTCATGTCGCATCTTTGGCCTGAGCCGCTAACCGTGCAATCGCTGGGGGCATAGGGCTGCTCTTACACTTGAGTCCAGCATGAATGCCTTCACCGACGTCTCCCTTTTTCCTCGAAACGCCAAGCCGCTAACCAGTTACCGCAAGTACTGGGCCGCACGCTTTGGCGTTGCGCCGTTCTTACCCATGAGTCGCGAGGAAATGAATCAGCTTGGCTGGGACAGTTGCGACATCATCATCGTCACGGGCGACGCCTACGTTGACCACCCAAGCTTTGGCATGGCGGTGATTGGTCGCATGCTAGAGAACCAAGGTTTTCGGGTGGGCATCATCGCCCAGCCTGACTGGCAAAGCGCCGATCCGTTCAAAGTGTTGGGTAAACCCAATCTGTTCTTTGGCGTGACCGCAGGCAACATGGATTCGATGATTAACCGTTACACGGCGGATCGAAAAATTCGCAGCGATGACGCCTATACCCCGGGCGATATCGGGGGCAAACGCCCCGATCGTGCGGCGCTGGTTTATAGCCAAAGATGTAAAGAAGCCTACAACGACGTGCCGATTGTGATGGGGGGTATTGAGGGGTCGTTGCGTCGCATTGCGCATTACGACTACTGGTCGGACAAAGTGCGTCGATCCATCGTGGTGGACAGCAAATGTGATTTACTTTTGTACGGCAACGCAGAGCGGGCGATTGTTGAAATTGCGCATCGTCTCGCAGCGAAAGAACCCGTTCAAGCCATCACAGACGTTCGTGGCACAGCATTTGTGCGACGTGAAACCCCAGAAGGTTGGTTTGAAATTGACTCCACCAGTGTCGATGTTCCAGGTCGTGTTGAAGCGCACGTCAACCCTTATTTGATGGTGAGCGAACAGGCCAAGATTCAAGCTGAAAACCAGCCCGAGACACAAATTTCCCCTTTGAATTTTTTTGGATTGCAGGGCAAAGGCAAGTTACAGGTGCCTCCCCGTGAGCGCAGTGTGATTCGACTGCCTTCTTATGAGCAGGTGAAATCGGACCCGGTTTTATATGCACACGCCAATCGCGTTTTGCACTTAGAAACAAACCCCGGCAACGCACGCGCATTGGTGCAAGCGCATGGTGAGGGAAATACCGCGCGAGACGTTTGGGTCAACCCGCCGCCCATTCCGTTAACCACTGCCGAGATGGACCATGTGTTCGATTTGCCTTATGCCCGTAGTCCGCATCCTGTGTATGCCGATGCCAAGGGCGGGCACGATGGTGAAACCAAAATTCCAGCATGGGAAATGATTCGTTTCAGCGTCAACATCATGCGTGGTTGTTTTGGTGGATGCACGTTTTGCTCCATCACTGAACACGAGGGGCGAATTATTCAAAGCAGAAGTGAAGATTCTGTGATTCGCGAAATTGAAGATATTCGCGATAAGGTGCCAGGGTTCACCGGCGTTATTTCTGATTTGGGCGGACCCACCGCCAACATGTATCGCATTGGGTGCAAAAGCCCTGAGATCGAGGCAGCCTGTCGCAAACCAAGTTGCGTCTACCCGGGTATTTGTCAGAATTTAAATACCGACCATAGCTCACTCATTCATATGTATCGCCGCGCGCGCGAACTAAAAGGCGTAAAGAAAATTTTGATTGGCTCGGGCCTGCGCTACGACTTGGCTGTGAAGTCGCCTGAATACGTCAAAGAGCTGGTGCAACACCATGTCGGGGGCTACTTAAAGATTGCGCCCGAACATACCGAGGGTGGGCCACTTTCAAAGATGATGAAACCCGGCATTGGTAGCTACGACAAGTTCAAACAAATGTTTGACAAATACAGCGCCGAGGTGGGTAAGAAGCAATTTTTAATTCCGTATTTCATTGCGGCCCATCCAGGCACGAGCGATGAAGACATGATGAACTTAGCGCTGTGGCTCAAACGCAATGGCTTTCGAGCTGATCAAGTTCAAACTTTTTACCCAAGCCCCATGGCGACCGCGACAGCCATGTATCACTCAGGAAAAAACCCCTTAGGGCGAGTGACGAGGAGTAGCGAGTCGGTAGATATTGTGCGTGGTGAACGTCGTCGTCGTCTGCACAAAGCCTTTTTACGCTACCACGATGCCAACAATTGGCCTTTGCTTCGTGAAGCTTTAAAAGCGATGGGGCGCGCTGACTTAATTGGCAACGGCAAACACCATTTAATTCCTACGTATCAACCTCAAACAGATGGCGCTTATACAAGTGCGCGTCGCAAGAACAGTACGGTGACAGCGAAACGCAATAGTCCATCAAAAGGTCTTGTGCTCACGCAGCACACGGGTTTGCCGCCTCGAAAGAAAAAGTAGGTTTTAGCGGTGACGCGACTTCATTGCGCGTTCCACTTCACGCTTGCCTTCACGGTCTTTGATGGTGTCTCGCTTGTCGTGCTCGGCCTTACCTTTGGCCAACGCAATTTCGCATTTGATCTTGCCGTTTTTCCAATGCAAATTTATAGGCACGAGCGTGTGGCCCTTTTGTTCGACTTTGCCAATCAGACGTTTGATTTCATCTTTTTTCATCAGCAATTTTTTGGTACGAACATTGTCTGGCGTGACATGGCTTGAAGCCGTGTGCAACGGATTAATTTGGCAGCCAATTAAAAAAAGTTCGCCATCGCGTATGACCACATAGCCGTCCGTGAGTTGAACTTTGCCCTCGCGTGCAGCTTTGACCTCCCATCCTTCTAGCACCATACCGGCCTCGAATTTTTCTTCGAAGAAGTAGTTGTACGCAGCCTTCTTGTTGTCGGCGATGCGTGAGGATGTGGATGCGGGTTTTTTGGTGGCCATTTGGGAGATAGGGGGTCGGTCAAGCTTCTTACAATGCAGACCATTCTATGAAAACTGTTCACAAGTCCGTACTTATCTGGTTCAGTGCCGAAGAGATGTTCAATCTTGTCACTGAAGTTGATCGTTATTCTGAATTTTTGCCATGGTGCGACAAGGCCAAAGTAATTGAGCGCACGCCTGACGGCATGGTGGCTGAAATTGGAATGGCGCTAGCTGGATTTCATCAAAGTTTTACGACCAAAAATGTTCATATTCCAGCCAGACAAGTCAAGCTCGAATTGATGAATGGGCCATTTCAGCATTTGGATGGCACTTGGGACTTTCACCCTTTGATAGACCCCGCCACGCAGTTACCCCAAAGAGCTTGTCGCGTGGAACTCACTCTGAATTACAGCTTTGAAAGCATGTTCGGCGCTCTTGTTGGCCCCTTGTTCGACAAAATTGCTGCCACTTTGGTTGATGCATTTGTTAAGCGTGCAGAACAGGTTTACACGCCAGATGCCTGACTTATTGCAAATTACGGTGATGTATTCACCAAAGCCTCGCGTGGTGGATGAACAAGTAATCCAGCTCGATGCAGAAAGCACAGTTTTAAACGCGTTGGAGCATTCAGGCGTGTTGAAGCGTCACCAAGAAATTGACTTAACACAGCCTGAAAACTATAGCGTTTGCATATGGGGGCGGTCAGTGTCGCCAGATCAAAAGCTTAGACATTTAGACCGAGTTGAAATTTATCGCCCATTAAAGGTGGACCCTAAAGTGGCGCGTCGTGAACGTTTCCAAAAGCAGGGCGCTCGAACCGCTGGACTTTTTTCAAAGCGCCGCCCGGGCGCTAAACCCGGCTACTAAAGCTAGGGTCTTTCGATAGGGCCTGCCACTGATTTATACAAAAACACGGCACGATTAATTTCGGTGACCCAAACTAAGCCATCACCGATCTGTCCGATTTG
>CAZEAQ010000002.1:0-1379 GCA_964510145.1 uncultured Bordetella sp.
CAAAAAAGATTTCACCAATCTCACCGTGGCCATCGTGGGCGATGTGTTGCACTCGCGCGTGGCGCGTTCAGATATTCACGCACTCACCACACTCGGCTGCGCTGAGGTGCGTGTGGTTGGCCCCAAAACTTTGGTGCCAAGCGATTTGTCTGCCATGGGTGTGAAGGTGTTCAATAACTTAGAAGAGGGCATCAAAGATTGCGATGTGGTCATCATGTTGCGCTTGCAGAACGAGCGCATGAGCGGTGCGCTGCTGCCTTCTAGTCAAGAATATTTCAAGTCGTTTGGACTGACACAAGAAAAGCTGCAACTCGCCAAGCCCGACGCTATCGTCATGCATCCGGGACCGATTAACCGAGGTGTCGAAATTGACTCTGCGGTTGTCGATGGACCGCAAAGTGTCATCTTGTCGCAGGTGACTTTTGGCATTGCGGTGCGCATGGCGGTCATGTCCATCGTGGCGGGGAATGAAGCATGAATATTTTGATTCAACAAGGTCGTGTGATTGACCCAGCCTCTGGTTTTGACCACATCGCAGATGTCGCGATTGCAGACGGTCGCATTGCGGCGATTGTGCAAAAGGGCGAGAAGTTACCAACCGGCTTTAAAGCAGAACACACCATCGACGCGAAGGGCTGCATCGTTGCACCCGGCTTAGTCGACTTACAAGTGCGTCTGCGTGAGCCCGGCTACGAACACGAGGGCATGCTCGAGTCCGAGCTCAAAGCGGCTGTGGCAGGTGGTGTCACCAGTTTGGTGTGCCCGCCAGATACAGACCCAGTGCTAGATGAGCCCGGCTTGATTGAAATGCTGAAGTTTCGCGCTGAAAAACTTCATCGCGCTCGCGTCTTTCCGCTAGGTGCTTTGACGCGCGAACTGAAAGGTGAAGTCTTGACGGAAATGTCGGACTTGACCGATGCAGGTTGTATTGGCTTTAGTCAAGCTGAAGTGCCTTTAGAAAACACGCAAGTGTTGCAACGCGCTTTGCAATATGCAGCCACCTTTGGTTACACCGTTTGGTTGCGCCCGCAAGAAATGCATTTGGGTAAAGGTGTTGCTGCCAGTGGGCCGCTTGCCACGCGCTTGGGCTTGAGTGGTGTGCCCGTGGCTGCTGAAACGATTGCGTTGCACACCATCTTCGCTTTAATGCGCAGCACCAAAGCGCGTGTTCATTTGTGTCGAATTTCAAGTGCAGAAGGCGTCGAATTAGTTCGTGCGGCTAAAAAAGAAGGCCTCAACGTGACTGCTGATGTCAGCATCAATTCGCTGCACTTAAGCGATCACGACATTGGCTACTTTGACAGTCGCGCGCGACTAACCCCACCGCTGCGTCAACAACGCGATCGCGATGCTTTGCGCGCCGCTTTGGCTGACGGCAC
>CAZEAQ010000002.1:1479-30468 GCA_964510145.1 uncultured Bordetella sp.
TGCCGTTTCATGCCAATTTGTTGCAGGCCGCTATTTCTGCTGATGCGCCTATTCAGCCTATTGCGTTGCAATTTGTCGAGGCACAAACTGAGCAACGCAGTTTGGCGCCTTGCTATCACGCGGACGACACGTTAATCAGCTCGCTTTGGCGCACCCTGTGTGCGCCACCTTTGCTGGCGCAGGTGCACTACGGCGAGCCGCAAAACGCGCAAGGGCGAAACCGACGTGAGTGGGCGCAAGACTTGCAAGCCACAATAAGAGAGCTATCTTGGTGATATCCTTTAAAACTATGGCAACTATCAAGACAAAAAAAACACCCGTTAAAAAATCGGTACAGGTGAAGTCATCGGCTTCGCGAAAAGCAACTAAAGCACCGAAGAAAATAACGAAAACTCCGACAATACATGGACAAGAAATTGATGCCATGTTTCACTTGGCTGCGGAAACGTTTAGGGTAATGTCAGCGCCGATGCGTTTAAAAATTATTAATTGTTTGTGTGGCGAAGAGAAAAATGTGGGTCAGTTGCTCGAAGAAATAAATACAACCCAACCCAATATGTCTCAACACTTAAACACATTGTTTAAAGCCAAAATTCTGGGTCGTCGGCGAGACGGGGTTCAAATTTATTACCGAATCATTAACGATCGTGTGGTTACTTTATGCCGCGCGGTTTGTACACAAATTGCGATCGATAGCGACGTTCCTCACTGATACGTTTTTAATGCGATTCTATTGTTAGGGTTTGAGATAAACAAATCCTTCTTTGGATTGCAATCTTGCAACCTCGGCGACGCCTGAGGGAACAATTTTGGCATCCATTGAAACTTTACTTGGGTCAATGTTGCGTGATGTCAGTGTGTTGTTACACACTCGAAATTGAACGCCTTTGCCTGCCAAGTCTGCAACTACTCCGGTGAACTCTCTTCCTTTGGAGTCTTTTGCGCCGTCAAGTAAAAAATCAATGCCAGGTCCGTGCGTGACAACAACAATTTTGGCCTTGGGATCTGCCGCTAAGTGGTTGCGTACGTTGCCCAAAATTGCTGCCGATGTTTCAACGCCTGTATTGACGTGATACGCCACTTTTATATCTTGAGCGAGTGCAGTCGAAAGCCCAGTAGCTAACGCGAGCGTTAAGACTGCTCTGCTGATGAGTCGGTTGATGTTTTTCATAAGTAATTACATCAAGCTGTCAGCCCAAATATTTTGTGCCCAGTTCCAAGCATAAATACCTTCCAGTTCATTAGGTGCAGTGGAAACGCCACCGGATCCGGGAACGGTTTTATAGGTTTTATCTTTGTCGTCATATTGGTGGACGGATGCAACGTGAACCACCAGTTTGTCGTTTACAAAGCTGTAGCAGGTATTACTCAAGAATGGCGCTGGGTTAACCGGCATATCTGAGAGTTGGGCAACGATAGCTGCTGCAGTGACTTTCCCGTGTGAGTTAGCCATGTGTCCAGATTTCGGCATAAGAGGGGCCAACATGATCGAATCACCTATAACGTGGACGTCTTTGGCTTGTGTCGATTCAAACGTTTGATAGTGAACGCCGCACCAACGAGAATTTACGTTGGCTAAGTTAGATTGCACGGCGATACCGCCAGCGCGCATAGCTGGTAACACGTTCAACACGTTAGCTTTGACGTCGTTTTGCACATCGAATTTCAAAGTATTGGTCTTGGCATCAACTGCCATAACTTTGTGCTGCGGCACGTATTCCAAGATGCCTTTGTAGTTGTCTGCCCAGAATTTTTTGAACAAGGGCCCTTTAGATGTGACGTCGGCATTGGCATCCAAAATCAGCACTTTAGATTTTGGTTTGTGTTGTTTGAAGTAGTGCGCTACTTGGCTGGCGCGTTCATAAGGTCCAGGAGGGCAGCGGTATGGAGCTTCAGGGATGGTGATGGCAAAAACACCACCGTCAGGCATTGATTCAAGTTGCTTTCGCAAAGCCATCGTCTCTGGCCCAGCTTTCCAGGCTTGCAAGATTTGCCCCGAAGTACTTGCATCTTTTAAACCTTCGACGGTGTTGAACATCAAATCAATGCCTGGCGACATGACCAGCTTGTCGTAGCGAATTGTTGGGCCGCTTGCTAATGTCACTGTCTTCTTCGCCGCATCGATGCTCGCAACGTAGTCACGCACGATATTGACGCCGTGCTTGCCAGATAGTTTGTCATAAGGTGTTGTGATGTCTGCCATCGACTTGCTTCCGCCGATGACTAAATTTGAAATTGGACATGAGACGAACTCGCCGTTGGGTTCGATTAATGTGACATCAATTTGGTAGTTCGACAGCATGCGAACGTACTTCGCTGTAGTTGCGCCACCATAGCCGCCACCTACGACAACAACACGCGCTTTTTCTGGAACGCGTCCAACCGAGGCGCAACCTAACATGCTGCCGAGTGCACCCATGGAACCAACAGCCAAAGAGGCTTGAACAAAACTGCGACGTTTCATGACGAATCCTTAATTAACGCTTGGTAGCTGCGTAGTAGCTAGAAATGGTGTCGATTTGGGCATCAGTCAAGCCCTTTGTGATTTGGTGCATTACCGTTGCTGGGCGACTGCCGTCTTTAAATGCCTTCATTTGAAGGACCATATATTCTTTGGGCATTCCAACTAGCGATGGAATAGCTGACCCTTCGATCGTGCGCCCATCCGTGCCGTGACAGTTTGCGCACATAGCTGCAGTTGCACGGCTGTGTAACTGGGTGGCAGTTTGTTGGGCCAGTGCACCGGAACTAAAGCAGAATGACAAAACTGCCAAGTACAGCAAACGCTGCGGGTTTGATAGGGATATTTTCATGGATACCTCGTTGTGCAAGAAGAATCAATCAGTATCTAGTAATATATCGAAAAAGGAAAAGCGTTATCACGGGGTTTACCCAGTGATAACGCTAGCCCAACTGATTAAAACTATCGCGTATTGAAGCGTGATTTATGGTTGCATTAACGTTGGAGCACTGACAGGTGGGGCATCTAGCCACCTATCGATGATGCCGGCGCCTATCCACATGCCAATCAATGCAAGCCAAGCAGTTAATGCAAAGATTGCTCCCCCTGTTACCCCTGCACCTACGGCGCATCCTCCTGCCAGCATGGCTCCAAACCCCATGAGTATGGCGCCCACGATATAGCGCCGCATGGCGTATCCATCTTTAAAGCCTTCTAATTTAAATTCGCTGCCTAACCACGCTGATATAAATGAACCCAAGAAAACACCGGGTAACAAGCCAAAGTCAAATCCAATAACTGGTGGATTGGGGGCCAAGATCCGCATCAACCATTCAGCAGATGGTCCGCTGAACGTGATGCCTTGTATGTGGACCACTTCAAATGACGCTTGTGATACGCGAAATGAATACCACCAAGCCAGCGCAACGCTAATACCCGTGCCGATTCCACCAATCCACATCCAGGCGCGCTGACTTGTTCGCGTGGTGAAGTAAAGCGCAGCTAGGAGCCAAATTAATCCGATTGCTAATCCGGTTGTGTTGTTCCATCCCAAAATGGCGAGTAAGTCGCGGCTGGATCCTCCCTCGATAGTCCACCAACTTGTGATTTCGCTTCGCAGTGGTGACAACGCACCGGAAAGTGCGGACTGCGCTGTAACCGCAAATACGAGTCCAGAAAGTAAAGCGCGTAAATTGCCGTTGGCAGAAAGGATGAGTAAACGACTTGCGCATCCCCGGGTCATGATCATGCCTGCGCCAAAGAGAAGTCCGCCTAAAAGTGAGCCAGAAATGCTGCCGCGAGTTGCTAATTGACGTGTCGTGGAAACATCTAACAAACCAGCAACTATGAGTGCCTGAATGGCAATGACAGCAGCAGAAAAGGTCAGTAACCAAACGGAGAGTTTTTCGCCAAATTTCTGGTGCCAAAATTCGATGACAGCGGCACGCAGGCAAAAGCGAGAGCGCTGTGCAAAAAAACCAAAGAGTAATCCAATCAATAAACCACCTGCAGCAAGTACAACGGGCTCACCATAAGTTTCATTGAGAGTATTGAAATTCATATGATTCAGTCTACGCTTATATTTGGTCTATGCTAAGGGCTCAGCTACCTAGTCGTTTTGATTTACATCAATCGTCATGATGTGCTGCTTAAGAAAAGGTTTTTTGTGATGCGTAAATTTATTAACAGTTCGGTGTTAACTGGATTATTTTTGACTTGTGTCTTACCGCTTGCGCTCTCACAGAGCATCGTCCGACCGTTTATGCAGGCAAAAACTGTAGTTCCCAATGTTTATTACGTTCAAGGGCTTTCGGAACTGGGGTCTTCAGCAAATCAAAACTTCATTTCAAACGCCGGATTTGTTGTAACACCTGCGGGTGTCGTTGTCATAGATGCATTGGGCTCACCGGAACTCGCACGTCGGTTGATGGCGGAAATAGCAAAGGTCACCTCAAAGCCAATTCACACCATTGTCTTAACCCACTATCACGCAGATCATATTTATGGTTTACAAGTGTTCAAAGATGCTGGTGCTCGCGTCGTTGCGCATGGAGCTGCACGCGAATATTTAACATCCGATACCGCACGCTTACGTTTAGAGGCTTCGCGACAAGATTTATGGCCATGGGTAGATGAAAAAACACGTTTGGTGTCTGCGGATGAATGGCTAGAAACGTCTAAATCATTGATTGTAGGTGGGGTTAAATTTGAAATTCATCCAGTAGGGCCGTCCCACACGGCAGAGGACTTGGTAGTGTATTTGCCCGCTCAAAAGATTTTGTTTGCTGGTGATTTGGTTTTTAGAAATCGCATTCCATTTGTTGGGCAAGCGAATAGTCGTCATTGGATTGAATCGTTGGAAAATTTACTTAAATTTGACGCACGTTGGGTAGTTCCAGGACATGGCCCTATTTCTAACGACGCTAAGAGTGATATGACATTAACTCGTGAATATTTAATTTACTTGCGGCAAGTAATGGGGCGTGCAGCGAAAGAGATGGAACCCTTTGAGAGTGCATATGAATCTACTGATTGGAAACGTTTTGAAAAAATGCCATTATTTAAATCGGCCAATCGAATGAACGCCTACAACACTTATTTATTAATGGAGCAAGAGGCAAAGTGATGCCATCTTTTATTGAGCGACGAAATAATATTAAGCGTCTGATATGCGCAGGTATTGGCTTTGGGTGGAGCTTTGCCGGCAAAGCAGCACCAGTTATGTTGCCAGTCACAAACTCTTTAATTACTTCATTGAATGATGCATTACGCGCGAAACAGCCGCTGGTTGTGATGGTTAGTTTGCACGGTTGTTCATTTTGCAAAGTAGTTCGTGAAAATTATTTAAATCCTTTGCGTGCCTCGGGTCTGCATGTCGTGCAGATTGACATGCGTGATTCAACATCTATTGTTGACTTCGATGGAATGACACGCACACATGACGCATGGGTTCGCCGCCAGGAGATAAAAATAGCCCCGACTGTTTTGTTTTATGGGCATCAAGGTCGTGAGGTGGCTACTCGGTTAACGGGTGCTTATTTGCCCGATTTTTATGGTGCATATTTAGACGAGCAACTAGCGCTTGCGCGTAAGGCCGTTCATTCAGGGCGCACATGATTCCTATAAAAACAGATTCAGCTTGGCGGGGTACATCTGATTGCCGTAAATGTGGAATTCGGGACATGGTGTTGTTCGCTAATTTAAATGAACAAGACTTCAGTCTAATTCATGCCCCTATTGATGACTTGATTTATCGGGCGGGCCAAACGCTATATGAGGAGATGACGCCCGAACGTGGCATCTTTACGCTTCGACAGGGAATGCTTAAGTTGGTTCGCCTGTCTTCTGATGGGAGAGAGCGAGTTGTGCGTGTTTTGCTACCTGGTGATGTAGCTGGACTTGAGGCATTAGCCACGGGTCATTACGACTCACAAGCGGTGGCTCTAAGCGAGGTTTCGTTGTGCCGAATTCCTGTTGATGTAATTCATCAACTAGGTGCAAATAGCCCTAGGTTGCATCATGAATTGATGAAGAAGTGGCAGAGTGCGTTGAAGCAAGCGGATGACTGGTTGGCCGACCTCAATTTTGGTTCTGCTCGGCAGCGGGTTGGTAGCTTAATTCGCAAAATGCATGATGTGTCTGGTGACGGAACTGCCACTTTGTTTGCTCGAGATGACATGGGTGCCATGCTCGACCTCAAGCTTGAAACAGTTAGTCGTGAAGTAGCGGCTTTAGTTCGTTCTGAAGTAATGCAGTCACTCGATAAAACTGGGCGTCGCTATAAAGTGTTAAAACCTGAGTTGCTGTAACAGAGTTGATGACGAAAGGATCCGAAACATGAAAAAGTGGATTGCAATATTTAGTTGGATGATTGTTACTGCCGTTCAAGCACAACAGCATCCGTTGTTCAAGGATGCTGACTTGCATTTGGGTGAGAAATTAATTTCTGAAAATAAATGCAACGAATGCCATATTCGACGCGTTGGCGGCGACGGAAGCGCTATTTACAAACCTAAAGGCCGAATAAATACAGCGGGAGCTTTACGCGGCATGGTCGAGTACTGCAACACGGAATTGAATCTTGGATTTTTCCCGGAAGACACGAGTGCGGTAGCGGCTGTCTTGAACAAACAGCACTACAAATTTCGTTAAGTCGTATGCGATTCGTGTAAACCCGAAGTAAGACGCATGCGAGATGATTTATATTAGTGAATATTGATATATAACTGAAGTATGGAAGGACTGTCTGTGAAAACATCAGATGGCATTCAATCAGGTCGAGTTCTAAAAGCGCCTGAAAATTTTTTAGATAAAAACGGTATAAGCACCGTCATCGCAGAAAGTAAAGCAGGGCGTCGAAGCTTTATACGTAACGCGTTTGCTGCTGCGGCTGCTGGTGTTGCCGCGCCAGTTGCATTGGCACAAGGAAATCCTGTACCCGCTGAGGGCGGTGATCCAAATATTTTGAATTTGCCAGAACACGCCACGGGACTTGGTCAAGGTGTTGCAAGCGAGGGTGGCTATGGCAAACCTTCGAAATACGAGATAAACGTGCAGCGTCGTCAAAGCCCAGGCTTGACGCAAACCACTCAAGCCTCAGTTTCGTTTGCGCCTTTGCAATCTTTATTTGGAATCGTTACGCCTAGTGGTTTGCATTTTGAGCGTCACCATCAAGGTTGGTGGGATATTGACCCATCAAAGCATCGCTTCATGATTAACGGAATGGTGAAATCGCCTAAAGTTTTCACCATGGACGAAATCATGCGATTGCCCTCTGTCTCTCGCTTTCACTTTATCGAATGCGGAGCCAACACAGCTGTAGAGTGGGGTAATGTGGCGGTTCCTACTGTGCAATACACGCACGGTATGATTTCTTGTAGTGAGTTCACAGGCGTACCTCTAATCACCTTATTAGAAATTGCCGGTGCTGATTTAAAGAACGGTAAATTTATTTTGGCCGAAGGTGGTGACGGATCTTCTATGACTCGCACCATTCCAATGAGCGTGATTACATCGGGTGAAGTTCTGGTGGCTTATGGTCAAAACGGTGAAATGCTGAGACCTGAGAACGGATACCCCCTGCGCCTCATAGTGCCAGGTATTCAAGGTGTGAGTTGGGTGAAGTATTTGCGCCGTATCGAAGTGGGTGATATGCCTTATGCAGCAAAGGATGAGGCTGTTCACTACATGGACTTGATGCCCGATGGACAACATAGGCAGTACACCAACATTCAAGAATGCAAGAGCGTTGTGACTACGCCCTCTGGCGGACAAGTTTTGTTGGACAAAGGTTTTTACAACATCACTGGACTTGCTTGGTCGGGACGTGGCAAGGTGAAAAAAGTAGACGTTTCAGTTGACGGGGGACGAAACTGGCGACAAGCGCGTTTGGAAACTCCCGTGCTCAGCAAGGCGCTGACGCGCTTCAATATCGATTGGGTTTGGGATGGCAAGCCAGCCATCATTCAAAGTCGTGCGACGGATGAAACGGGCTTTGTTCAGCCGACTTACAAACACTTGCGTGCAGCTCGCGGTACGCGTTCGATCTATCACAACAACGCCATCCAATCTTGGTTGGTACAAGAAAATGGGGAGGTCAAAAATGTCCAAGTTTCGTAAAGTCTTTTTGACCGCAGCCTTATTATTTGTTGCAGGATCTGTTAGCGCTCAAAGCTCGTCCTACCCTGGCGTGGGGCGTCCTGCCACCGCTAAAGAAATAGCAGCATGGGATATTGATGTGCGTCCGGACTTCAAGGGGCTGCCCGTTGGTTCTGGTTCTGTTGAAAAAGGTCAGGACTTGTGGGAGGCTAAGTGCGCTCACTGTCATGGTGTTTTTGGCGAGTCCAATGAAGTGTTTAGTCCTTTAATTGGCGGTACAACGGCTGATGACATCAAAACTGGAAATGTGGCCAACTTGAAGCGGGCTGATTATCCAGGTCGCACCACAATCATGAAAGTTGCGAGCGTTTCCACTTTGTGGGACTACATCAATCGCGCAATGCCATGGACGGCGCCTAAGTCTTTAAAGCCTGACGAGGTTTATGCAGTCACAGCGTACTTGTTGAGTTTGGCTAATGTGGTGCCAGACAACTTTGTTTTGTCTGATAAAAACATTGCTGATGTTCAAAAACGTATGCCCAACCGCAATGGCATGACTACAAAGCACGGTATGTGGCCAGGCAAAGAATTTAATGGAACTGGGAAACCGGATACTGCGAATGTGGCTTGCATGAAAGACTGCATACCTGAGGCAAAAGTTGCTTCTATGTTGCCCGATTACGCCCGCAACGCGCATGGAAACTTAGCCGAACAAAATCGCTTAGTTGGCCAACAGCACGGTGCAAATACAGCCTTACCAGAGAACAAGTCTGCCTCGCTAGGATCGGCTTCAACTAACTCAGCTACTTCAACTAAGCCGGCCGCTAAAGTGGCTGATCCGGCTTTGGCTCTGTTAACCAAACACACCTGTACAGCCTGTCATGCACAAGACCGTAAAGTGGTGGGGCCCAGCTTTAATGAAATTGCAAAAAAATACACCGGTAAAACGGACTATTTAGCGACCAAAATTAAGGCTGGTGGTGCTGGTGTTTGGGGTGCCATTCCGATGCCCGCTCAAACCGCGCCAGACAGCGACATTAAAACCATTGCTAACTGGTTAGCCGCCGGTGCGGCAAAATAACTTCAAATTCATTTTTAGGAGCACATCAATGCAAACTCGTCGTGAGACTATAAAGCGCAGCGCTGCTGTAGCAGGCCTTTTGGCTTCTACTGGCCTGTTCCCCCAATACGTTCAAGCGTTTGAAAAGGCAGCGTTCGATGCAAAGAGCGTCGCTGAAGCCGTAAAGGCGATGGGCGGTTCAGCGCCTGTAGAAAGTAAAGACGTAACTATCACTGGTCCCGATATTGCTGAAAACGGTGCTGTGGTGCCTTTAGGTGTGAGCACTAGCTTGGGCAACGTGAAGCGCATGATGTTGTTAGTAGAGAAAAACCCATCTGCATTGATTGCAATGTTTAATGTATCCCCTGAAGTTGAGGCTAACTTCGCGACTCGCGCCAAGATGGGCCAGTCGTCTGATGTTTACGCCATTGCAATTACCAATGATGGAAAAGCTTTCTTTGCTAAGAAAGAAGTCAAAGTGACACTCGGCGGCTGCGGCGGCTAATTTAGATTCATTAGGAGATAAAAAATGGCAGATCCAATGCGCATTCGCGCCCAAGCAGCTGGCGATAAAGCAACTATTCGTGTTTTGATGAGCCACGAAATGGAATCCGGTCAACGTAAAGATGGCAATGGAAAAATTATTCCTGCATGGCATATTCAAGACGTTACAGCTACGCTTAACGGCAAAACTGTGATGACAGCTGAATGGGGCCCTGCGGTGTCGAAAAACCCGTTTCTACAGTTCACTATTAAGGGCGCCAAGGCAGGTGACAAAGTAGGAGTTGTTTGGAAAGACAATAAGGGCGACACCCGTACTGACGAAGCAACGGTTGCTTAAAGATCATGAAAAAGCTAGCGCTTGCATTAGGGGTTATTGGCTTTTCAGCTTTTGCGCTCGCGCAAAAATCATCAACAGACAGCATTGCCGAATATCGGCAAATGCTGCAAGACGGGAATCCCGCAGATTTGTTTGAGGCTAAAGGTGAGAGTCTTTGGAAGCAAAAGCGTGGCCCCAAAAATGCATCGCTTGAAAAGTGTGATTTAGGTAAAGGCGCGGGTGTCATTAAAGGGGCTTGGGTTGAGTTGCCACGCTACTTTGCGGATACCGGCCGTGTTCAAGACTTGGAGTCGCGTCTAGTAACTTGCATGCAAGAGTTACAAGGATTTAACGCAGAAGAAATTGCAAAAACACCGTTTGGCAGAGGTGAGCAAAGCAATGTAACAGCGATTGCAACGTGGATTTCTGCTGAGTCAAAAGGCATGAAGTTCAACTTGTCACAAAGTCACGTCGAAGAACGCAAGATGTATGAAGTGGGCAAACGCTTATTCTTTATGCGTGGTGGTCCACACGACTTTGCTTGTTCAACATGCCACGCGCAAGATGACAAGCGTATTCGTTTGCAAGACTTGCCTAACCTCACTAAAAATCCAGGAGCAGGAAATGGCTTTGGTGCATGGCCCGCGTACCGCGTTTCTAACGGTCAAATGTGGGGAGCCCAATTACGCTTAAATGATTGTTATCGTCAACAGCGTTTTCCATACCCCTTGTTTGGAAGCGAGGCCACCATCGCCTTAGGTGTTTATATGGGTGTGAACGGTAAAGGTGGTGAAGCCATTGCCCCAGCCATTAAGCGATAAGGATAACCAATCATGAATCGAAAATTTAAATTCGCTTTAAGCGTAATTGCTACTGGTTTACTTGCTGCTTGTGCTGCGCCAATGCCATCTAGTGTTGAGCTTGATAAATTAACTCAAGACATTCTGAATCGTTCATTTCGTGATCAAGGTCAGGCCAAGCTTGACCGTTTGAGCCTTGATGAAGACAACCGCTTGTGCGCTGAGTCAGATCGCATCGGTGTTGCTCTAGATTCAAAAACTACCGCCGAAATTGAAGCCCGTAATTTAAAAACTATAAAGCCACCATCTGATGGAAAGTATTTAGGTGACTTTAAAGAGGGTGAGAAAATTGCTCAAAGTGGTGCAGGTAAAACATGGACAGATAAAGCTGACTCTGCAAACGGCGGCAATTGTTATAACTGTCACCAAATCAGTAAGCAAGAACTGTCGTATGGCACGCTTGGACCAAGTCTTTACAACTACGGCAAGATTCGCGGAGTGGCTAATCCCAATAGCGCAGAGGCTAAACCAATTGTGGAATACACATGGGGTAAGTTGCAAAATGCGCGTGCCTACAACGCATGCTCCAGCATGCCGCGGTTCGGTCATAAAGATATATTGACTGAGGCACAAATCAAACATGTGATGGCTTTGTTGCTCGATCCAGCTTCGCCAGTTAACAAATAATTACTTTCCCAGCCGCAGCCTGAGTGATCGGCTGCGGCTTTTTAACGCGAATTAAATAAGCAGGTGCTGATATGAACTTAACCAAACGTGAATTTATGCAGGTCATGGGGGCAGGCAGCATGGCGGGCTTAAATATGAACGCTTTTGCGCAAACTGATGCAGGTGTTGCTGCAGATGGTCTTTACAGTATTCCGAAATTCGGTCAAGTTTCGTTTCTTCACATGACCGACTGCCATGCGCAACTAAAACCTATTTACTTCCGGGAGCCCAGTGTTAATCTGGGGATTGGCAGTATGAAAGGTAATCTGCCTCACCTTGTAGGTGAGCATTTGTTGAAAACAGCTGGCGTAAGGCCCGGTAGCGCAGAAGCCTATGGAATGAGCTATCTAAATTTTGAAACCGCTGCACGTCGCTTTGGCAAAGTCGGTGGTTTTGCTCATTTAGCAACTTTGGTTAAAAGGTTAAAAGCCAGTCGACCTGGTGCGTTGCTGCTAGATGGTGGTGATACATGGCAAGGCTCTGCAACTTCGTTGTGGACCAATGGTCAAGATATGGTGGACGTCTGTAAATTGTTGGGCGTTGACGTAATGACTGGTCATTGGGAATTTACCTATGGCATGGAGCGGGTGCAAGAAATTGTTAATAAAGATTTTGCAGGCAAGGTAGATTTTGTTGCGCAAAATATTAAGACAAATGATTTTGGTGATCAGGTTTTTAAGCCTTATGTCATTCGCGAAATGAATGGCGTTCCTTGCGCCATTATTGGGCAAGCTTTTCCATACACACCTATTGCAAATCCACGTTATATGGTTGCTGATTGGGCATTTGGAATTCAAGACGAAAATATGCAAAAAATGGTGGACGAGGCTCGTGCCAAAGGCGCGCAAGTGGTAGTCGTGATTAGCCACAACGGCATGGATGTGGACTTGAAAATGGCAAGTCGAGTCAATGGCATTGACGCCATCATGGGTGGCCATACGCACGATGGTATGCCAGTGGCAACATTGGTCAATAACAAGAGCGGTAAAACCATCGTTACCAATGCAGGTTCGAATGGAAAATTTTTGGGTGTACTGGACTTTGAAGTCAAGAACAAACGTGTGACCGATTTCCGTTACAAGCTGTTGCCAATTTTTGCCAATATGCTTCCCGCAGATAAAGAGATGGACGCATTGATTAACAAAATTCGAGCGCCCTATGAATCTAAGTTGAACGAAAAACTCGCCGTTACAGAAGGTACGTTATATCGTCGCGGTAATTTCAATGGAACGGGTGACCAGCTTCTGCTTGATGCCTTGATGGATGTACAGGGAGCCGATATAGCCTTCTCCCCCGGATTCCGCTGGGGCACATCACTCTTGCCAGGTCAAGCTATTACGCGAGAGTGGCTCATGGATATGACCGCCACCACTTACTCTTATGCAACTGTGAGTGAAATGACTGGTTCGACGATTAAAACAATCTTAGAAGACGTGTGTGACAACCTCTTTAACCCTGATCCTTATTACCAGCAAGGCGGCGATATGGTGCGTGTAGGTGGGCTGGAATATGTTTGCCGACCCAACGAAAAAATGGGAAGCCGCATCGGTGAGATGCGCCTCAAGGGCAAGCTAATTGATGCAAATAAAAAGTACAAAGTTGCTGGTTGGGCGCCAGTGTCTGAAGAGGCTAAAGGTCAAAACTTAAAGCCTGTATGGGAAGTGGCCGAGCAATGGTTGAAAGCTAACGGGGGCAAGGTGGGTGCACGCAAATTGAATACGCCAAAGCTTGAGGGCGTGCTGCCCAACCAAGGCTTCGCAAAAGTTTAATTATTAAAGGGGGTTTTTGTTATGACTGTTGAGCGTTACATCCGAATTTTTGCCGGTTTATTTATCATGATCTCATTGGCTTTGGGGCTTGAAGAGAGCCCTATTTTTGTCAGCCGTTGGGCACTCGCATTCACAGCGTTTGTTGGAGTCAACTTGTTTCAATTTGGATTCACTAATTTTTGTCCGATGGGCAGCATCTTGCGAAAATTTGGCGTGCCCGATGTCGCAGTGTGCTCAGGTGGAACCGCCAATTGATTTTAAAAATTTATAACTCAAGGTTGCACCCGCAATGATGGACGCAAGCGTTAACCATGCGGTGTTGGAAAAGATGACGCCGCCCGTCATCCCTGCGCCAACAGTGCAGCCACCGGCGCTGACAGCTCCAAAGCCCATCAAAACAGCCCCAGTTAAATAGTGTCCTAGTTTGTTTTCGGTTTGAAATCCTTCAAACTTGAATTCAGAGAAAAGCAAACTGGCAATTAATGATCCAGCAAAAACACCGGGTAACAAGCCTGCGTCAAATCCAAACTTTGGGGCAGTTTCTGTTGATAGTGTTCGCATCAGCCATTCAGCTGACGGACTGCTGAAACTTAAGCTTTGAATCGCTATTGGCTCGAAAGATACATTCGCTATGGCTTGTGTAAATCCCCATCCCATAGCGATGCATAAGCCAACCAACGCTCCACCGGCCCGCCATGATGTTTCTGAAGCGCTTGAGCGTGTCATCCGCCAAACTGCAATTAGCGTAAAAACAGCCCCAATCAAAAACCCCATCCATGAAGGCATTTGGTTGAGTAAATTTCTCTCAGCTCCGCCTTCGATCATCCATAACGATGTGACCCATCGACGTGCGGGAGCTAAAAGTCCAGAGATGCTTGCTTGAACAGTGACCGCAAAGACAAGTCCTGCAAGTAAAGCTCTTAAATTGCCATTGGCTGAAAGTATTAACAAGCGACTCGCACACCCACGTGTCATGACCATGCCAATACCAAACAACAAGCCGCCAATAACTGAGCCAGACATGCTGCCGGCAGCACCTAAATGACGTGAATTTTGTGGAGTTAACAGATCATTTAAAACTAGTATTTGTGAAGCCAATATGGCAATTCCAAAAGCAAACATCCACATTGAAAATCGATTGGCCCATTGACCCTCACATCCTTCAATGACAGCAGCGCGAGCACAAAATTTAGAACGTTGCGCGCTAAAACCAAAAATTAGACCAATGATTGCACCACCGATGGACAGGATCAAATGATCTCCATAGGTTTCAATCAGATAGGCAATAGTCACAAATCTTCCCCTTGATGAATCATCTGTCGTTTATGTCGATTGTCTAAATGTTCAAATAAAACCATGCCAATCAACATGGCAAAAACAAATATCAACGCTTTTGTATTACCCGTAGCCATGGAAACTAATGCTGGACCAGGACAAAAACCGGCTAAACCCCAACCAGCACCAAATAGTAGGCTACCCAGAATCAAAGGTCTATCGACTTTGGAAAGTTCGGGCCAATGAAAAGTTTGACCTGAAAAAGTATATGGTTTTTTCTTGGCCAATGAAAAACCAAACAACCCAACACAGACTGCACCGCCCATTACGAATGCGAGTGAGGGGTCCCAGTTGCCGGCTAAATCTAAAAAACCCAGTACTTTGGATGGGTCTGTCATGCCTGAAACTAGCAATCCTAGGCCGAATAACAAACCAACTAAAAATTCAATAGTGCGCTGCATTGCTAGCATCTCAGAGAATATGACGAGTCAAAAATACGATGACAAAACCGCTAGTCATAAATGATATTGTGGCGATGACAGAGCGAATAGATAAACGGCTAAGCCCACAAATACCGTGGCCACTTGTGCATCCTGCTCCCCAGCGGGTACCAATCCCTACGAATAAACCCGCCAACAAAATCATGCCCCAACTCGCGTCTATTTGAGGAGCATTTAGCCAGCCTTCTGGAAAACAAAATTTCGCAACGATTGGTGAAATAAACAAACCAAGTAAAAAAGAAATCCGCCATGCGGTATCGCCTATAACTGGTGGAATTAGACGCTCAATGATTCCAGTGACACCAAGAATTCGGCCGCTATATAAAAACAAAATAACGGCAGAAATACCAAGTAAGAGGCCCCCCGCTAATGAGGACCAAGGTGTGAAGTGAAGCCAATCTATTTGCATGCTATTTTTCTATAAGTTGCCTATATTATTATTTACTTATTCACCGGAGATTTTTGTGTCAGATTTACAAATACCAATTGTTCAAGGCTTTTTCGATGCTGACACTTGGACGATTACTTATGTCGTTTACGAACAAGAAGGTTCGTCGTGCGCCATTATCGATTCGGTGCTCAATTACGATCCAAAGTCGGGTCGTACAACCTCAGAGTCTGCAGATAAAGTAATTGAATTTGTTAGGAATAAAAAACTAACCGTGCAATGGATATTAGAAACTCATGCGCATGCCGATCACCTCACAGCTGCACCTTACTTGAAGTCACATTTAGGTGGCAAAACAGCGGTTGGTGAGAAAATTACGGTAGTGCAAAAAGTCTTCAAAGAAATATTTAATTTGGAGTCTGAATTTGTGCCGACGGGGCAACAGTTTGACAAGCTCTTGGCTGATAAAGAGAGTATTGATATTGGAAAACTAAAATTAACGGCAATCTCTGTTCCGGGTCATACGCCTGCATGTATGGCCTATCAAGTTGGCGATGCTGTGTTTGTTGGCGATACCTTGTTTATGCCTGACGTGGGGTCTGCACGTTGTGATTTTCCAGGTGGAAGCGCTAAGTTGCTTTATGAGTCTGCAAGAAAAATATTAAGTATGGCAAATGCAACGCGATTATTTATGTGTCATGACTACCCTCCAGAGAGTAGAAATGTATGTTTTGAAACAACTGTAGCTGAGCAACGTGCAAAAAATATTCATTTACATGACGGTGTGGATATGGCCACATTTATTCAACTAAGAACTGAACGAGACAAAACATTAGCTATGCCGGTTTTGATCCTGCCATCTGTTCAAGTAAATATTAGAGCGGGTCAGTTGCCTCCTCAAGAAAGTAATGGCATCGCGTATCTCAAAATCCCTTTGAACGCTTTATAAATTCACTTAAATGTATGGCATTCCCCCAAACCTCTAAACACTTTTCATATCGCAGTCTGGCGCTGCTGCTAAAACTCATAGGGACTGAGTTGATCGAGGTGCTAGTGCTTCGAAGTCGGTTGTAGAAATCTTCGATGTAATCAAAGATTTTTGAGTTGGTCTAAGCCCTTGCGCCCTAAATCAGCTTTTTGATGCGTCAATTTTTAAGGTTGCTGAAGTAAGACTCGACAACCGAGTTATTCCAGCAGTTAGCTCCTTGACGCATGCTTGGACTCAGTCGGTTGTCATTGCACCAACGGTTGAGTCCATCGCAACTTTCAAGCAGTCAACGTCAGCACGTCGCCTTAGCGCGCACTGGCAATAGAACCCAAAGTGTTGTTACGCCACGAGCCCTTTGGCGCACTCGATGCCAAGGCGCACAAAGATCTACGCCGCTGGTTACGCCGGCTGCATGACGACTTGAACGTAATCACTATTTTTGTGACCACGAGCAAGAAGAAGTCTTAGAGGTTGCCAACCGCGTGATGGTGATAAACAAAAGCTACGTCGAGCAAGTGGGTTCAACGCAAGAGGTACAGGAAAACCCCGCAAGCCCATTTGTGCATTGCTTTTGGTGCATCGTGGCGCAACCCACCCGCGCCATTGTGGTGGGGCCGATTGCGCGCTACAAGGGTTTGAAGAAGGCGAAACCTTGCTGCTAACCCCGCGTAAGGTGTGTGTTTGTATAAATAGCGCTTTATAAATAACGTTTAAACCAAGCGATCGCTCTGTTCCAACCATCGGTTGCTGCGGGTGCGCGGTAGCTGGTGCGGTAGTCGGCATGAAACGCGTGTGGTGAGTCTGGGTAAATCACAAACTCGCTAGCTTTGGCTGCCGAATTGGTGGCGGCTTGTGCCAACGCGTCTTTCATGCGGTTCACAGAGCTAAGGGGAATGCCGGTGTCTTGCTCGCCATACAAACCAAGCACTGGTGCTTTGAGAGACGCGGCTAAGTCGATAGGGTGCTTTGGGTTGTTGGCGTTGGTTTGGCCTTCAACGCGTCCATACCAAGCCACGCCAGCTTTTAGCTTTGGGTTATGCATGGCGTAGAGCCAAGTGATGCGCCCGCCCCAACAAAAACCTGTAATACCTGCGTGGCTGATGTCGCCACCATTTTTTGCAGCCCATGCGAGGGTTGCATCTAAGTCGGCCATGACCTGACCGTCGGGAACTTTAGAAATCACCTCGGCTTGCAGTTTTGCAATTTCACCGTATGCGCTTGGGTCGCCTTGACGAACAAAAAGTTCAGGTGCAATAGCTAGGTATCCCGCTTTGGCAAAGCGACGCGTCACGTCGGCAATGTACTCGTGCACACCAAATATTTCTGAAATTACCAGCACCACAGGTAAGTCAGTTTTACCTTTTGGCGCAGAGCGATAAGCGGGCATTTTGAAGCCATTGACATCGATCGTGACTTCGCCTTCTAACAAACCCTCGCCCGATGTTTTGATTGCGGTTTGTGCGATGAGTGGCATCGCTGATGCAGCGTAGCCAAGACCTAATGCTGTTTGCAAAGCGAGACGGCGTGTGGGGGTGTTAGCTGTCGACTCGTTGCTGTTGAGTAGCGCGTGTGTGTCTTCAATCCAATTGGTGTGCATGGAATACCTCAATTAAAAATCACCTTTTAATACTGGAAAGCCTAACGCTGACCAATCCAACATACCACCACGATAGTAATAAATTTTGCTGGCTGGAAAACCATCTCGTGTCATAGCCTGAATAGCCATGGGGCTTTGAGGGCAGACGGGGCCATTACAAAAAGCGAATACTTTTTTGGCATTTGCGCAATCCCAGGCAGAAGCTGTTTTCTTGCAGCCGAGCTCACTTAAGCGAGCAGCGACTTCGGTATAGACGATGTGGTGTGAACCAGGAATGGTGCCGTCTGCTCGATCTTCCGGTTCCCGCATATCAACCAATATGGCATCGCGATCATTCATGGCATTTAATACCTCAATTTCAGTGACTGGAGTAACGCCTGGCACTGGTATCAAGGGTTGTAGCCAACCTTTGTTTTTTGCGCATGGTGTCATGACACGCTTAATTTCGCGCTGCTCGCCTTTGGCATTTTTTACTATGAATTTAGTTTCGCTGCCAATAATGCGTAAATATTCTGGTTCTGCTGCAACAGAGTTTAATCCGCTTGATATTAGCCCGGTTATAGCAATAAGGTTTGCGATGCTTAATTTCATAAATTTATTTTTGGAATGGGTTAAAAAAAAGCCTCCAAAGGAGGCTCAGAAAGATACGAGTACCAATCGTATTTATTTGGCGCCGCTTAATATCCAAGCAGCTAGTGTTTTTGCATCTGAGTCACTTAGCTGGACTTGAGGTGGCATTGGAACTGGACCCCATTTTCCGCTTCCGCCAGCTTTAATGCTCTTAGCTAGATTCGCTTCAGCATCAGCTTGACCTATATATTTTTTGGCAACATCTTGGTAGGCGGGGCCGACTAGTTTTTTATCAACGGCATGGCATGCCAAACAATTATTTTTTTTGGCTAAATCTGCGTTAGCCCATGAGCTAGTTGCGGCGACCGCAAAGAAGGAAATGGTGATAATTTTCTTCATGAAATTTTCCTTTTTGAAAATTTAAATTGGTAGTTGCTTATAAACGAATTTTAGTATTAGGAAAATCGTTCACTTACAAGGGATTTCCCTGTTCTCTAATAATTAGTTACCACACACGAAGCATGCGTTTAGGTTGTTTGAGTGATTCAACGCACATTTTTTCATCACCTCTTGCGTGCTGCATATAAGCAATATTTCTGAAGTAGCTTATTTCTTTAATTTGTGATTTGTTCACAATGGCATCCTTTCTTAGTTCGCCATCAAGACAAATGGGGCAGCCTAAAATATTTAGCCAAGTTCGATCGGCGCCATATTGACTGCGCAGGGCTTTATCTACAGCAGCCATATCGGTGGCGCAATTACCTGCATGGACCACTGGCGTCAGAAAAAATGCAAAGTAAAAAATGACTGGTATAAATTTTTTCATATTTCTACTTAAGCAATGCGTTAATTTCTTGGAGTTCTGACTCGCCGAGCTCGCCACTCGCAGCTTGCAAGCGAAGACGTTCTAAGGTAGTCTGAATGCGTAATTGAACCAAAGCTAGTTCGGCTAGCGCAGCATCGTGTTCCGCCCCTAGCCATTCATTGGTGGTTCGCGAACCAGTGCGATGTGCCGCACGTGTAGCGTTAAGCCTTTCGTGGCTGGCTTTAGTAGATTGTTCTAGTGCTTGCAAGCGCATTTGTGAGGTACTGATACTTTGCCAAGCACTGCGAATTTGTTGCTCAACTTGTAATTCAGCCAGTTCTTGATCGAAGCGCAATTTTTCGAGTTGTTTCAGAGCTTCTCTTTCACGCGATTCCACTAAACCACCCGTGCTTAAGGGAGCGTTAATTTGTAAGCCAACCATGTACTGAGTCATTTGGCTGCTAGAGGATCCATACATCCCTTGACCCATCAATCGATCCATCTGAGCTTGCGCTACCAAATCTACGGTTAGAGATTGACCCGCTTTAACGCGTTTGACTTCTTGCTCTTGTATTTGTTGTTGCAGTCGCATCATTTTTAGAGTTGGCGATTGAACTTTGGCGCGTTGAATCCAGGTTTCAGGGTTAGCTAAATTTCTGGGTGCTACATAAACAGATGAAAGTCCCTTAAGCTGAGTTGGCTCTTGCCCAACGAGTTGTCGGTATGCCAGGCGTTTCATAGCCAAGTCATTTTCAAGCGTTAGTACTTGCGCGCGAATATCCGAAACGCGAGCATTCGCTTCCTGTACATCCATGATGCTGGCATCACCAACTGCTTGTCGTTTAATAATTTCAATTGAAGCTAATTGGACTGCTTTTTGTTGACGCTGCAAAACAGTTAATGTGAGTTCCGCTCCTAGTACATCAAAATATTTTTGTGATGATCGTAAGATCAATGCATGCTGGGCTAGTTGCCATTGAGTTTGTGCAACTTGTGCAGACAGCTCTAACTGCTTGCTTTGTGCCTCGCGCTCTGGGCTAATCCAAGCTTTTTGAGCTGCGATATTTGCGCGTGTTAATGCGCCTGCATTAATGTTTGTTTTAAAAGTTACGTCACTCATCCCCATCGCTTGAGCGCCTTTGGTATGAGTGTCTGAACCACCCAGCCCTAGCGCGCCACCGGCTTGAATGACTGTAGACCACAGAGCGTTGGCTTGTTCACTACGAAATGCTGCTTGTTCAAACAAAGCGCGTGCAGCAGAAATTTCAGGATCACGCGATTGCGCAGATTGCCATGCTTGAACTAAGTCAGCGCTGTGTGCATTTATCGTTATTCCGATCAGTAGCAGTACGGCGGTAAATGGAAAGCGTTTCATGCAGAAGCTCCTTGCGAATGTGACAAAGGCTTATTGCGATAAGCCATGTAATAAAAAAGCGGAATAACTAATAAAGTGAGCATGGTCGAAACAAATATGCCGAAAATCAGAGAAATCGCAAGACCATTAAAAATAGGATCATCTAAGATGAAAAAGGCTCCCATCATGGCGGCTAAGCCTGTGAGAACAATTGGTTGTGCACGGGTGATCGCAGATGCGACGACTGCATCTTTTAATGCAACGCCTTGAGACACCTGTAAGCGGATGAAGTCCACCAATAAGATGGAGTTACGTACAATGATGCCTGCTAGGGCAATCATGCCTATCATTGAAGTAGCGGTGTACGGCGCCCCCAGTAAAGCATGTCCAGGCATCACTCCAATGATCGTGAGCGGAATAGGCGCCATGATGATCAGTGGTATCAGGTAGGAGCCAAACTGTGCTACTACTAATAGATAAATTAGAACTAACCCAACTGCATATGCAGCCCCCATATCACGGAAGGTTTCGTATGTCATTTGCCATTCGCCATCCCACTTGACTGCGTAATTTTGGTATGGGTTGAGCGGGGGATGAATGAAATATTCCTCAATAGGTTTTCCATTTGGAGTTAGTATTTTTTCTAATCCATTGCGCATGCCAAACATGCCGTAAAGTGGGCTATCCACTTTGCCAGCCATATCGCCAACAACATAGGTGACTGGCAGCAAATCTTTGTGATAAATCGGCTGTTCCCGTTGTGTGTCACTGATAGTGACTAATTGTCGAATGGCTACGATTTCACGTTGAGAATTACGCACGCCAAGACTAAGCAATTTTTCGATCGAGTCTTGATCGTTCTTTGCCAAGCGGATCACTATTGCACCTGCATATTTATTTTGATCATGTGCGTAAACTGTCGATTCGCCAGCTAAAGCAGCTCTTAAAGTACTAACGATCGCTTGTTGCGATACACCCATTTGAGCTGCTTTTTGCCTATTAATTAATAGCACCTGGCGTGGTGCTGAGCTGATAGAACTGTCATCAACATCGACGACTCCTTTTTCGTGCTCGAATAATGCTCGAACAGACTTCGCAACCTGGCTGCGGCCTTCGTCTGTGGGGCCATAAATTTCAGCAACGATAGGTGCCAACACTGGCGGTCCTGGCGGAACTTCAATTATTTTTACATTCGCGTTGAACTTCTTGCCGATCGCTTGTAGAGCAGGACGTTCGCGTGTTGCAATGATGTGGCTTTGTGCTTTACGCAAATTTTTGTCTAATAAATTGACTTGAATGTCACCCACGTTTCCGCCACTGCGTAAATAGTATTGCCGAACTAAGCCGTTGAAATTAATTGGCGCACTTAAACCTGCATAGGCTTGATAGTGGATAACCTCAGGAACTTTGGCTAAGTGAGCACCTAGTGCATGCAGGACTTTTGTTGTTTCTTCAACTCTTGTACCTGCCGGCATGTCAACTACAACTTGAAATTCAGATTTATTATCAAATGGCAGCATCTTTAATGCGACTAAACCTGCGATTGGTAATGCAACAGAAATAATAATAGATGCTAAAACGCCGATTGCTAAAGCCCAGCGATTTCTTTGACCTGAATGGTCATTAAGAAATGGTGCAAATAAGCTAGTAAAAAAATTCTGAATTGACTGTTTAAATTTACTTGATTCATTCGCATGTGAGCCCTGATTTTTATGACTGTGTGCATGCGTAGGTTTCATCCAAATGCGTGCAAGCCAAGGGGTAACTACAAAAGCAACTGCGAGTGAAAGCAGCATACCCATGCTTGCATTAATTGGAATAGGACTCATGTATGGCCCCATTAGTCCGCTGACAAAAGCCATTGGAAGTAAAGCTGCGATAACTGTGAGTGTTGCCAAAATAGTTGGGGCTCCAACTTCATCAACAGCAGCAGGAATAATTTGTGCGAGCGTTTTTTCTGGATATAAGCTTTGATGACGATGTATATTTTCAACTACAACTATGGCGTCGTCTACCAAAATGCCAATTGAAAAAATCAAAGCAAATAAAGATACGCGGTTGAGTGTGAATCCCCACGTCCAAGATGCAAATAGGGTGACAGTAAGAGTCAAGATTACTGCTGTTCCAACAATTGCAGCCTCACGATGACCAAGTGCGATGAATACCAGTGCCACCACGCAAGTTGTTGCAAATAGCAATTTTTGAATTAGTTTTTGCGCCTTGTCGTTGGCCGTTTCTCCGTAATTACGAGTGGTAATTACCTCGACGGTTGTTGGGATTTTGCTTTGCTTCAAAATTTCAACTTGCTCAAGCAAAGCATTGGCTACTTCAATCGCGTTTTCACCTGGCTTTTTAGTAATAGAAATTGTGACTGCAGTACGTTCGTAAGCCTTGTCTCCACTTACGCCATGCCATACAGCTGTAGTGGGTTGTGCGCTGCCATCGTTGACGTGTGCAATGTCTTGTATTAAGACAGGATTGCCTGCACGTACCGCAATAACTAGATTGGCAACGTCTTTTGCATTGCTTAAAAATGGTCCCGATTCAATAGCTATAGCTTGTTGGCCAATCAGTAAATCGCCGACAGGAGCTCCCAAATGAGCCGATTGCAAAGCTAAACGTAACTCTGGCACTGTTACGCCTGCGGCTTGCATGCGGGCGGGATTTATTTCGATTTGTATGGCTCTAGAAGGTCCCCCAAGCGTGTTGACTTCGCGCGTACCCTTAACCCGCTTTAAATCTATTTCAATATTTTGCGCGATTCGCTCTAATTCAAAAGCACTTAAATCTGAGTCCTTGCCGTGTAGAGTTAGCGACAGGATTGGGACATCGTCAATACCTTTAGGCTTGATTAAGGGCTGTAAAACACCTAGTCCTTTTGGAAGCCAATCTGCATGCGAATTGACTGTGTCATATAGACGGACCAAAGCTTCGGTTCGAGGCACTCCAACTTTGTATTGAACAGTCACGATAGACATGCCGGGTTGCGAGACTGACATGACGTGCTCCACGCCTGAAATTTGCGAAAGCACTTGCTCAGCAGGACCAGAAACCATTTGTTCTACGTCTTTCACAGACGCCCCCGGAAAGGGAATCAGCACATTAGCCATAGTCACATTGATCTGCGGCTCCTCTTCACGGGGCGTTACCAAAATGGCGAATATGCCTAATAAAAAACATACCAATGCCAATAGAGGAGTGATTTGGGCAGTTTGAAAAAATCGAGCAAGTCGACCAGAGGTTCGTAGTTTGGGATCAGTCATGCGTTTATTCTATAAATAATCAATTCATTATTTAATTATATGATTAAATAATTACATAGTTAAATGAGTATACAATTAAGTTTATGACCCAACTACCAGAGCAAGCCATAGATCGTGTGGCGAATTACTTTCAAGCCCTAGCGGAGCCAACGCGTTTGCGAATCCTTAATTTATTGCGGAAACAAGAACATAACGTTGGGGAATTAGCTGAATCTTGTGGGTATACCGCTGCGAATATGTCGCGTCACCTAGCTGTACTGATGCAGCAAGGCTTCTTAAAACGAGAAAGTAGAGGCGCCAACGTTTATTACCAAATTGCAGATCCAACTATTTATGCTCTGTGCGATTTGGTTTGTGATCGAATAACGCAGCAGCATTTAGAGCAAGCTTGGCCAGTGGCCGTAATGTCAAAAAAACGCTCCACAACTGTAAGAAAGTCCTTATGAAAACAGCTCATGACTTGGTAGTAGAAGCCAAGCAAAAAGTAACTGAAATTTCTGTAGAAGATGCCGTAGTAGCAATGCGATCTTGTGATTTATTGATTGATGTGCGTGAAACAGAAGAATATCAATCAGGGCATTTGCCTGGTGCTGCGCACTTGTCTCGCGGAATGTTGGAATTCAAGATGTCCGGAAACCCTAGGTGGCAGTCGCGCGAATTAGAAATTTTGATTTATTGCAAAACTAGTGGACGAGCTGCTTTATGTGTGAACTCCTTGGTGCAAATGGGCTATACCAATGTGAGGTCTATAGCAGGTGGAATTGATGCATGGCTTGCGGCTGGCCATGAAGTGTTTAAGCCGGGACAACCTTCATTTGAGTAATTGGAATACATATGACTTCAAAAATTGTTAGCGTCAAGTTATCGCAAAGACACGACTATCGCTTTGATATCGCATTTGGCGGGGATGTGCCAGTTTTAACTAGTGATGAGCCAGCGCCCTTAGGTTTGGGATTAGGACCTTCGCCACTGCAGATGCTTTGTGCGGCGGTTGGAAATTGCTTGTCAGATTCTTTACTTTTTGCGTTTCGCAAATTTAAGCAAATACCAGAGCCTATTACCTGTGTCGTAGAGGGTGAGGTGGGAAGAAATTCAGAAAATCGATTGCGTGTGTTGAGCATGAAGGTTGAAATCCGTATGGCTGCTATTGCAGGTTCGCTTGATCAGGTGACGCATGTACTTGAGCAATTTGAAGAGTTTTGTACGGTGACACAAAGCGTGCGACAAGGTATACCTGTCGCTGTGTCAGTATTTGATGGTGCGGGTCTTCAGTTGAAATAATTTTGAGAGAGCTATATCAATGAGTACGTTTGAACATGCAAATTTAATGCAAGGCATAAATGAATGCTTAGTCCCATTTCGTAAATCACAGTCAGATGCAATGCAGGGTTTTGGTCAGTTGGCCAGAGCCTCAATGGCTGATGGTGCAATTGATGCAAAAAACAAGGAATTGATTGCTCTAGCTATTGGCATTACTCAACATTGTTCAGGATGTATTGGATTTCATGTGAAAGCCTTGCTGAAGCTAGGCTGCACGCGCGAAGAGCTAGAAGAAATGCTAACTATTTGTGTGTACATGGGAGGTGGTCCTGCACTGATGTACTCTGCAGAAGCATTAAAAGCATGGGACACGTTGGAAGTATGAAGCAAACTATTCCGATACAACCGGCAAGTGATGATGACACTATGGTGTCGCTCTATGCTGCTGCAAAGAAAATTTATCCGCGTTCTGTTGAGGGTGTTTTCGCATATTGGCGCTGGCTAGCGGTTTTCTTTACTCAAATTATTTTTTATGGTTTGCCATGGTTGGAGTGGGGTGCTCGTCAAGCTGTTCTGTTCGATTTAGAAGCGCGTCGTTTTTACATATTAGGTTTAGTCCTATACCCGCAAGACTTTATTTATTTAACCGGACTGTTAGTTATTGCTGCTCTGTCGTTGTTTTTATTTACAGCAGTGGCTGGGCGACTATGGTGTGGATACGCTTGTCCGCAAACTGTTTATAGCGAAATATTTTTATGGATAGAACGAAAAATTGAGGGTGACCGATCTGCGCGAATGCGTCTAGACGATTCGAAAATTTCTATCAGTAAGCTTAGTAAAAAGACATTTAAACATGTCGCTTGGATATTGTTATCTTTATGGACTGGCTTTACTTTTGTAGGATATTTCACGCCGATACATGAACTAATTAATTCTGCGGTGGGCTTTCAATTTGGTTCATGGCAGTTATTCTGGGTGCTCTTTTATGCGTTTGCTACTTACGGTAATGCAGGGTTCATGCGAGAGCAAGTTTGTAAATATATGTGCCCTTATGCACGATTTCAAAGTGCTATGTTTGACCATGACACATTGATCGTGACATATGACTCTGAACGCGGAGAGCCTCGCGGGCCTCGTTCAAAGAAAACGGATTTGGCAACATCAAATTTAGGTGCCTGCGTTGATTGTTCTTTGTGCGTTCAGGTATGTCCGACGGGAATTGATATTCGTAATGGCTTGCAATACGAATGTATTGGTTGTGGTGCTTGTGCCGATGTCTGTGACATGGTTATGAATAAGTTGGGTTACGCAAAGGGTTTGGTGCGTTACACCACTCAAAATGCCATGATCAATAAGTGGACGTCTAAGCAAACGCTTATTCGTGTAGCTCGCCCTCGAGTGTTGATATACGCATCTATCTTGTTAGCAATAGTCATTGCATTAGGTACATCTCTGGCAATGCGAATTCCGTTTAAGGTCGATGTTATTCGTGATCGCGCTACGTTGGCACGAATTACAGAAAATGGATCGATAGAAAACATCTACCGCTTGCAGATTATGAATGCCTCTGAAGTTGACAAGACTTACCAGTTATCCGTCAAGGGCATGAATGGTTTAGAGCTCGTGACAGACAAAGAGGTGAAAGTAGCTGCAGCACAAGCGCATTGGATTGTTTCGCGCATCGAAATTCCTTACGGTTCTTCGGAGCCCGGTTCGCACAAAATTACTTTTGATATCAAGGATGCATCGGGTAAAGACGTTGTACATGAAAAGTCTGTGTTCATAGTGCCAAGATAACTTAATCTATTTTTAAATGATTAATTAAATGAGTGGTCCATTCAATGATTCTTTGTCATGGCGAACATGCGTGAAAATGACACGCCCTGGCTTCTTAGTTATTACGTTGGTAGCATGTTTGCTGGGTACATCTATTGCCATGGCAAGCGGGTATGAGCTTAGTATTTGGCGCGCATTATCGACGCTACTTTTGGCACTTTTAATGCACGCAGCAGCCAATGTTTTGAACGACTATTACGACGCCATAAACGGCGCAGATCAAGCCAATCTACAAGGTTTATTTCCATTTACGGGCGGTACACGTTTCATTCAAAACGGAGTGGTCACAGTGGCGCAAACCCTTAAATTGGCGTTTGTTTTGATGTTGATGGTTGTCCCATTGGGTTTATTGTTTGCTATTTATACAGGCGGTGGTTTGCTGGTGCTAGGTGCATTAGGTTTGCTATTCGGTTGGGCTTACTCAGCGCCACCTCTAGCATTGATGACGCGTGGTATGGGCGAATTAACTGTGGGATTTACATGGTTGCTAGTTGTTGTGGGTGCTGACTACGTGCAGCGTGGAAATTTTGTAGTTATGCCTTTTGCAGCCGCATTAAGTTATGGCGTATTGATCGCCAATATTTTGGTGATCAATGCGTTCCCAGATGCACCAGCCGACGCACAAGTCGGTAAATCCACATTGGTGGTGCGTATGGGGCGTCGAACGATGGCGTTTATTTATCTAGGCCTAGTTTTATTTGCGCATACGTTTGCGCTAACTTTTAGTGCATGGTCACTGACATCTTTACCTTTGTCATTGACTGCTGCATTTTTACTGTTTATCAATTATGAAAAAATTCATAACGTTGCATCTCTAAAAGCTGCCATTTTGTTGACCATCGCAGCCTCGGTGGTTCATGGTTTGTCTTTGTCTGCAGGTTATATTTTTTACCCTCCACATTTGCTTCCTATATGAACAGATATCTCTTTTTGCTTTCTATTGCGCAGGGTTTATTTCTGACCAATAACGTCACATTCATTGCGATTAATGGACTGGTTGGTTTGAGTCTTGCACCAGTTCCGTGGATGGCAACGTTGCCGGTGATGGGCTATGTGGTAGGGGGTGCGTTGAGTACTGGCTTAGTGTCTAAGTCGCAGCAGCGTTTTGGGCGCAAAGGGTCTTTTCAATTGGGGTTGTTGGTTGCTCTTTTATCTGCTGCATTGGGTGCAGTGTCCGTCTTGAGCCAATCTTTTTGGCTGTTGGTCATTGCAACTTTTGTAGCGGGTTACTACAGTGCTAACGCTCAGTTATACCGGTTTGCAGCTGCAGAGCTGTGCACGGTTGACTACCGCGAAAAGGCGGTTTCTTTAGTGATGGCTGGCGGATTAATTGGGGCAATCATTGGCCCTAATTTAGCCATCCAAACTAAAAATGCATTGAACGTTCCGTTTGCTGGCGCATATGTTGCTCTGGCGGTGGTGGCGCTTTTGTCTATGGCTGTCATGTTTTTTATTAGTTTTCCACCAACGCCAGTTACTAAAACTAATGATGAGGCAGGAAGGCCCTTAGGGGTCATCATGCGTCAGCCCGTTTTTGTTGTTGCTGCGATGGCGGCCGCACTTGGTTATGGCGTGATGAATTTATTAATGGCCGCTACGCCGTTGGCAATGCAAGTGTGCGGACTGCCTTTTGAAGAGACTGCTTGGGTTTTGCAGTGGCATGTCATTGGTATGTTTGCGCCGGGTTTTGTAACAGGGCATTTAATTAAACGCTTTGGAGTACTCAACATCATGGGTGCGGGCGTGTTGTTGAATGTGGCTTGCATAGCGGTGGCGTTAACAGGGGTGGATTTGCATCAATTTTTAATCGCTTTATTTTTATTGGGTGTGGGTTGGAACTTTTTGTTCACGGGTAGTACAACGTTGTCCATGCAGGCTTATAAACCTGAAGAAAAAAATCGTGCACAAGCAGCTATCAA
>CAZEAQ010000002.1:30568-46621 GCA_964510145.1 uncultured Bordetella sp.
TTCATTGGGCAAGTGTTAATTCCGAATAACGTGTAAGCGCCACAAAAGCGGAATACGCCGGTTGCTAAAACTACAGCTCCCAAGTATCCCCACACGCCAACGATGCCACTTGCAGCCAGCGCAATAAGCGCCAAGCCGGCAACGATTCGCAAAATACGGTCAATACCGCCTACGTTTGCTGTCATAAAAATCTCCTTTATTGATACGTCATTAGACACTGCAAATGTCTAATGAGCGTTGCGGCAGATCAATCAACTGTCAACAGTAATTTAACTAATTTGTATGAATTAATCGGATTCCATTTTTTGTAGGATTAAAAGATTAAATCGATCGAATACATACAGATGAATACAACGCAATCCATTTCTCGTGACAACTTATCAGGTGACATTTGGGGGGGCTTTGCGGCCATGCTTGTTGCGTTGCCATCGGCGATAGCTTTTGGAGTCACTATTTTTTCTCCGCTGGGTGCTGAGTTTGGTGCTAAGGGCGCTTTAGCGGGCATGTTGGGTGTGACAGCATTGGGTTTGATTGCCGCAATGTTTGGCGGAACTCAGCGCTTAATTTCAGCGCCATGTGCTCCAGCAGCAGCCGTGTTGTCTGCCTTGACAATTCAAATGACGCAACAAGGTGCTGGCGTCGGTGCGGTCGTATTGACATTATTTTTAGTGGCTTTCATTAGTAGTTTGGTGCAAATTGCATTTGGCTTGCTACGCATTGGCGAGCTAATTAAGTACATGCCTTTTCCAGTAGTTAGTGGTTACTTGAGTGGCGTTGGTTTGATCATTGTGATGAGTCAACTACCTAAGTGGATGGCACTACCTAAAGGCATGAATTGGTGGGAGGGGCTTCATTCGATGGATTTATGGCAAGCGCCTAGTTTGATCGTGGGCGCAGCCACTGCCGCCTTTATGCTTTTTGCACCACGAATTTCTACGCGTATACCTGCTGTGATTGTTGGGTTACTTGGTGGCATGCTGACGTATTGGTTTTTAGCATTCACCGTATGGCCAGAATTGCAAAATTTGCATGACAACCCTTTCATCATTGGTCCATTAGCCGTTGGAGGCGAGGGATTTTTTGAGTCTTTGCTAGACCCTTGGAAAAGTCTTGTTGAGTCGGGAATGCCCCCTTGGACTCACATCGCTTTTCCAGCACTCACTTTGGCAGTTCTTTTGTCGATTGACACATTAAAGACCTGCGTCGTGCTTGACGCTATGACGGGTTCACGTCATGACTCAAACAAGGAATTAATTGGACAAGGTTTAGGCAATTTGGCAGCCTCCTTAATTGGTGGCGCACCCGGGGCAGGCACGATGGGGGCAACCTTGGTAAATAAAGCCAGCGGTGGAACTACATATTTATCGGGTGTGTTTCAAGGGGCATGGTCGTTGCTGGCTATTTTGTTGCTCACCTCATTAATTGCATGGGTACCTGTCGCTTCACTGGCTGCTTTACTGATTGTCATTGGCGTCAAGATGATCGACTGGCATTCACTTCAGTTGTTGAAGTCGAAAGACACCATGATTGACTTCACTGTTATTTTGATTGTCGTCATCGTCGCAAATACAGTGAGTTTGATCGCTGCATCGGGTGTGGGTGTTGGAATGGCCATCATGCTTTTTATTAGAGAGCAAATTCACACTTCGACTATTCGACGCAAATCTTATGGTGATAAAGTTTTTTCATCTCGTGTACGCGGACAACGCGAACGCGATTTGCTAACAGAGAAGGGCTCACATTCCGTTATTTTTGAATTACAAGGCAGCTTGTTTTTTGGAACGACCGACCAGCTCTACACCGCGATCGAGCCTGAGTTAGCGCAAGCCAAATTTGTGGTGCTCGATTTCTTGCGCGTTCAGTCCATGGACATGACTGCCGGACACATGATTGAGCGGATTAGAAATATGCTGGCAGAACGCCATGCACGCTTAGTGTTGACGCGCGTGCCCGAGCGTTTGCCTAGCGGACGCGATTTGCGCTCATACATCGATCACATCGGATTGCTGTCAGACAGCACAGCCAAGATTTTTGAAGAATTTGATGAAGCCTTGGAGTGGATTGAAGACGAAACATTGGCGTTGGCTGGTCACGCGCACGTTTCACATGAAGGCTTGCCGCTTTCTAAATTTGAAATATTTCATGGCTTAAATGAGCAAGAAATTGCAGCACTTGAGCGATGCGCGTCGCATCGAGTTTATGAGGCCGGCGATTTGGTTTTTGGTGCCGATTCAGCAGGGCATGAGTTGATGCTTATCAGTCGTGGCGAGGTGAAGGTGAGTTTGCCTCTCGCGAATGGCAAAACTATTCATTTGACGACTTTTAGTCGCGGTCAATTCTTTGGAGAAATGTCGTTCTTAGACGGTCGACCTCACTCGGCTGATGTATACGCCACACGCGAAACCGAGCTGATTGCGATAGACCGTAAAGCGTTTGCGAATATTGCAGTTGGTGACCCCGTCATGAGCATCAGCGTGATGCGATCTGTCGCATTGGCCATTGCAGATCGCTTGCGTCATGCAAACGCTGAACTTCGGGATATGCGGCAGGCTTAAGAGAGGGGAGTGGTGCCTCCGACAGGAATCGAACCTGTATCTAGCGCTTAGGAGGCACTCGTTCTATCCATTGAACTACGGCGGCAGCCGAGCGTATTTTAAAGGTTCGTTTGCAGACTCATTTGCTGAGCATTCGCATCGCGTCTTCCAAACCTTTTAAGGTCATCGGAAACATACGTTGACTCATAATTTGTTGAATGATCGAAATGCTCTGACGGTATTGCCACACGCCTTGTGGCTCTGGATTAATCCAGGCAAACTTAGGAAAAGCGTGGATCAGTCGTTGTAACCATTCAGCACCAGCCTCTTCGTTGTTGTATTCCACGCTGCCACCGGGTTGCACAATTTCGTAAGGGCTCATCGTGGCATCGCCAATGAAGATGAGTTTGTAGTCTTTGTTGTATTTGCGAATGATGTCCCAAGTTTCAAATTTTTCTGCGTAGCGGCGTTTGTTGTTTCGCCACATAAAGTCGTACACGCAGTTGTGAAAATAGTAAAACTCGAGATGTTTGAACTCTGCTTTGGCAGCAGAAAACATTTCTTCAACTCTCGCGATATGGTCATCCATGGTGCCACCCACATCCATGAGCAGCAAAACTTTGACGTTGTTGTGGCGCTCGGGACGCATCAGTATGTCGAGATAACCCGCGTTAGCCGCGGTCTTGTGGATGGTTCCATCAAGGTCAAGTTCTTCTGCTGATCCTTCGCGAGCAAAGCGTCGTAAACGGCGCAGCGCAACTTTGATATTGCGAGTGCCAAGTTCTTGCGTGTCGTCGTAATCTTGATAAGCGCGTTGGTCCCACACTTTGACAGCGCTGCGATTGCCACCTTTGCCACCGATTCGAATGCCCTGAGGGTTGTAGCCACCGTTGCCGAAAGGCGATGTACCGCCGGTACCAATCCACTTGTTGCCGCCTTCATGGCGCTCTTTTTGTTCTTCTAGGCGTTTCTTCAACGTCTCCATCAGTTCATCCCAGCCCATTTTTTCGATAGCGGCTTTTTGTTCGGCCGTGAGCTCTTTTTGCAATATCTTTTCTAGCCAATCAAGAGGGACTTCTTTGGTGAAGTCGGTCAACATTTCTACACCTTTGAAATAAGAACCAAAGGCGCGGTCAAATTTATCGTAATGTTTTTCGTCTTTGACAAGGATGAGTCGGCTTAAGAAATAAAAATCATCCAAGCTGCATGCATCACTACCTGGGCCAACTACTTGCGCTTGCAAAGCTTCAAGCAGAGTGAGGTATTCCTTTACAGAAACAGGCAGTTTGGCTGCGCGCAGGGTGTAAAAGAAGTCGATCAACATGACGGTATCACTCGTCTTTGGGCGTGACGTTCGAATTGCGGAAATGCCGTGCAGCTTGCAGTCCCATGCCGCCACCTAGTCCTACCAACATGATGGCAACAATACTGCCAGTGCCATAGCCTTCAGCAAATAAGTCAAGGCCAAGTAAGACGCCTAAGCCGAAGCCCAATAAAGCGCCGACTACAAAGCCAATTGCGTCGGTCAGTCCTTCAAGCAAAGATGCAAACATGGGTGCGTTCTTCTGAGGTTGAGTTAACGATTTCGGCTTTGCATGAAAACGAGTTTTTCAAACAAAGTGACGTCTTGTTCGTTTTTGAGCAGCGCTCCAACAAGCGGCGGAATAGACACTTTGTCATCTGCTGTTTGTAAAGCGGCGAGGGGAATATCTTCTGCAACCAGAAGTTTGAGCCAGTCTATTAACTCGCTGGTCGAAGGTTTCTTTTTGAGTCCCGGTAAATTGCGGATATCAAAAAATGTCTTCATTGCCACTGACAGTAGTTCTTGCTTGATGTTGGGAAAGTGCACCGCAACGATATGACGCATCGTCTCTGCATCTGGGAACTTGATGTAGTGAAAGAAGCAGCGACGTAAGAAAGCGTCGGGCAACTCTTTTTCATTGTTCGAGGTAATGAAAACGAGTGGACGATTTTTGGCTTTAATGAGTTGGCGAGTTTCGTAGCAATAGAACTCCATGCGGTCGAGTTCGCGTAGCAGGTCATTAGGAAACTCGATATCTGCTTTATCGATTTCATCAATCAGAAGCGCAACAGGTTTTTCTGCTGTGAAGGCCTGCCACAGTACACCTTTGATGATGTAATTTTCGATATCTTTGACGCGTTCGCTGCTTTCGGGGTCAGCCATTTGACTGTCACGTAGACGACTCACGGCGTCGTATTCATACAACCCTTGTTGGGCTTTTGTCGTCGATTTAATGTGCCATTGAAGCAAAGGTAGTCCAAGCGACTGAGCTACCTCTTCCGCCAGCATGGTCTTGCCAGTGCCGGGTTCACCTTTGACCAGTAATGGGCGCTTGAGAGTGATGGATGCGTTGACGGCAAGCATCAAATCTTGGGTCGCTACGTAATTGTCGGTGCCTTGAAATTTCATGTGATTTCCGTCTGTTTAGAAGATTATGAAGTGTTCAGTCACTGGTTGCACGGCGCTGCACTGCATCAATATAGGCTTGTCCGTCAGGAGGGCGTCCACTGCGTTGGCTCTCCCAAATCATTTGCCCCAGCGCATCCATGGTTTCGTGGTGTGCTTTGTGAAGAGAGTCGCGTCGTGCGGTTAGCAACTCAACCGCTTGCCGAATGCCTCGAGGCTGATCTATTGAGCACTGCTCGCTGACGGACAGGTGCATTGACAAATGCAAGAAGGGGTTGACTTGACCATCTTTGACCTCGTACATGCGCTCTAGCGCTGCATCAACATTTGTAAAGTCTGCGTGGTACTCAGGATGCTCCGCCACCCACTGACTCGCTAGCGTTTCTAATGCATCCATGGGCTGCCCATCACGCCATTTGGCATAAACGGAGCAAAAGAAACGACGAACGTCTGCTTGGCTAGGTTCAAACAAATTGCTTAACTTTTATTGTTCAGCGAACGCACGTTCGATCACGAAATCACCCGGCTTGCTGGTGTTGCCTTCTTGAAATTTGCGATCTTCGAGCATGCGCTTTAAGTCTTTGAGCATTTGTGGACTACCGCAAATCATGACCCTGTCTCGCGTTGGGTCGAGCGTAGGTAAGCCCAAGTCGCTAAAAAGTTTGCCGCTTTCAATGGCGTCTGTCAGACGACCTTGGTTTTTAAACGGTTCACGCGTGACGGTGGGGTAGTAAAGCAACTGATTGCTGACCATTTCGCCCAAAAACTCGTGCTTAGGTAGCTCTTCAGTGAGATAGTCGTGATAGGCGAGTTCTTTGACTTCACGGACGCCGTGAACCAAGATTACCTTTTCAAAGCGCTCATAGGTGTCAGGATCACGAATGATGCTTAAAAACGGAGCCATGCCAGTTCCGGTAGACAGTAGGTAAAGGTTTTTTCCGGGCAGTAAATAGTCGATCAGCAATGTGCCTGTTGGTTTGCGGCCGACCACAATTTTGTCGCCCACTTTGATGTGCTGCAAACGTGAAGTTAGTGGGCCATCCTGCACTTTAATGCTTAAGAATTCGAGATGCTCTTCGTAATTAGGACTGACGATGCTGTATGCGCGAAGCAGCGGTTTGCCATCGACGCGCAAACCAATCATGGTGAAGTGACCATTAGAGAAACGCAGTGCTTGGTCGCGAGTTGTGGTGAAACTAAACAACCGATCAGTCCAATGATGAACCGTTAATACTTCTTCTTCGAGGAATGCACTCATGGGGTAATAGGCTACGCTAGTTCAATATAAACAGGGCTCTAGTGTAAATTACAGCTTCTAACCAAGGGCTATATACATATGTTGCCCAAATGTGTGGTGATAGCATTCTTGACATGACTTCTGCATCTTCAAAGTCCCTACCGCTGGCTGATTTGCCAGGCCATTACATTCGTCGACTGCAGCAAATTGCGGTGGGTTTGTTTATGGAAGAAACGCAAACGTTTGGTATTACACCTGTTCAATTTGCCGCTCTCAATGCTATTTCCGCACAACCTGGAATTGACCAACGGACTCTGGCGTCTGGCATTGGTTTTGACACTTCCACGATCGGTGGTGTTGTGGACCGCTTGGAAGCGCGGGGTTGGGTCAGGCGCCAAGTTTCGCCAGAAGACCGTCGCGCTCGACTGTTATTTGCGAACCCCGAAGGAATTCAAATTCTGCTGGATGTGAGTGATTCAGTTTTACAAACGCAAAAGAGAATTCTGGAGCCGTTACCAGCCAGCGAGAGAAAAGAGTTTGTTCGAATGTTAAAAGTATTGGTTGAAGCAAATAACGATGCAAGTCGAGCGCCACGTCTAAAGGATTGATATGAGGGTTTTTGAGTCACTCGAACAAGTTCAAGCTTTTGTAAATCAAGGTGAGGTGTTCAGCGACTGGGTATGGGTGACCCAAGAGCGCATAAATTTATTTGCGGATGCAACGGGTGATAAACAATGGATTCATGTAGACGTTGAGCGTGCAAAGGAAGGGCCATTTGGGACCACCATTGCACATGGTTTTTTAACGCTATCGTTGTTGCCTGAGTTTTTTGCCTCAGCTTTTCAAATTAAAAATATTCGCATGGGCGTGAATTACGGGTTAAATAAGGTTCGCTTCACTTCGCCCGTCCCGGTGGACAGCCGATTGCGTGCCCGCTTGACTTTGCAGTCATGTGAGCCGATTGAAAACAATGGCGTTCAATTAACTTGGAGTGTGAATGTAGAACGCGATGGCTCCACCAAGCCTGTGTGTTTTGCCGAATCTTTAGTCAGACTTTATGTTTGAAATGATTTTGTCGCCATGCTTCATAGGTGATGACTGCGACTGCATTCGATAAATTTAAGCTTCTTTGGCCTTCACGCATGGGCAAACGAATACGCTGAGACGGTAAAAAAGATTCTCGTATGTCACTCGGCAGGCCGCTGGTTTCAGATCCAAAAACAAACCAGTCGCCAGGCAAAAATGTTGCGTCATGTGCCGTACTCGACCCCTTAGTTGTAAGCGCAAACATTCGCTGGGTATCAGCTTGAGTGGTCGCTAAAAAATCAGACCAACTGGCATGCCGTTGCACTGCCGCGTATTCGTGATAGTCCAAACCTGCACGGCGCATGTGCTTATCTTCCATAGAAAAACCTAAGGGCTCTATCAGATGTAATGCGCAGCCTGTGTTAGCAGCTAGACGAATGACATTGCCCGTGTTGGGCGGAATTTCCGGGTGAACCAAGACAATATTAAACATGCGCTTATTGTCGTTCTAGTGGTTGACGACTCTCTGTGCGAGCAAATACTAGGCCGATGACATGGGATGCACCCGCAGCGCGAAGTGCTCTTGCTGCTTCATATAAAGAGGCTCCCGTAGTCATGACATCATCGATCACAACTACGCGTTGGCCATAGACCAAATGTTGTTGCTCCGCAGGAACCCAAAAAGTATTTTTGACACTTGTCAATCTCTCCGATCGTGTTGAGCCCACTTGATGAAGATCGTTGTCCGTGAGGTTGTCTCTTCGCATTAGGGCGTATGGATTAGATTTTTTATAAGGTATGTTTTGAATTAAATGGCGAGTGAGTTCTAGAGCTTGATTAAATCCGCGTTCTCGCAGTCGCTTCGCAGAAAGCGGCATAGGAATAATGCAATTTGAATTTTCTAAAGTTGGTTCAACCCAAGGTGCGTGGCGCATTAACTGGGCAAGTGAGCGACTTAAGCCGGGGTTGTTTTGAAATTTAAATCGCGCGATGCATTCGGCCCAAGGAAATGAATAACTTACAGCAGCTACACAAGCGTCTAGCTGACTCTTATTTTCCCGGCAATTCAGACAAAACTTTGAACTTAGTGAGAGAGCACAAGTGGGGCAGCGTTGCCTTGGCTGCGCAAAACGATCAATACAAGCAGAGCAAATACTTTCACTCGGCCAAGCGCGGCAAATTTGGCAAACACTAGACAATTGAAATAGCGATGACCAAGATCGATTGAAAAAAGCCTTGATATCAAGAGGGAGGTGCATGTACTCAATATACTTCTTGGTAAATGTCTGACCTAACACACGTTGAAAATCCTCCAACTATTGACCCTGTCGCTAGCTCGCGTTGGGAGAAATGGCCGCATCGTCAGTCCCCTTGGCTTCATGAAGAAATTGCAAGGCGTATGGAAGATCGTTTGCAATGGATTCGATTTCAGCCTAAGTTTTGGATTCATTGGGCACCGCTGACAGGCGGGATTGATGCGCACAAATTATTGGTTTCCCGCTATCCAGACTCTTCATGTCAGGTGATAGAAACCAATGCGAAGCGTGAGTTATTGGCTAAAGATGTTTTACAAAAACCATGGTGGAAACGTTGGCTGACGCCAAATACTTTTAAGCTGAATAAACCTTCCGGTCAGGGCGCCGATTTGCTGTGGGCAAATATGACTTTGCACACAAGCGATCAACCCCAAGTGCTTTTAAAAAAATGGCACGAACTATTGGCGGTTGATGGATTTTTAATGTTTTCTTGTTTAGGGCCAGATACATTGCGCGAGCTTAATGACTTGTATCTCTCCCTAGGTTGGCCGCCAGCCTCTCATGCTTTTACTGACATGCACGATTGGGGAGATATGTTGGTGCAAGCTGGTTTTGCAGAACCCGTTATGGATATGGAGCGAATTACCCTGACTTACGAAACCCCTGAGCGACTGCTCACTGATTTAAGGGGCATAGGACGCAATCTGCACATCAATCGATTTGCAAAGCTGCGAGGTCGAGGCTGGCTAAAACTTCTTCATCAGTCTTTATGGTCGCTCGCAAAACCTGAAAAAGATGGTCGTATTTCTGTAACGGTTGAGGTGATTTACGGACACGCTTTCAAGCCCTTGCCGCGGCTGAAAGTAGAAACCAAAACTACAGTTGCGTTGGATGACATGAAGAAGATTTTGGGGCAGCCTTCTAGAATGCAAGGCTCTAACAATAGTTGATTGAATCCATGATGACCTCTCTATATCGCTTGGCCGCTATGGCATTTTTATTTTTTGCGGTCTCAGCATGTTCGCCCGATCAGCCTAAATTTAATGCAATCGATATCACGGGTGCAGATTACGCTAAAGCTTTTACGTTGACTGACCAAAATGGCAACGTTCGCAGTCTGTCTGATTTCAAAGGTAAGGTCGTAGTCGTGTTTTTTGGTTATACCCAATGTCCCGATGTTTGCCCTACATCCATGACGGAGTTGGTTGAAGTCAAACAGTTACTTGGAAAAGATGGCGATAAGCTTCAGGGAGTTTTTGTCACGGTAGATCCTGTCCGAGATACCGCCGAATTGCTGAAAGCCTACATAACCAACTTTGATCCAACGTTTGTGGCTTTTATTCCGACAGTTGAACAATTACCCAATGTCGCCAAAGATTTCAAAATCTATTACAAAAAAGTAGAGGGCAAAACTGCCACAAGCTACACCATGGATCATTCGGCGGGCAGCTATGTTTTTGATACTCAGGGCCGATTGCGTTTATACAGCCGATACGGAGCGGGTCCTAAGTTACTGGCTGAAGATATACAAACTTTGCTAAAAACTACGCCCTAGTCTAGCTAGGGCGTAAATCGTTTAGGCGTATGAAGATAATGCGTTTTTCATTTTTTTCATGGCAGCCACTTCGATTTGGCGAATACGTTCTGCGCTGACGCCGTACTCTGCAGCTAATTCGTGCAGAGTCATACCGCCCGATCCGTTGTCGTCAACTTTAAGCCAGCGCTCTTCAACAATACGACGACTGCGATCATCCAGAACATTCAGTGCCGTTGCAATTCCATCGGAAGCTAAGACATCACGTTGGTGTGCTGCAATCACAGCGGTTGGCTCATGATTTGCGTCGGTTAAGTAAGCTATTGGGCCAAACGCTTCGTCACTGTCTTCATTCGGGGAAGGGTCGAGGAGAACGTCCCCACCCGACATCCGCATTTCCATTTCTAGAACGTCTTCGCGTTTGACATTGAGTTTGCTGGCAACCGCATCAATTTCGTGTGTATTGAGCGTGTTGCGGTGAGTGCTAGCGTCTGGCTCAGAGGTGTCAGCTTTGAAACCTTGTTTCATCGAGCGAAGATTAAAAAAGAGTTTGCGCTGTGCTTTAGTTGTTGCAACTTTCACCATGCGCCAGTTTTTTAAGATGTATTCGTGAATTTCTGCCTTGATCCAGTGCATGGCATAACTCACCAAACGCACGCCTTGATCAGGGTCAAAACGTTTCACGGCTTTCATCAGGCCAATATTGCCCTCTTGGATTAAGTCGGCGTGGGGCAAACCGTATCCAAGATACTGGCGCGAAACAGAGATAACCAAGCGCAAATGTGAAAGCACCAACTTTCCAGCGGCCTCTAAATCGTTGTTGTCTCTAAGTTTTCGAGCAAACTCCTGCTCCTGCTCAAGTGTGAGCATTGGCAAACGATTGGCAGCGCTGATGTAAGCATCTAAATTTCCGAGCGATGGAACCACCGCCCAAGGGTTAGCTACGGAGAAAGATTGTTGTGTCAATGTGGTCATATTTGTAGTCCTTTCGGATACCTTGTTGATATATTAGCACTCGGCAGAAGAGAGTGCCAATACTACTTTTCGTTATGGGGTTTACCCCCTAAATTGGTGTGAAAAACAGTATTTTGTTACGTTTTTTTATTAACTTTTTGCTTAATTTAATAGTGCTGCTGCAAATTCCTGAGCATCGAAAGTTTGCAAGTCTTCAACCCCTTCGCCGACGCCGATGAAATAAACCGGAACAGGCGCTGTTGACCCGTCGGGTGATTTGCGACTGGAACCCCATCGTGCAATAGCGGCCAATACTCCCCCTTTGGCTGTTCCATCGAGCTTGGTGACAATCAAACCCGTAAGTCCAAGTGCTTCGTCAAAGGCTTTAACTTGAGCCAGTGCGTTTTGTCCAGTGTTTCCATCAATGACGAGCAAGATTTCGTGCGGTCCCGTTTCGTCTGCTTTGTTGATGACGCGCTTTATCTTTTTGAGCTCTTCCATCAGGTGGAGTTGAGTGGGTAAGCGACCAGCAGTGTCTACTAAAACTACATCTTTGCCACGAGCGCGACCGGCGGTGACCGCGTCAAAACTAACTGCGCCTGGGTCTCCCCCCTCTTGGCTCACTATTTCAACGGTGTTGCGAGTGGCCCAAACATTCAACTGTTCTTTGGCTGCTGCGCGAAATGTGTCTGCGGCTGCTAGCAAAACAGATGCGCCATGATCGCTTAAATGCTTCGTAATTTTTCCTATAGAAGTAGTTTTACCAGCGCCATTGACGCCTGCGACCATGATGATGGTTGGGCTATGTTGGCCAATTTTGAGTGGTTGTTCAAGAGGTTTAAGTAGATCAGTCAAACCATTGACCAATAGCGATTTGACGGCTAATGGCTCAGTTGTTTGGGTATCTTTGACTCTTCTTTTCAGATCAGCTAAGAGGTACTCAGTTGCATGAACACCTGTATCTGCCATGAGAAGTGCAGTTTCGAGTTCCTCATAAAGCGCGTCGTCAATTTGTGCGCCTGTAAAAATTGAGCTAATGCTTCGGCCAGTCCTCTGAAGACCCTGGGATAGTCTGTTTTTCCAACTCTCTCGGGGTTGAGGTTGAGGATTTTGTGGAGCCAACTCTGAAGGGTTAGTTTCAGATTGGGAGTTTTTTTTCTTAAAAAAGCTAAACATGTGTTGGTGTTTCTAGAATTAAGCAATTCTATGAAAACCCATAAGACAAGCTCAAGTCCAGCAAAGCCACATAAGGGGGCAGGAGAAATACGGATTATTGGCGGGCAATGGCGGCGTACTAAATTGCCAGTTCCCCTGCACCCCGGTTTGCGACCTACACCAGACAGAGTGCGTGAAACACTTTTTAATTGGCTGGGGCAATCGTTGGTGGGATGGCATTGTGTCGATGCCTTTGCTGGTTCAGGGGCGTTAGGCCTTGAGGCTGCCTCCCGTGGTGCTAGCCATGTTCAGCTTTGCGAAGTCGAAAGCGTTTTAGTGGCGCATTTGGCTGATCAAGTTAAACGGTTAAACGCCACTTCCGTGCAAGTTAGAAAAATTGATGGTGTTTTGTTTTTGCATCAGACGCAAAAGGCGAGTTGTGATTTGATCTTTATTGACCCTCCATTTGGCGGAGATTTATTTGAACCCGCCTTGGTGGCGGCGAAGCAAGCCCTTAAACAAGACGGATATGTATATTTGGAGGCTCCACATGAGTGGTTAGAGGAGTCGCTGGCTCCTTTGGGCTTGTCGATCTACCGTCATCTGAAAGCTGGGGCTGTACATGCGCACTTGTTACAGCGGCTTGCATAATGCAGAGAAGGTTTTTAGGAGCAAGAATGTCTAATCCAGTTGTTGCCATTTATCCCGGTACGTTTGACCCCATCAGCTTAGGGCATGAAGATATTGTGAAACGCGCCTCTGCTTTGTTTGACAAAGTCATCGTGGCCGTGGCGGCTGCACATCACAAAAAAACTTTATTCACATTAGAAGAGCGCATTGAAATGGCGCAACAAGCACTTTCAGCCTTTCCACAGGTGGAGGTGATCGCTTTCACGGGGTTAGCGCGTGATTTTGTCCATAAACACCAAGCAAATGTGATGGTGCGTGGAGTTCGCACAGTGACTGACTTTGACTACGAATACCAACTCGCTGGAATGAATCGAGAGTTGATGCCTGAAGTTGAAACAGTCTTTCTGACGCCAAGTGCTCCTTATCAATTTATATCAAGCACATTTGTGAGAGAAATTTGTTTATTGGGAGGAGAGGGGGATGGGCGCAATTTGGTCTCACCAGGCGTTTACAAACGATTGATGCTAAAGAAAAGTATTTGATTTCGAGTTTGTGAAGTCTGCGATGACAAATTTCCTCCTTATTCGGCATGGCGAAACCGCGTGGAATAGAGAGTTACGGTTTCAAGGTCAGTTAGATGTGCCGTTGAATGAGATGGGTTTTTTGCAGGCGCAGCGTCTAAGAATTAGGCTTGAGAAATTGCTTCACGAATGGCATCAAACGCAGCAAATACCGACGCGTTTAATTAGCAGTGATCTGATGCGAGCCCAGCAAACGGCTCAACCTTTGGCAGAGTTGCTCAATCTAGAGTGTCTTTTAGAGACAGGCTTACGTGAACAGTGCTTTGGTGTTTTTGAAGGCTTAAGAGCAAGCGATATCCAAGAAAAAGAGCCCGAGGCTTGGCAGCAATGGATTCAGTTCAACCCTCACTACGCAATGAGGGGAGCAGAAAGTACGCACGTTTTTTACGAAAGAATTATGGGCACCTTAAATTTTCTAGCAACAAAGTTCACTAATGAAAATTTGGTTGTCGTGACTCATGGCGGTGTACTTGACATGATCTGGCGAAATGCCCGCTCCCTTCCTCTGAGTGGTCCACGTCAATGCGACATTCCAAATGCTGGATTGAATCAAGTCACTTGGATGAATAAGAACCTAGAAGTGAAAATTTGGGCAGATACAAGCCACTTAGAGGGGCTTCCTGCGCAACCTGTATATCGACAAAGGGCGACTCAGCAACCTGGTTGATAGCGTGGTTGTTGGTACTAGAGATAATTAGCCCTAATTCTTTTCCCACGAACGATCTATGGCTTTGATGATTACTGATGAATGCATCAACTGTGATGTGTGCGAGCCAGAGTGCCCAAACGAGGCTATTTTTCTGGGGCCAGAAATTTACCAAATTAATCCTCATAAATGTACAGAATGCGTTGGGCACTTCGATGAGCCCCAATGCGTTCAGGTTTGTCCAGTAGCGTGCATTCCTATTAATCCTGATTACGTAGAGGGGCGTGATGCCTTGCTGGCTAAGTTTCGACTGCTCCAGCAGGCCGCCAAATAAATATTTGAACTGATTATTTTTTAGTGCTTGCTTTAACGGAGTTAGGTTCTTTGGCAGTGAAATAAGGTTTTTGGTGTGCGGATTTTTCAGAAACGAGTTCGCTTGGAGCTGGATTACTTTGACTGCGCGAGATCATTTGACTGTTGTGCCTGACGGCATCTTTTTCATTTTTTAGCCGATTTCTCTCTAAAAGTTCGGCTTCTCTTAAATTATTTTGCAATTCCCTAGTGTTTGTGTTTTCTGAACTGATTACTTTCGTGCCGTCAAAATTTAGGGCTTGAGCGGGAACACCATTTGCACACATCAATCTATTGCTGTACTCGTTGCCACACTTATAAATGGGAGCTGCTATTGAGGTTAGGTGGGTATTTATTAGCCCACTGAGAAGTAGAAATCGGATGACATTAATTTTTATTAGGCTGATTTTCCGTTTCATTTTTTGAAACCTGTTTCTCTTGGTTTACCGCATCGGCAGGACGAGGTAGTTTGGGGCGTGGTGGTTTCGCAGTATGGATAATTTGTGTTGCCTTGGTGATATCGCCTGCCAATAAATGAGGAAGAGCAAGGCTTGTTCGTTTGACGCAGTCCTGAATAGCTTGGAATTGATCGGGAGCAGGCTTTTTTAGAACCCAGTTCGCTACCTCAGATTTCTGCCCAGGATGTCCAATCCCAATTCGAAGTCGCCAATATTGGTCCGTGCCTAATTGAGCATGAATATCGCGCAAACCATTGTGCCCAGCATGACCGCCCCCCAGCTTGAGCTTCGCTTCACCGGGTGCTATATCTAACTCATCGTGAATAACCAGAATTTCTTGAGATTGAATTTTGAAGAAGCGCGCCAGTGAGGCAACAGACTTGCCCGATAGATTCATGAAAGTTTGAGGCTCTAACAACCAGACGTTGTGACCCTGCACTGAAGTTCGAGCGACTAAGCCGTAGTGGGACTTGTCCGGTGTCAGCGCTACTTTTAAGTCTTTTGCAATCACATCTACCCACCAGAAACCAGCGTTATGCCGAGTGGATTCATATTCAGAGCCAGGATTACCAAGGCCAACAAGTAACTTAATCATGGGTAGATTATTCCAAAGCAAAACGGCCCACCAAGGTGGGCCGCAATGTCAAAAAAGCGAAGGCTTTTATTTCTTCTTTTTACCTGCGTCTTCAGCTGCCGCAGCAGCGGATGGCTCAGGTTCAGCCTTAGTTGCGACGACAGCCACTAAAACCGGATTGGATTTGCCATGTGTCACTGCAGTCACGCCAGCTGGCAAGGTAATGTCATTGACGTGCAAAGAGTGACCCTTGGTTAGACCACTCAAATCAACCGCGATGAATTCGGGTAAATCTTTTGGTAAACAAGCAATTTCGAGTTCAGTTGCAATGTGGTTGATCAAGCATTGGTCAAGCTTAACCGCAGGTGAATTCTCTTCCCCGCTGTAATGCAGAGGCACTTTCTTGTGCATTTTTGTGTTGGCATCGATACGTTGGAAATCGATGTGCAAAACAAGCTGTTTGTATGGATGGTATTGAACGTCGCGCAACAACACTTCGGTGGTCTTGCCGTTGAATTCCATTTGCAATACAGAAGCGTGAAAGGCTTCTTTTTTCAATGCGTGCCACAAGGCGTTGTGATCGAGTTCGATCAACGTTGGCTCAGCAGCTCCACCGTAAACGATACCAGGCGTGCGACCTGTGATACGCAGACGGCGGCTCGCACCCGTTCCCTGCTTAGCGCGCTCAA
>CAZEAQ010000003.1:0-4845 GCA_964510145.1 uncultured Bordetella sp.
ATGTTGCCTGTGCTGCTGACGCAAACCATCATCTTGTTTCAAGATACCTCGCTTGTTTATGCCATTGGTGCATACGACTTGCTCAAAGGGTTTGTCACGGCTGGCAAGATTTATGGACGCGTGGAAGAGGTTTACCTCTTGGCCGCACTGGCCTACTTTGCTATTTGTTTCGGCCTTTCGGCCCTCGTGCGACGCCTACAGGCGCGTATTGCTATTGTTCGCTGAACGTCATCGTTCGCTGGAGTAACTTGTGATTGAACTCAAAAATGTTTCTAAATGGTACGGCGCTGTTCAGGTGCTCAACAACTGCTCAACCCGAATTGAAAAAGGTGAAGTCGTTGTCGTTTGTGGTCCTTCTGGCTCTGGCAAATCTACGCTCATTAAAACTATCAACGCACTAGAGCCTTTTCAACAAGGTGAGATTTGGGTGGATGGGGTAGCTCTGCATAGCAAAGGCACTGATTTACCTAAATTGCGCAGTCGTGTGGGCATGGTCTTTCAAAATTTTGAGTTGTTTCCACATTTGTCCGTCACCGAAAACTTAACCCTCGCACAAATGAAAGTGCTGGGACGCAGTCAAGATGAATCGCTCACGTATGGTTTGAAGTATCTTGATCGTGTTGGCCTGATTGCACATAAAGACAAGTTTCCAGGTCAACTTTCTGGCGGTCAACAACAGCGTGTTGCTATAGCCCGTGCTTTAAGCATGGACCCGATCGTGATGCTTTTTGACGAGCCTACCTCTGCACTTGATCCAGAAATGGTGGGCGAAGTGCTCGACGTGATGGTGGACTTAGCCAACGAGGGCATGACCATGATGTGTGTCACCCACGAAATGGGTTTTGCACGCAAAGTCGGTAGCCGCGTTATTTTTATGGATGTGGGTGGCACGATCTTGGAAGACTGCTCTAAAGAAGAGTTTTTTAATCATCCTGAAAATCGTCAGCCACGGACTAAAGATTTCTTGGCGAAAATCTTGCAGCATTAAAACTAGTTTGGAGCAGCGAGCTGATATCTATCCAGCATGCCCGCGTTAGCCATCAATCTGAGTTGCGCAGCGCGCCATTCAGCTAAGCAGCGCACTCTCTCTTGTTGCGCATCGGCAAGTGTGTTTTGAGTCGTTAGTAATTCCAAGATATCTGCAACGCCTTTGTCATAGCGTTTTTGTGAACTAAGCACAGCAGATTGCGCCGCATCCAACCATGCGGCAGATGCTTCTAGATTTTCATAAGAGCTGACTGCATCTGCGTGAGCTTTGATAACTTCTATCGACACCTGCAACTCAGTATCTAAAAATTGAGCGTAACTGTGCTCTAACTGTGCTTGCGCACCTCTGACTTTATAAGTGCGACTAAAACCCTCAAACAGAGGTACGGTTAGCGTAAATCCAATTGTGTTTACGGTCGACTGTGTGGCAGATAAGCCCAGATTGGGGTACCCATTTCTATAGTAGTTTTGATTGAAATCTAAATAAGGTAATCCATCTGAGCGAACGGCATCCAGCTTTGCGCGTGCACTTGAAAACTTTCTTTGTTTAAAAAAGCCCAGCTGCAATAAGCTACCGGAAAGCCCGCTCGCTCAATCAGTAGGTACTGTTTTTTCTGTATCGGGGGAAGCAAAAACTTAGAAGCCAGTTCCACGGGCCATTCTTTGTGCAGAGGCGAGCTCATCCACAGCCACGTTTACTTTCCTAATACATCAAACATTTTTTTTTAAATTACTTAATCATTAATATTTTTTAATGTTAGTTAATTTAACTAAAAAAATGCAAGTGCTATCCCTCTAAGTGTTTACCAAGCCTGTCTTTAGCGAACGCACAAAAAAAGCAGTTGCTATTAACAACTGCTTATCAAAAAGAGCTATTGAGTTGGCTAAATGCTCAAGCGCATCTCCACATGCGCAATCCCCACCTCGTCATAAGGCTCGCCGTGGGGCTGAAAGCCGAGTCGTGCATAAAAACCTTCGGCGCTTTTTTGGGCGCTGAGTCTTACCTCTTTATCGCCTCTGGCTTTGGCTTCTTGCAGCAATACCTTCACCAAATCTCGGCCCAAACCAGAGCCACGCATAAGTCGGGTCACGGCCATGCGGCCAATTTTGGCGATGCCGGGTTCGGGTTGTAGCAGCCTGGCTGTGGCGAGTGGCAAATCGTATTTGTTAGTGATGACTGCGTGAACGGCTGTGCTGTCTGCGGCGTCCCACTCGTCTTCGGGGTCAATGCCTTGCTCGTGCACAAACACTTCGGTGCGCACGGCTTGGGCGTTGGCTTGCAGCGTTTGCCAATTGCCCACGTTGCAATGTGTGACAGACTCCCCTGCCTCAAAACTCATAAATATCTCGCGCAAACTTTGCGGCACGGGCAGCGATGTTTGCGTGGCGGGGTTGGCGTACACATAAATCAGTTCGCTGGTAATCAGCAATTGGTCGCCACTAAAAATGCCCCCCACAAACTGAATAGACGACGTGCCAATGCGAGCGCACTTCAGACCTACATCAAGCTGGTCGTCATAGCGAGCCGAGGCGTGGTATTCGACCGTGGCCTTCTTGACATACAAGTCGCCACCCAGTGCGTGCATGGTTTGCTCATAAGGCAGCGCTAATGCTCGCCAATAGTCGGCCATTGCGGTGTCGAAATACATTAAATAGTGCCCGTTGAACACAATCTTTTGCATATCCACCTCGGCCCATCGCACACGTAGGCGGTGCATCATTTGAAAGTCTGATCGGTTCATGCAAATGCCTTTCTCAGAGCGCGAGCTGCATCGGCGTGGGCCGTCAGTGCCTCCGGTATTACGCGCCCCATTTGTATAAAACTGTGCACCACGCCTTTGTAAATCTCTAAATCCACCGCCACACCCGCCAAGCGCAAGTGGTCGGCATAGGCCACGCCCTCGTCCACCAGTGGGTCGCACTCGGCCAAACCCAACCAAGCGGGTGCTAGTCGAGACACATCGTTCACCAATAGCGGCGAAAACCTAGGGTCTTGGCGGTCTGCATCGGTGCGCAAATAGTGGCTATAAAAGTAGTCGATGCTGGCCTTCTCTAGCAAAAAGCCCTTTTCGAAGGTGTGCGCCGACGACATGTGGTCGCCCGAACAGCCGGGGTAAAACATGAGTTGCAGCTTTAAGTCGATGCCCGCATCGCGTGCGGCTATTGCGGTGGCCGCTGTTAGCGTGCCGCCTGCGCTGTCGCCACCAATGGCGATACGCTTGTCGTCTAGCCCTAGGCTGGTGGCGTTTTGGGCAAGCCATTGCAACGCATCGAAAGCGTCTTCGTGTGCGGTTGGAAACTTGTGCTCGGGGCCTAAGCGGTAGTCCAGCGACACCACGGCGCAATGCGCTAAATGCGCCAAATGCTTGCACAACGCTTCGTGTGTTTCGGGGCTACCTACCGTAAAACCACCACCATGAAAATACAACAACACTGGCAAATTAGGCGATGCGTGCTCGGTCCACAGCTTGGCGCGAAGCGTTGCCCCATCGCGTGTGGGAATGTGCAGCGTGTCGTCACGCGTCATTTTTTGGGCATTCACCTCTAGCACGCCCGCGCCTGCCGCATAAGCCTGTTTGGCTTGCTCGGCTGTCAGCAACGCAATAGGGGGGCGACCTGCCTTGGCTATTGCATGAAGCACATCGCGCATAGCGGGCGTGAGTAGACTTTGGGGATTCCGTTTGTGATTCATCTTTTATAGTGTGCCATGGCTCAAATTCTTTACATCACCAACATACAAATCGACTTTGGCGTACTCAGCACTTTGGCTGACGAATGCATCAAAGCCAACATCAAACGCCCCCTCATCGTCACCGACGCGGGTGTTAAAGCCATTGGCATCTTGCAAAAAGCACTCGATGTTTTAGCGCAAGACAAAGCCATTGCGCACGTCGCGGTGTTCGACCAGACACCCTCCAACCCCACAGAAAGCGCCATTCGCGGCGCTGTGCAGGCTTATCAAGAAGGCCAATGCGATGGTCTAGTTGCCTTGGGCGGCGGCTCGTCCATCGACTGCGCCAAAGGCGTTGCCATATTGGCCACCCACGAAGGTGCGCTTAAAACCTACGCCACCATCGAAGGCGGCTCGCCCAAAATAACCACCGCCGTAGCGCCACTCATTGCCGTGCCCACCACCGCAGGCACGGGTAGCGAAGTTGCGCGAGGCGCCATTTTGATTGTGGATGACGGTCGCAAACTCGGCTTTCACTCGTGGCACTTGGTGCCTAAAGCCGCCCTGCTCGACCCCGAACTCACTTTGGGTTTGCCCCCCGCCTTAACCGCCGCCACCGGCATGGACGCCATTGCCCACTCTATGGAAACCTTTATGGCCGCCCCCTTCAACCCGCCTGCCGACGGCATAGCGCTTGATGGCTTAGCACGGGGTTGGGCGCACATAGAACGTGCCACGCGAGATGGCCAAGACCGCGAAGCGCGGCTCAACATGATGAGTGCTTCTATGCAAGGCGCTATGGCTTTTCAAAAAGGCTTGGGCTGCGTGCACTCGCTCAGTCATAGCTTGGGCGGGGTCAATCCGCGCTTGCATCATGGCACTCTCAACGCCTTGTTTTTACCTGCTGTGGTGCGCTTTAACGCCGAGGCACCTAGTGTGCAAAACGACCGCCGCATGCAACGCATGGCCTACGCCATGGGCTTGGGCGACCTAGCGCACGCCGGGCAAGCAGCCGAAGCCATCGCCCATGCCATTACAGCCATGAACGCACGTTTAGGCCTACCCAAAGGCTTGGCCGAGCTGGGTGTTGAGCGTGCTTGGTTTGACAAAATTATTCAAGGTGCCATGGCCGACCATTGCCACAAAACCAACCCACGCCTTGCGACGGAACAAGACTACACCCAGAT
>CAZEAQ010000003.1:4945-33592 GCA_964510145.1 uncultured Bordetella sp.
TGAAGGCCCAAATTGGTATTTGGGTTTGCTTCAACGATTTTCTTGAAATCACTTGTTTCATTGCTAAATTCGCCGTTGTTTAACGGACTAGATTACCGGTTTAAATAGGCAAAACAACACTAGGTAATGGATCGTTTACCCATGCAGAGAATTCATCTGCTAATTGCTCGCTAGCACTTGTTGCAGCTTTCCAAACTTTCACACGCATATTCAAATCGTGACCATAAGTGACAAAGTCTGAGCGATCCGGCAACTTGGCATTTGGCAAAGTTTTAACCCATTCTGGGTTGGGTGCGAGCACGATGGTGTTGTCTAAAAAAGAGGTGGCTTTGTGTCGCCATTTCAAAGCTTTATCGAGCCAACCCGGAACGACAGACTTTTGAAAGTGCGGATAAAGCACCAACGGACTTGCTGCATCGGCTTTGTAGTTGAGGTGCAAGTGGTAGTCGGTAATGCCGCCATCCCAATAGGCGCCAGTGGGTGCATCTGGAATATCGTGCACGGCTTTGAGTACAAACGGAATAGAGCAACTGGCTTGTATAGCCGCCATAAAGTTGCGCGGGTTGAGGTGCATGTGCTGCGTGGCGAAGTCGCTCGCATCGAACGGAAGATCGCCTTTGCTAGAAAACACAACACGCTCTAACCAAGCCCCCATGAAGCGACGCTGAACTGCATTGCACAAATAAGCACCTGCATAACCCAGCGGGGTGAGTAAAGGGTGCTCGCGGTGCAAGATGTGTTTGCCGCGCGACGTGACGACATGAAGCCGATAGCGTGGATGGTTCAGCACATCGTCAATGCGACCCCCATAAAACGCTTGCAGGCTTTTGCCAAATTCGTCACTGATTTGTTGCGCACTCGGACGGCTTTGTCCCGCAGGCACCTCGTAGTGCTGGTGAATGTAGTCGTGCTCGAGTCGTTGAAGGCCTTGTACCGATTCACTCAAGCAAGCCGTAGCCATTCGCCATGCACCAATGGATGCGCCGACCAAATCGACCGGCTGAGTGCTTTGTGGCAACCAGTGGCCAAAGATAAAGCGATCCAGCGGCCCCAGAATTAGCCCCTTAGGACCGCCCGCCGCACCTGGAATAACACCAATGTGCTGCGGTAAAACGCCCTCTGCTCGTATGTGCGCAAGCGCTTTCGGGCCAGCGTAAATGTGAAGCGCTTTCATGCTGTGATTTTCATCTTTATTTTTTGAGCGCTTGCAACTTCGCAAAGGCTGATGCCATGGTTGAGTTTGGCGTGGCTTCGATGGGGCGACGTTGTTGGCGTGAAGCGTGTTCGAAGTGGTTGTCTTTGCGAGCGGCGGTTGCGTCCATCTTCATGGTGAGGCTGATGCGTTTGCGAGCCACATCGACTTCAAGCACTTTGACTTTGACGATGTCGCCGGTTTTAACCACTTCGCGTGCATCGGTGATGAACTTGTTGCTCAGTTGGCTCACATGAATCAGGCCGTCTTGATGCACGCCTAAATCGACAAACGCACCGAAGGCGGCAACGTTGCTGACGGTGCCTTCGAGCACCATGTCGACTTTGAGGTCTTTGATGTCTTCAACGCCGTCTTGAAGCTTGGCCACTTTGAAGTCGGGACGCGGATCGCGACCGGGCTTTTCGAGTTCACTCAAGATGTCTTTAACGGTGATGACGCCCACGGTGTCGTTTGCAAACAGCTCGGGCTTTAAGGTTTTAAGCATGTCGGCGCGGCCCATGAGCTCGTTCACCGGCTTGCCTGTTTGCGCCATGATGCGCTCGACGACGGGGTAAGTTTCGGGGTGAACAGCGGTCATGTCGAGCGGGTTGTCGCCGTCACGAATGCGCAAGAAGCCTGCGCTTTGTTCAAACGTTTTCGCGCCTAAGCCCGTGACTTTGAGCAACTGCTGTCGATTCGCAAAAGCGCCATTGGCTTCGCGCCAACGCACCACCGCTTTGGCCGTGGTGGTGGACAAGCCCGACACGCGAGTGAGCAGCGGAACGCTGGCGGTGTTGAGGTCAACCCCCACGGCGTTCACGCAGTCTTCGACCACAGCTTCTAGGGTGCGAGCGAGTTCGCTTTGATTGACGTCGTGTTGGTACTGTCCGACGCCAATCGACTTGGGGTCGATCTTGACCAATTCGGCCAAGGGGTCTTGCAGACGTCGCGCAATGCTGGCTGCGCCACGCAGGCTGACATCGACATCGGGCATTTCTTGACTGGCGTATTCACTGGCGCTGTAAACAGAGGCACCGGCTTCGCTGACCACCACTTTGTCGATGGCTTTTGCGCTGTCGTGTTTGGCCATGAGTTTGATGAGCTCGCCTGCCAGTTTGTCGGTTTCTCTGCTCGCAGTTCCGTTGCCAATGGCGATGAGGTTCACGCCGTGTTTTTCGCACAACTTGGCCAAAGTAAAGAGCGAACCGTCCCAGTCTTTGCGTGGCTCGTGCGGATAAATGGTTGATGTCTCCACCAGCTTGCCCGTGGCATCGACCACCGCTACTTTGACGCCTGTGCGAATGCCGGGGTCGAGTCCCATCACCACACGGGGGCCTGCGGGTGCGGCTAAAAGTAAGTCGCGCAGGTTGTCTGCAAAAACTTTGATGGCGACTTTTTCAGCCTCTTCGCGCAGACGGGTAAACAAGTCGCGCTCGGTGGACAAACTGAGTTTGACGCGCCAGGTCCATGCAATGCATTTGCGAATCAGATCGTCGCCTGCCCTGCCCGCATGACTCCAGCCCAAATGCAACGCAATCTTGCCCTCGGCCAAACTCGGTTTGCCCGGTTCGGGCTCAATGGGTAAGATGAGTTTGGCGTCCAAAATTTCGAGCGCACGACCTCTAAACACGGCCAATGCACGGTGCGATGGCACGCGGCTGATGGGTTCGTCATAGTCGAAGTAGTCACGAAACTTAGCGACGTCGGGGTTGTTTTCGTCTTTGCCTGTGGCAAGTTTGCTGCGAAACAAACCTTCGGCCCATAACCATTCACGCAGACTTTGAACCAAGCTGGCGTCTTCGGCCCAGCGTTCGCTGAGTAAGTCGCGAACACCGTCTAGCACTGCCGCCACGGTTGAAAAGTCGGCCCCTTCAATTTGGTTAGCGGGCAGCACAAAGGCCTCGGCTTCAACGGCGGGGTTTAGCGCAGGGTTGGCAAAGAGTTTGTCGGCCAGTGGCTCTAACCCCGCTTCTTTGGCGATCATGCCTTTGGTGCGACGCTTGGGTTTGAAAGGCAAATACAAATCTTCAAGTTCTTGCTTGGTGGGCGCAGCTTCAATAGCGGCGCGTAAATCGGGGGTGAGTTTGCCCTGCTCTTCAATGCTTTTGAGTACCGCAACGCGACGGTCTTCAAGCTCGCGCAAATAGCTTAATCGGGCTTCGAGTTCGCGCAGTTGAATGTCGTCTAGCCCACCGGTGACTTCTTTGCGATAGCGAGCGATAAATGGCACGGTGGCACCCCCGTCGAGCAGCTCGACAGCGGCTCGCACTTGGGCTTCGGAGATTTTGATTTCGTTGGCAAGTTGACGCGTTATTTTTTGCATTGTTCGATGAGTTTTGGCAAAGCGCGAGAGTTTGCCACAAGCTAAATTAAGGGTGCTTCTAAAAAAGGTGTTGAGGCGCTGTTACAAAGTGATGCCTTATCGTCCCATCGAGCGCTAGCCCAATGAATACGGGAGGTTTCAGTTTTGATTGCGAAATGTCAAAACTGAAAACTTGTCGGCGAATTTATTGTTTTTGTCATTTCAAAATGTTAACTTAGGTAGCGATTGCACGGATAAATTGCGAAAAATACGATGCCAAGCATGTCGCGCATCGTGCTTGTTTTATCACTGCATTTACTCGTCAGTTTGACGGGATGCGCGATGGTGGGACAAACGGAATACGAAGACTTCAAACCCATGTCGCCCACAGCCCGCATCATGAACAACGTGAAGCTCACTTGGGAGGTGCGAGCCGATGTAGGTGAGTATTGTTTGCAAACCCAAAAGCGATTGGGCAAGTCGCAAGGTGTGCCACCTTTGGCGTGTGCCATTTGGACAGCTTCATTGAATGAATGCAAAGTAGTGACCGGCCCCAACCCCAATCATGTGGTGCTTGGGCACGAGGTGCGGCATTGCTTTGAGGGCAACTTTCACCGCTAGTTTGCTTATTGCTGGCGAAGGTCGGCTTTGAGTTTGTCGCCAATATCGGGGCGAGCAGCAAAGGGGTCGGGCGGGTTGTGCCCTTGTATGACGGCCTCCATACGGCTTTGCACATTGCCTAGCGCTTGGGGGTGGCTGTAGATATAAAACTGGTCGGCGCTGATGGCGTCAAACACTTTTTGCGCCACTTCGGCAGCGCTGACTTTGCCGCTGCCCACCGCTTTGTCGCTCATAGCTTGGCCAATTAATTGGCTTTTGGTTGGGGCATCGGCTTGCAGTTGTGCGGGACGGTTGCGATGACTTTGACTAATGCCTGTGGGCACAAAGTAGGGGCACAACACACTGGCGCTGACTTGATCGGTGACGAGTTTGAGGTCTTGATAAAGCGTTTCGCTTAAAGCAACCACGGCGTGTTTGGTGACGTTGTAAACGCCCATGTTGGGCGCAGTCAGTAGCCCCGCCATGCTGGCGGTGTTGACGATGTGGCCTTGATAACTTGGGTCATCTTTGGCGGCTTGCAACATCATGGGAGTGAAGAGGCGCACGCCATGCACAACGCCCCACAGGTTGACGCCTAACAACCACTGCCAGTCGGCGGTGGTGTTTTCCCACAGCAAACCTGCGGTGGCGACACCGGCGTTGTTGAACACAAAGTGCGGTGCGCCAAAGGTGGTTTGCACATCGTGCGCTAACGCTTGCATGGCATTGGCGTCAGACACATCCACCAAGCGAGCCATGACGCGAGCGTCACCTGCGCCGTGACCGGAGCCCATGCTGCTTTTGATCTCGGCCTCGGCTTGATCGAGCGCATTTTTTTGCACATCGACCAACACCAAGTTCATGCCCAACTTAGCCCCGATACGAGCGCACTCGAGCCCGAAGCCTGAACCCGCTCCAGTTAAGACCGCCGTTTTGCCTTGAAAGTTTGAAATCATGATGTGGCTTGCTTCAGCAATATTTAGAGTTTGACCAATTGCTTGCCGAAGTTTTTACCCTTCAACAAACCTAAAAACGCTTCGGGTGCAGAGGCCAAACCTTCGGCAACGGTTTCGCGTGGATTGAGTTTGCCGGTGCCCACGAGTTCGCCTAACTCTTTCAGCGCTTCGGGCCACACTTCCATGTGTTCGCTGACGATGAAGCCTTCAACTTTGAGACGATTCACCAAAATAAGCGCCGGGTTGGTCATGGGCAATGGTGCGCCGTCGTAGCCAGCAATCATGCCGCACACCGCAATGCGGGCAAACGCATTGGTGCGCAGCATGACTGCGTCGAGCACCATACCGCCCACGTTTTCAAAGTGTCCGTCAATGCCTTTGGGGCAAGCGTCGCGCAAGGCTTTGGAGAGCGACACGTAGTCGTTGTGTTTTTTGTAGTCCACGCAGGCGTCAAAGCCAAGGTGGTTGACCACGTAGTCGCACTTGTCTTGTCCACCTGCAATGCCCACTACGCGGCAACCGCGTGCTTTTGCCAAAGCACCATAGGCACTGCCCACAGCGCCACTGGCTGCGCTGACGGTGACGGTTTCGCCCGCTTTAGGCGCAATGATTTTGACCAAACCATACCAAGCCGTCACGCCGGGCATGCCCACTGCGCCAAGGTAATGGCTGAGTGGAACGTGGGTGGTGTCCACACGGCGCAGCATGCCGGGGGCGTTGCCATCGACCACGCTGTAGAGCTGCCATCCGCCCATGCCGACCACGTTCTCGCCGACTTTAAATTTGGGATGACGGCTCTCCACCACCTCGCCCACCGTTCCGCCAATCATGACTTCGCCGAGGGGCTGTGGCACTGCGTAGCTTTTGCTTTCGTTCATGCGACCGCGCATGTAGGGGTCGAGGCTGAGGTAGTGGTGACGCACCAAAACTTGTTGGTCTTGCAAAGCGGGCACAGGTGCTTCAACGAGTTTGAAATTATTGGTGGTGGCTTCGCCTTGAGGGCGGTTGTCGAGAACGATTTGTTGATTGGTGTGCATGGTGTGCTGAAAAGGTTAAGAGTTAATCGGTGGACACTTCGGGTGAAGCTTTGGTGACGTATTTAAAAGTGCCGGTGGCATGGGCGCAGAGGTTGCCCTCCGCATCGAACACCGAGCCTTCGGTAAAAGCCATGCTGCGCGATCGATGCAGCAGCTTGCCTTTTGCGATAAGCGTGCCGCGAGCGGGTTGGGTGAAAGATGTTTTCATTTCAATGGTGACGACACCCAGTGTTTTGTCCACACTGCGTGCGGCGGTGGCGAGCGCGACGTCGAGCAAGGTCATGAGCGCACCGCCATGCGTGACGTTGAAAGAGTTCATGTGCTCGGGCTCGGGCGCAAAGCGCAACTCGGATTGCCCGTCGTCGAAATAAATCATCTCGAAGCCGAGATGTTCAACAAACGGGATGTAGGCGCCAAAACTCTCTTGCATTCGGGGGTTCCTTAAAAGGCTTCTTCAGATAAATTGGCACACGTCATGTCGCGCGACTCCACCACTTTGAGCCAAGCGCTAATTTTGGGAAGCTCGTAATTGAAGAAATATTTAGCCGCCGCACGTCGACCTTCGTTGGCTGCTTGCACAGAGGAGCTGGAACCTTCAAAGTCTTGGCTGGCTAGTTCGATCTCCAGCCACATCCAAGCGATCACGGTGTGACCAAACGCTTGCATGTAAGGCACGGCGTTGGCCAATGCTTCGGCTGGAACGCCAGAGGCCCAGGCCATTTTGGTGGCCTTGCCAATGCGCTGCAAAGCCATGGCGAGGTCGTCGGCGTGTTCGCACAAATCGGTGTTGTTGTGTTCGGTGCCGTATTGCGTGGCGCGGGTGGCCGATGCGTTCATGCGGTCGGCGAGTTGCCACAAACCTTGGCCGTTTTCCATCAGCACTTTGCGCCCTAACAAGTCGAGCGCTTGAATGCCGTGCGTGCCTTCGTGAATCATGTTGAGGCGGTTGTCGCGCCAATATTGCTCCACCGGATAGTCGCGTGTGTAGCCATAGCCGCCATGAATTTGAATGGCTAACGAATTAGCCTCTAAACAAAATTCACTGGGCCAACTTTTGGCAATGGGCGTCAACACTTCGAGCAACAAACGTGCTTGATTGGCCTGCTCTGCATCGCCCGTGTGTTGTTCGTCCACCAAGCGAGCGCAAAAAAGTTCGAGCGCTAAGGCGCCTTCGCCATACGCTTTTTGCGCCAACAACATGCGTTTGACATCGCTGTGTTCAATGATGCGCACTTGGGGCGACGCTGCATCTTTTCCGCCCGCAGAAATAAGACGCCCTTGCGGACGACCTTTGGCGTAGTCGAGTGACGCGTAATAACCAGCCAGCCCCAACATAGTGGCGGCCATGCCCACGCCAATGCGTGCTTCGTTCATCATGTGGAACATGCAGCGCAAACCATCACCCGGTTTGCCCACGAGGTAGCCAATGGCGCCTTGGCTTTTTTCGCCAAAGTTAAGCAGCGTGTTGACAGTGCCGCGCCATCCGCATTTGTGGTTCAGCCCTGCAAGCGCAACATCGTTGCGTTCGCCGGTGAGTTCGCCTTCTGCAGTGACTAGTTTTTTAGGCACCACAAACAACGAAATGCCTTTTACGCCCGGAATGGTTTTGCCATCTGGCCCGGGTATTTTGGCGAGCACCAAATGAACAATGTTTTCGGTGAGTTCGTGGTCTCCGGTGGAGATCCACATCTTGTTGCCCTTCAGGCGATAGCGAGGCCCCAATGGGTCGGCTTCGTAATCGGCGCCATCGGGCACAGCGCGAGTGGCAATGTCGCTTAACGATGACCCGGCTTGGGGTTCAGACAAGCACATGGTGCCTGCCCATTTGCCCGAAAACTCTTGCAGTGCGAACACCTTTTTTTGCAGCTCGGTGCCATGCGCCATGAGCAAATTGGCGTTGCCCACGGTCAACATACCCGCGCCAATGCTGACCGATGCACATGCAAAAAATGCGTTGGCCGCAGACTCCACGGTGTAGGGCAATTGCATGCCCCCAATGTCGTAGTCTTGGGCCGCACTCAACATGCCCGAGGCGGCATAGGCTTGGTGTGCGTCGTAGGTGGCTTGGGGCAAGATGACGCGCTCGCCATCAAACTGCGGCTCTTCAATATCGACTGTGCGATTGAAGGGCGCAAACTTTTCGCGTGCGATGCGTTCGCAGGTATCGAGCACCGCATCGAAGGTGTCGCGTGAATGGTCGGCAAAACGCTCGCGTTGATTCAGGTCTTCGACTTGCAGCCAGTCGTAGAGAAGAAAGTCAACCGTCGAGCGCAATGACATGAACGACCCTTCAACAGGCTTTACAAAACTTCAAAAATGCCGCAAGCCCCCATGCCGCCACCAATACACATGGTGACTGCAACACGCTTGGCGCCACGGCGTTTGCCTTCGATCAAGGCATGACCGGTGAGGCGTTGGCCGCTCACGCCATAAGGGTGACCCAATGCAATGGCGCCCCCGTTGACGTTGAGTTTGTCGTGTGGAATGCCAAGTTTGTCGCGGCAATAAAGCACCTGAACTGCGAAGGCTTCGTTCAACTCCCACAGGTCGATGTCGTTCACGGTGAGGCCCAAACGCTTGAGCACTTTGGGCACGGCGTACACGGGGCCAATGCCCATTTCGTCTGGCTCGCAACCCGCTACCGCAAAGCCTAAGAAACGACCCAAGGGTTTGAGTCCGCGCTTGCTGGCCAGCTCTTCGCTCATGACCACACAGGCGCCCGCGCCGTCCGAGAACTGGCTGGCGTTACCCGCAGACACCAAACCGCCGGGCATGGCGGAGCGCAACCCACTAATGGCTTCAACCGTAGTGCCTTCGCGTGTGCCTTCGTCGCGACTGACGGTGACTTGTTTGGTCATCAAGCCCATGACTTTGTCGATCACGCCTGCGGCGACGGTGATGGGTGCAATTTCGTCGTCAAACTTGCCAGCGGCTTGGGCTGCGCAGGCTTTTTGTTGGCTGCCTGCGCCGTATTCGTCCATCACGTCACGACCAATTTTGTAGCGCTTGGCCACTTGTTCAGCCGTTTGCAACATGTTCCAGTAGATCTCGGGTTTCTTTTTGTGCAGGTTGACGTCGAACAACATGTGTTGGTTCATCTCTTGTTGCACACACGAAATGCTCTCCACACCACCGGCCACATAAATGTCGCCCTCGCCCGCAATGATGCGTTGCGATGCCATGGCAATGGTTTGCAAACCCGACGAACAAAAGCGGTTCACGGTCATGCCCGAAACGGAGACAGGACAGTCGGCCATGAGCGCGATTTGCCTTGCAATGTTGGCACCCGTAGCTCCCTCGGGGTTGGCGCAACCCATGATGACGTCGTCCACCTCAGCGGCTTCGATGCCCGCGCGAGCAATGGCGTGCTTGACGGCGTGGCCGCCTAAAGTAGCGCCGTGGGTCATGTTGAAAGCACCTTTCCAACTCTTCGCGAGTGGGGTGCGGGCGGTAGAAACAATGACAGCTTGAGTCATGAATAAATTCCTTAATTTGTCGTATGTCGGCGTTTAGTTGAAGGTCTTGCCTTCGGCGGCGAGTCGAGCCAGCAACGGGGCTGGTTTCCAGAACTCGGCGTCATCGTGGGGGTTGGTAGCAAAGCGGTTCATGGCTTGCACGACGTTGAATAAGCCCACTTGGTCGGCATACAGCATGGGGCCGCCACGGTAGATGGGGAAACCATAGCCCGTGATGTAGACCATGTCGATGTCGCTGGCCTTAGAGGCAATGCCTTCTTCCAAAATGTGGGCTGCTTCGTTGACCAACGAAAACACCAAACGTTGAACGATTTCTTCGTCGCTAATTTTGCGTGGCGTGATGCCCAAATCAGCGCGATGTTTCACGATCATGGCTTCGACATCTTTGTTGGGAATGGCGTCGCGTTTACCGGCTTGATAGTCGTACCAACCTGCGCCAGTTTTTTGTCCGAAGCGTCCCATCTCGCACAACAAGTCGGCAGTTTTGCTGTACTTCATGTTTGGCTTTTCAACATAGCGGCGCTTGCGAATAGCCCAGCCAATGTCGTTGCCCGCCAAGTCGCCCATGCGGAATGGTCCCATCGCGAAACCAAATTTCTCTACCGCTTTGTCCACTTGCTGGGGTGTGCAGCCTTCTTCCAGCAAGAAGCCGCCTTGGCGACCGTACTGTTCGATCATGCGGTTGCCAATAAAGCCATCGCACACGCCCGAGACAACGGCTGTCTTTTTAATTTTCTTCGCCACAGCCATGACGGTGGCTAACACGTCTTTGCCGGTTTTGGCACCACGCACCACCTCCAGCAATTTCATGACGTTGGCAGGGCTGAAGAAATGCATGCCCACCACGTCTTGTGGACGCTTGGTGAAGTTGGCAATGGCGTTGACGTCGAGCGTTGATGTGTTGGACGCCAAGATGGCACCGGGCTTCATCACTGCGTCGAGTTGTTTAAACACCGCTTCTTTGACGCCCATTTCTTCAAACACCGCTTCAATGACGAGGTCGGCGTCTTTCAAATCGTCGTAGCTCAAGGTGGTAGACAACAGCGCCATGCGTTGGGCGTATTTGTCTTCTTTGAGCTTGCCTTTTTTGACTTGGGCCTCGTAGTTCTTTTTGATGGTGGCAATGCCGCGGTCGAGCGCTTCTTGCTTGGTTTCGAGCATCTTGACAGGAATGCCCGCGTTCAAGAAGTTCATGGTGATGCCACCGCCCATCGTGCCGGCCCCAATGACGGCCACGCTCTTGATGTCGCGCACCGGTGTGTCGCTAGGAACATCTGGAATTTTGGCCGCTGCACGTTGCGAGGTAAACAAGTGACGCAAGGCGCGGCACTCGGGTGTCCACATGAGGTTGATAAAAATTTCGCGCTCGAAAGTCATGCCGTCGTTGAACGGCTTTTTAGTGGCGGCTTGCACAGCGTCCACACACTTTGGCGGTGCGGGGTAGTTTTTGGCCATGCCTTTGACCATGTTCATTGCGAACTTGAAATAAGCGTCGCCTTGCGGGTGTTTGCAAGGCAAGTCGCGCACCTTGGGCAAGGGACGCACATCGGCAATGGAGCGGGCAAAAGCGAGGGCTTCGTCCATCAGCGACTCGGGCGATGCTGCCATTTGGTCGAACAGTTTTTGTCCGGGCAACATGGCCAACATTTCGCTCTTAATGGGTTCGCCACTGACGATCATGTTGAGCGCAGGTTCGACCCCAATCACGCGAGGCAAACGCTGCGTGCCGCCTGCACCCGGAATGAGACCAATCTTCACTTCGGGCAACGCAATGTTGGCGCCGGGTGCCGCAATGCGGTAGTGACAACCCAACGCGAGCTCTAAACCGCCCCCCATGGCAACGGTGTGCACAGCGGCAACGACAGGTTTGCTGCAGTTTTCAATCAACAAAATAACGCTGAGTAAATTGGGCTCTTGAATCGCTTTGGGTGAACCAAATTCACGAATATCAGCGCCGCCCGAAAAGGCCTTGCCTGCGCCAGTCAACACAATGGCTTTCACCTTGGCGTCTGCCACAGCGTGCGCCACGCCATCGGCAATGGCTTGGCGAGTGGACAAGCCGAGTCCGTTGACGGGTGGGTTGTTGAGGGAAATCACAGCGATGTCGCCATGAACTTTGTAATCTGCACTCATGCGAGGGTTCCTTTCAAAATCAAACTTCTAGCCACTCACGGCGGGTGTACGCGTCGGCGCGTAACTCAGCGGGAGTGCCTGTAAAAACAATGCTGCCGTGGCCCATGACCAACACGCGGTCTGAGATGTCCATGGCAATGGTGAGCTTTTGCTCGATCAGCAACACCGAAACCCCACGCGTTTTAAGCGTCTTGAGGTATTCGCCCACCAGCTCCACAATTTTGGGGGCCAAGCCCTCGGTGGGTTCATCGATGATGATGAGGTCAGGGTCGCCCATGAGCGTTCGGCACAGGGTGAGCATTTGTTGCTCGCCGCCCGACAACACACCCGCTTCGGTGTGCTCGCGCTCTTTGAGTCGGGGGAACATGGCGTACATATCGTCGAACGACCAACGGCTGTTTTCGCCTTTGCCTTTTTGTCCGAGCAAGAGGTTTTGATGCACCGTAAGGTTCGGAAAAATATCGCGGTTTTCGGGCACATAACCAATGCCACGATGGGCGATTTGGTAGGCCTTTTTATCGACGATCGAGTCGTCGTTCCAATCGATCTTTCCCTTGCATTCCACCAAGCCCATGATGGCGCGAGCTGTGGTGGAGCGGCCAGAGCCATTGCGCCCTAGCAGCGAGACAATTTCGCCCTTTTCCACCTGAAAAGAAACGCCATGCAGCACATGGCTCTTGCCATAAAAAGCGTGAAGGTTTTCGACGGTCAACATGCTTGGCTTTCTGCAACGGCTGAACCGAGATACGCTTCTTGCACGCGTGCATTGGCACGAACGGCCTCGGGTGTGTCAAAGGCAATGACCTCACCATAAACGACCACAGCAATTTTGTCGGCCAAGCCAAAAACGACGCCCATGTCGTGCTCGACGGTGAGCAATGTTTTGCCTTCGGTGACTTCGCGAATGAGCTGAATAAATCGTTTGGTTTCGCTCTTGCTCATGCCCGCGGTGGGTTCGTCTAGCAACACCACGTCAGCGCCACCTGCGATGGTGATGCCAATTTCTAGGGCACGTTGCTCGGCGTAGGTCAGATTCATGGCTAAGACGTCGCGCTTTTTGTCGAGACGAATTTGTTCCATTAAATTTTCGGCCGCATCGTTGGCGTCTTCTAAGTCGGCCAAAAATTTGAAGAACGTGTACTTGTAGCCCAGCTTCCACAGCACCGCACAGCGCAAGTTTTCGAACACGCTGAGCTTAGGAAAGATGTTGGTGATTTGAAAACTGCGAGACAAACCCAGTCGGTTGATCTCGAAAGGTTTCATGCCTTCAATGCGATGCTTGCCCAACCAAACCTCGCCACTGGTCGGTGCAAACCTGCCACTGATGAGGTTGAACAAAGTAGATTTGCCAGCGCCGTTGGGGCCAATGATGGCCACTCGTTCGCCCGCATTCACTTGAAGATTAACGCCGCGAATGATTTCGGTTTTGCCGAAGTTTTTGCGAACGTCTTTGAGTTCTAACGCAATCACAGGGCCTCCCTGCGTTTGATTTCTTTTTCGATGAACACTTGCGTGTCATCCCAATCCACCACATATTGACGACGTGCGAGTTCAAACAAACCAAACCCCGTCAACGTGACAAAAATAGCCCCAAACCAACTGCTGACTGAGAGGGCGTTGAGCCATATGCCAGCGAACTTCAGCTCTGGCCCCAACGCTGCGTTGAGTTGCATGTGATAGACCATTTCGATCATGGCACCCACCCCAGCCAAACCAACGAGTGCCGTCACCGCCAAGCCTAAATACGCCACCCAAATTTGGCGTAGCCGACCGAATGAGGCAAGCCGCAAATTCATCATGATGAGGCTCGATATACCGCCGGGCGCATACATGACCATGAACAAAAACACCAAGCCCAAATAGAGTAACCAAGCTTTGGTGAATTCAGACAGCAACACAAACGCCAACACCATGAGCACCGCTCCGATGATGGGGCCAAAAAAGAATGTTGCACCGCCCAAAAATGTGAACAGCAAATAAGCGCCAGAGCGCCCTGCGCCCACCACTTCTGCGGTGACGATTTCGAAGTTCACCGCCGCCAATCCGCCTGCGATACCCGCAAAAAAACCGGCAATGATGAACGACAAATAACGCACATGTTGCGTGTTGTAGCCAATGAACTCCACACGCTCTGGGTTGTCGCGCACCGCGTTCAAGATGCGCCCCAAAGGTGTTCGCGTGAACGCAAACATAAGAGCCACACAAATGAGGGTGTACACCGCCGTGAGGTAATACACCTGCAGTGGCGGGCCAAAGGTAATGCCCCACACCGCCTCGCCCATCACACGGTTGCCCGATACGCCTGCTTCTCCGCCAAAAAACTCAGAGAACATCAAAGACATGGCAAACACCAGTTCGGCCATGCCCAAGGTGATCATGGCGAAGGTGGTGCCCGATTTTCGAGTGGTCACATAGCCAAACAAAATGGCAAAAAACATACCGCCCAAACCGCCCACCAAAGGTATCAGCGACACCGGAACAGGCACCGAGCCGCTGCTCGCCGCGTTCAATGCGTGCATGGCAATGTATGCGCCCAAGCCGGTGTAAACCGCATGGCCAAAGCTCAACATACCGCCCTGCCCCATCAACATGTTGTAGGACAAACAGGCCACGATGGCGATACCCATTTGCGTCAACATCGTGATGGCTAAGTTGCCCTTGAACAGCATGGGTGCCACCCACAGCACCAGGCTGAAGAGGCCCCAAACTATCCATCGTCCAACGTTGAAGGGTTTAAATTCGTAATGTGTTTTGGTCAATGCCATAGCGTTAAGTCTCTCGAGTCCCTAAGAGGCCTTTGGGTCGAAGGATCAAGATCAAGACCAGAAATAGATAAGGCAAGATGGGCGCAATTTGCGACAGCGTGAGCTTGAGCAACGAGTTGTTTTGCAGCGCTGCGCTGGCCGATAGCCCCATGTTTTGAATGAGCGTGAGAAGCGAATAATCAAACGCGACGGCAAACGTTTGCACCACGCCAATGAGAATCGAGGCCAAGAAAGCACCGGCCAACGAACCCATGCCGCCCACCACCACCACCACAAAAATAACGGAACCCACCGTGGCTGCCATTGCAGGCTCGGTGACAAATGTGCTGCCACCAATGACACCCGCCAAGCCAGCCAAACCCGTGCCCACACCAAAGACCAACATAAACACCAAAGGCACGTTGTGCCCCAGTGCCTCAACTGCTTCGGGGTGCGTCAGGGCGGCTTGAATGACCAAGCCCACGCGTGTGCGTTTGAGCAGCAACCAAAGCCCAAGCATCATGAGTAAAGCCACCAACATCATGAAGCCGCGTGTGGCCGGAAACGGCGAACACACCACACGCACGGCAGCGTCAGCAGCACTGCACAGCTCGGGTGCGGCGGCTCCCCAGACAAACGACAAACCTGTCAATCCGTTTTGCACCAGCGTGAATGCGGGGCCTTGAAGCACCGCAGGGGGAGTGAACTCAACGGCTGCACGACCCCACACCAGTTGCACCATTTCGACCACGATGTAGGACAAACCAAAGGTGATTAACAGTTCAGGCACATGCCCAAACTGATGAACACGGCGCAAACAATAGCGCTCAAACAAAGCACCCAAAGCGCCCACTAAAAAGGGGGCGACCAAGAGTGCGGGCCAAAAGCCGACGATGCTGTTCAAGCTGTAGCCGATGTAGGCGCCAATCATGTAGAAGCTGGCGTGTGCAAAGTTAAGCACACCCATCATGCTAAAAATTAGCGTCAATCCCGAGCTGAGCATGAACAGCAGCAGGCCATAGCTCAACCCATTGAGCATGGAGATGAGAAAAAACTCCATTCGCTAAATTAGCCTGGGCGTTTCATCTGGCAGCTTGTCGGCGTGCTGGAAATGTAAGACTCAAAGGTCTTCACGGGTGCCAGCGTCATGCCTGTGTTTTCTGGGCTGTAGGGATATTTTTTATCCGCCTTTTGCCAAACCGTCAGGTACAGCGGCTGTTGCGTTTGGTGGTCGGTTTTGCGAATTTCGATTTCGCCATTGAAGCTATTGGTCTTCAAACCTTCCAGAGCTGCAGCCACTTTGACAGGGTCGGTGGACTTGGATTTTTTCATCGCCTCAGACAACGTGGTGTAGACGTGAATGATGGAGCCGGTGTACATGTCGTCGTTGAACTTTTTCTTGAAGTCAGCCATCCACTTGTTCATTTGGCCGCCCATGTTGTAGTGCTGATAGGCAATTTGATAAACACGACCCGCACCGCCAGTGCCCAACGCAGTGGGCGTGCCCGTCACACCGGTGTAGTAGGTGTAGAACTTGCCGGTGTAACCGCCTTCGTTAGCGGCCTTCACTAGGAGCGCCAAGTCTGAACCCCAGTTGCCCGTAATGACCGAGTCCGCGCCTGATGCTTTGATCTTGGCGATGTAGGGCGAGAAGTCGCGCACTTGTGCCAAGGGGTGCAAATCTTCACCCACGATTTGGACATCGGGGCGCTTGCGTGCAAGGTTTTCCTTAGCAAATTTAGCCACTTGCTGACCATGCGAATAGTTTTGGTTTAGCAAATAAACCTTCTTCACATCGGGCTGATCTTTCATGAAAGTGGTCAACGCTTCCATCTTCATCGAGGTGTCTGCGTCAAAGCGGAAATGCCAGTAGCTGCATTTGCTGTTGGTGAAGTCAGGGTCGACTGCGGCGTAGTTCAAGAACACAACTTCTTTGCCTGGGTTGCGCTCGTTGTGCTTGTTCACCGCATCAATCAAAGCACCGGCCACAGATGATCCGTTGCCTTGCGCGATGTAGCGAATGCCTTGGTCCATCGCGGCTTTCAGAGCGTTCAAACTTTCAGCGGGGCTGAGTTTGTTGTCAAAGCCTACGACTTCAAACTTCACGCCAGCGGGATTGCTTTTGCTGAAGTGTTCTGCAAAAAACTGAAAGCTCTTGAGCTGGTTCAAGCCCACGGGCCCCATCAAACCGCTTTGAGGGTCGATCAAAGCAATTTTGACGGTCTCTCCAGATTGCGCAAAGGCGGATAAAGCCGCCGAGGCCAAAACTGCAGACGCGATGAGGTTGCGAGTAAATGTCATGGTTGTCTCCTTTGACGTTGTGGTTATGCGTTGGGTAACTTGTAATCTTTGAGCTGTTCGCGCAATTTGGTTTTGAGCATCTTTCCAGTCGCGCCCAGAGGAATGCTGTCTACGAAAACAACATCATCTGGAATTTGCCACTTGGCAGTCTTGCCCTCGTAAAAGGCTAACAACTCTTCGCGTGTGACATGAGCATCGGGTTTTTTAACCACAGCAACTATGGGGCGTTCATCCCATTTGGGGTGCGCGACACCGATGCAAGCAGCCATCAGCACTGAGGGGTGCGCAACGGCGATGTTTTCGATGTCAATCGAGCTAATCCACTCGCCACCAGACTTAATGACGTCTTTGCTGCGGTCGGTAATTTGCATGTAGCCGTCGGGGTCGATGGTGGCCACGTCGCCTGTGGGAAACCAGTTCTGACCGTCAGCGTCTTTGACCAGCGGACTACCACCCTCGCCTTTGAAATATTCGGACACCACCCAAGGGCCACGCACCAGCAAATCGCCATAGGCTTTGCCGTCATGGGGTTGGTCTTGACCTTGATCGTTGACGATCTTCATGTCAATGCCAAAGATAGCACGCCCTTGTTTGAGCCGAATTTTCATTTGCTCTTCAGCGGGCAATTTGAGGTGCTTGTTTTTGAGCGTACACAGCGTTCCTAGTGGGCTGAGTTCGGTCATGCCCCAAGCGTGAAGCACATCTACGCCATAGTCTTGGCGGAAGGCGTCGATCATGGCGGGCGGACAAGCTGAACCGCCAATGACGGTGCGCTGCAGCGTCGAGAACTTCAAGTTGGCCGACTTCATGTGCGTGAGCAACATTTGCCAAACGGTGGGCACCCCAGCAGCGTAAGTCACGCCTTCGCTCTCGATGAGTTCGTAAATAGATTTGCCGTCCATGCCCGCCCCGGGAAAAACCAGTTTGGCTCCCGTTAAAGCAGCGCTGTAGGGAATGCCCCATGCGTTGACGTGAAACATAGGCACAACCGGCAAGATGGAGTCGCGTGCAGAAATGCACATCACGTCGGGTAACGCGGCAGCGTAGGCGTGCAAGAGGGTGGATCGGTGGCTATACAAAGCCGCCTTGGGGTTACCCGTGGTGCCGCTGGTGTAGCACATGCTGGAGGCTGTGTTTTCGTCTAATTCGGGCCAGGTGTAGGTGTGTTTTTGCTTGCCAATCCAAGCCTCGTAACTCAGCAGGTTAGGAATGCCGGAGTCGGCTGGAAGTTTGTCGGCATCACACAACGCAACCCAGTGCTTGACCGTGGTGCACTTGCTGTGAACAGCTTGAATGATGGGGAGAAATGTCATGTCGAAACACAACACTTGGTCTTCGGCGTGATTCGCAATCCAAGCAATTTGGTCTGGATGCAAACGTGGGTTGATGGTGTGCAAAACACGCCCGCTTCCACTCACTCCAAAGTAGAGCTCAAGGTGTCGATAGCCGTTCCAAGCGAGTGTGGCAATGCGATCGCCCTGAGCGAGTTTGGCGCCATCTAGGGCATTGGCAACTTGGCGCGAACGCTTCGCCACATCGGCCCAGGTGTAGTGGTGAATGTCACCTTCCACGCGGCGAGAGACAACCTCTCCGTCACCATGATGTCGCTCTGCAAAGTCAATCAATGAAGAGATCAGCAGTGGTTGGTTTTGCATCAAGCCCAGCATTACTTGTACTCCGTTTGTTTTTTCGCACGACCGTGCTTTTTAGTTGACCGCATTGTGCCAATAGTTGAACGCATTTCTACGAAGACTTATGAAAAACAAGCTTATGGATTACCCGACACAATCACCGCCATGTCCGTTTCCCCTGTTCAATTTGAGGCGGGGTTTGCACAACTCGGCGACGTGTTTGCAACCCCCACAATGCCTACGCCATTGCCCGATTCGCATTGGGTAGGCTGCAACGATGCACTGCGCAAAAGTTTGGGTCTGCCCGAAGATATGTGGCAACAAACTTGGATCTTGGAGTCTCTAACGGGACAGCGCGTGTGGCCTACATCCATGCCTTATTCGAGCGTTTACAGCGGGCACCAATTTGGACACTGGGCGGGTCAACTAGGCGATGGTCGTGCGCTTAATTTAGGCGCCATTCAAACTCCTAATGGGCTTCAAGAGCTTCAACTCAAAGGCGCAGGGCCAACGCCTTATTCAAGACAAGGTGATGGTCGTGCCGTGCTGCGCTCTAGCATTCGCGAATTTTTAGCCAGCGAGGCCATGCATGGCTTACGCATTCCTACCACTCGCGCACTTTGCGTCACGGGTTCAAGCGGGCGCGTGAGACGCGAAGAGATAGAAACCGCAGCCGTCGTCACCCGTGTTGCCCCTAGTTTTGTTCGATTTGGACATTTCGAACACTTCGCAGCGCGGGGACAAATAGACGAATTGCGAACGCTTGCAGATCATGTGGTGAACCAACATTGGCCTGAGTTAGCAGAGCTTCAGGGCGCGAATCGTTACACGGCCTTGCTGCAACAAATAACCCAACGCACTGCGGCGCTGATGGCGTTGTGGCAGTCGGTTGGGTTTTGTCATGGCGTGATGAACACCGACAACATGAGCGTGCTGGGGCTGACTTTGGACTACGGCCCTTTTCAGTTTTTAGATGGTTTTGATGCCAACCATATTTGCAACCACTCAGACAGCCAAGGCCGTTATGCCTACGCTCAACAACCCCAAATTGGCTATTGGAATTTGTTTTGTTTAGCGCAAGCGTTGATGCCTTTGATTGAAGACGAAGCCCTCGTGATGAGCGCTTTAGAAACCTACAAACAAACATTTCCAGCTGAACTAGACCAGCGCATGCGAGAGAAATTGGGCCTCTCAAGCACGGATTCAAGTGCCGACGAAGGCGATCGGCAACTGGTTCAAGACATTTTGCAAGCTCTGCATCAAGACAAAGTGGACTTCACCGTGTTTTGGCGTCGGTTAAGTTGGGCGGTGTTGGAGTCGGCGCATTCACAAAATGCTTTTGAGCCCGTTCGCGATTTGTTTTTGCACCGTGCTGAGTTGGATGCGTGGTGCACTCGTTATCGAAATCGGCTGGGCACAAATGTTGTCACAAGTGGTCAGGCCATGCTTCAAGTCAACCCTAAATATGTGCTGCGAAACCACCTAGGGGAAATGGCCATTCGACAAGCCAAAGAAGGTCATTTTTCGATGGTGCAAGACTTGTTACTCGTTTTACAAACCCCATTTGACGAACATCCCAGCTACGAAAACTGGGCTGGCCTTGCGCCAGAATGGGCGTCTTCTATAGAAATAAGTTGTTCATCATGACCCTCCAAAAAACCGACGAAGAATGGCGTGCTTTGTTAGCCGCCAAACAAGCTGAACCCGTAGCCTTTGAGGTCACGCGAAAAGCCGCAACTGAGCGACCTTTCACCGGCAAATACGAAGATCATTGGCAAGCCGGCACCTACCATTGCATTTGCTGTGATGCGAAGCTTTTCGATGCGTCCACCAAGTTCGATGCCGGTTGCGGCTGGCCCAGCTTCTACCAAGCTGAAAGCGAGCAAGCCATTACCGAGCACAAAGACACGAGTCACGGCATGGTGCGGGTCGAAACGGTGTGCAGCCAATGCGGGGCACATTTAGGACATGTGTTTAACGATGGGCCTGCGCCGACCGGTTTGCGGTATTGCATGAACTCGGCTTCGCTAGACTTCGTTCCTCAAAAATAAAACGCGTTAGACATGAAACTTCTGATCGACTTCTTTCCCATCATCTTGTTCTTTGTGACATTCAAGACTTGGGGAATCATGGCGGCAACCGCAGTGGCCATTGGCGCAACCATTCTGCAAATTGCTTATTTGTGGCGCAAAAACGGGTTCGTCGAACCTATGCAATGGGTCAGCCTTGGCGTGATCGTGGTCTTTGGTGGCGCGACCCTGCTGACGCAAGACGAGACATTCATCAAATGGAAGCCGACCGTTTTGTACTGGCTGATGGGTGGCGCTTTGTGGATTGGTCGATACGTGTTTAAGCGAAATCTCATTCAAAAGCTCATGAGCGCACAGATCGAACTGCCCGAGCATGCGTGGGAATTGTTGCTGCACAGTTGGGCCAGTTTTTTTGGCTTGATGGGGTGCTTGAACATCTGGATTGCCAACAACTACGACACCGACACTTGGGTCAGCTTTAAGCTTTTTGGTGGCCTCGGACTGATGTTGGTTTTTGTCATCGCACAGGGCATTTATATGAGCCGCTTTGTCAAAGAGCCGTCCGAGTCTGACAAATCATGAACATCACTGCCGATCTGCTGACGCAAAGATTACAAGAACGGTTAAATCCAGAGTTCGTCGAGGTCATCGACGAAAGTGCGGCCCATGCAGGCCACATGGGCGCGAACGAAAGCGGACGTGGAACGCACTTTCGAGTGCGCATAAAAAGCACTGTTTTCACAGGAAAAACACGGGTTTCACGTCATCGCCTTGTGTATGATGCGCTGCAAGATTTCATTGACCAAGGCTTGCACGCTTTGGCGATTGAAGTGATAGAAAACCCTTGAGACTCTGACATGACAAAGAAAATGATTTGGTCCGCAGTGGCTGCCGCTGTATTTGCAACATTGAGCCTGAGCGCCGCCGCGCAAAACATCGCGATCGTGAACGGCAAGGCAGTACCTAAGACACGCGTAGATGCACTGGCGCAACAAGTCGCTCGATCCGGTCGTCCTATCACGCCAGAGGTTGAGGCTCAAATTAAAGAAGAAGTGATTGCACGCGAAGTGTTCATTCAAGAAGCGCAAAAACGCGGTCTTGATGCCACCGACGATTTCAAATCGCAAATTGAGTTGGCGCGTCAAACCATTTTGATTCGTGAACTGTTTGCTGATTTCCAAAAAACAGCCGCTGTGACCGATGCCGATGTGCAAGCGGAATACGACAAATTTGTAGAAGCCAACGGCGGCAAAGAGTACCGTGCCCGACACATCTTGGTCGAGACACAAGCGCAAGCCGAAGCCATTTTGGCAAGCCTGAAGAAAAACGGTAAGTTTGAAGACATCGCTAAAAAGCAATCCAAAGATCCAGGTTCAGGCGCCAACGGCGGTGACCTCGATTGGGCCTCGGCTGGCAACTACGTCAAAGAATTTTCAGACGCGATGGTCGCTTTGAAAAAAGGTGAAGTCAGCGCACCCGTGAAAAGCCAATTTGGTTTTCACATCATTCGTTTAGACGATGTGCGTGAAGCCCAACTGCCAAAGCTCGAAGATGTGAAGCCACAAATTGCGCAGCAATTGCAGCAACAACGCATGGCCACCTTCCAGCAAGAATTGCGCAACAAAGCCAAGGTTGAATAACACCTTTGCTCAATCATCAGATTGAACTTTTAGCCCCTGCCCGCGATGCCGACATTGGCATCGCAGCCATTCATCATGGCGCAGATGCGGTGTATATCGGCGCTCCCGCCTTTGGCGCCCGAGCCAGTGCCAGCAACTCCTTACGAGACATTGAGCGGCTTTGCAAAGAAGCACACCGCTTTAACAGTCGCATTTTTATTACGCTCAACACCATCTTGCGCGATGACGAGCTTGAGCCTGCAAGACAAATGGCTTGGGATGTCTACAACGCAGGAGCCGATGTATTGATCGTGCAAGACATGGGCTTGCTCGAAATCGACTTACCCCCGATTCAACTGCACGCCAGCACGCAAACCGATATCCGCACACCCGAAAAAGCTCGCTTTTTACAAGACGCAGGGTTTTCGCAAATTGTGTTGGCGCGTGAATTAACGCTGCCGCAAATTAAAGAAATTCATGATGCGATTGATGTGGATCGTTGCAAGCTTGAGTTTTTTGTTCATGGTGCGTTGTGTGTGGCTTACAGCGGTCAGTGTTTTATCAGTCACGCACACACAGGGCGAAGCGCGAATCGTGGCGATTGCAGTCAGGCGTGTCGCCTGCCTTATCACGTCACCGATGCTCAGGGCCGATTTATTGCGCACGACAAACATGTGTTGTCGATGAAGGACAACAACCAAAGTGAAAACTTAGCGGCTTTGGTAGATGCGGGTGTTCGTAGTTTCAAAATTGAAGGCCGTTACAAAGACATGGCCTATGTCAAAAACATCACCGGGCATTACCGTGTGTTGATTGATGAATTGATTGAATCGCGCGAACACTCCACAGACCCTGAACGCCCCCCAATCAGCAGGGCCTCGAGCGGTAGCACCACGCTGTTCTTTACGCCGAATCCAGAACAAAACTTCAACCGCGAATTTACCGATTACTTTGTGCAAGGCCGCAAAGAAGACATTGGCGCTTTCGACTCACCTAAAAACCCGGGCATCGTTTTGGGTGAAGTGCTGGGAACGGGGCCTAATTGGTTCGAACTGAAGCCCTATGACAAAGCGGCCGTGCTGCACAACGGCGATGGCTTGTGCTACTACGATTTGCAAAAAGAATTGGTGGGCGTGCACATCAACCGTGCTGAGGCAACCGCTAAAAAAGGCGTGTGGCGGTTGTTTCCCAAAGACCCCATGTCAAGTTTTAGAGATTTGCGAACAGGCATGGTGCTCAACAGAAATCGCGACATGGACTGGGTTCGTGGCCTCGAAAAAACATCGAGTGAGAGACGCATTGATGTTTGGGTGGCGTTGACTGAAACTGACAATGGCTTTGCACTTCAACTCACCGATGAAGACGGTCATTCGGCCACTGCGTCACTGTCGTGCGATAAAGCCTTGTCCAAAGACGCGGTGCGCAATGACGTCTCGTTGCGTGAACACCTTGGCAAATTTGGGGCGACTATTTTTAATGTCCTTCATTTGCAGATCAATCTCAGCCAAGCTTGGTTCGTTCCTGCCTCAGCGCTCAACACCTTGCGGCGTGATGCAGTTGCCGCTTTAGAAAAAAAGCGTGATGCAGCTTATCAGCGCCCGCTTCGCGCTCAACCTATCGAACCACCGGTAGCCTACCCCGAAGATTCGCTCACCTATCTTGCCAATGTGTTTAACCAAAAAGCACATGACTTTTATGCCAAACACGGCGTCAAAGTGATTGAAGCCGCCTACGAAAGTCACGAGGAACTTGGCGAAGCCAGCTTGATGATTACCAAGCACTGTGTGCGCTTTAGCATGAGCCTTTGCCCCAAGCAAGCCAAGGGCGTCACGGGCGTGCAAGGCACCGTGAAGGCAGAACCTTTGATGCTAATTAATGGCAGCGAAAAACTCACATTGCGTTTTGATTGCAAACCGTGCGAAATGCATGTGGTGGGCAAGATGAAGAAATCGGTGTTGAATCAGCGTGTGAAAGAAATGGCTGAATCGCCCATTAACTTTTACAGAACTCGTCCGCACACCTCGAAGGTTTGAGCATGGTGAGTGTTTCGCTTTTTGTAGGTGAGGTTCAAGCACTCCGTCAATCTGGGCGCCCGTCTGGCATTTATAAAACTGAAGTGACAGGCCCCATTGAGGTGGGCAAAAATGGTTTTGCAGGCGACCACCAAGCCGATACCCAAGCGCATGGCGGGCCAGAAAAAGCGGTGCATTCTTATCCTGCTGAACACTACGTCAAGTTGGCCGCTGCGTTTCCTGATGCGGCGACTTCGTTAGTTGCCGGTTCTATTGGCGAAAATATTTCGACCACGCAAATCGATGAACACGATGTTCATATTGGCGACATTTGGCAACTCGGCACTGCGCAGATTCAAGTCTGTCAGCCACGCAACCCCTGCTGGAAAATTGATGAACGATTTGAGTGCGATGGCATGGCTGCGTTCATCGACAAAACGTTATTGACCGGTTGGTATTGGCGTGTGGTGCAACCCGGTGTGGTGAGTGCTGGCGATGTTTTATCGTGCCTTCAACCGGCAAATCAAAACATGACGTTGCATGGCGCGATGACGCTTTGGCGTGAACATAGGCCCCCTCTAGATGCGCTAGAGCGTTTGTCGCAAACGCCGGGCATTGCCAGCACTTGGCGAGACAAAATTAACCAGCGTCTGACGTATCTCAGAGGCTTAGGCTAAAGCGCTTTTAGCCTACCCATCGGCGAGCATTGCGCCAAATTCGCATCCACGGACTCAATGCATCAATTCCGCCAGAGGCTTCTAAATCGGTCCAACTCATTTGTACGTTGCGGAACACGCGCTCGGGGTGCGGCATCATCGCGGTGAAGCGTCCGTCTGCGGTGGTCACCGCCGTGAGTCCACCCGCGCTTCCGTTGGGGTTGAATGGATAAGCCTCGGTGGCGACACCGTGGTTGTCTACAAAGCGCATGGCGGGCAGCACTTGGGCGGCGTTACCTCGCGATTGAAAGTTGGCATAGCCCTCGCCGTGTGCCACGGCAATCGGCAACCGAGCGCCCGCGAGTCCTGCAAAAAACAAACTGGGCGATTCCAACACTTCCACCATCGACAAACGCGCTTCAAAGCGCTCGCTTTGGTTGGTCGTAAAGCGAGGCCAATGCGCCGCGCCAGGAATGATGTCGGCCAACTCGGCAAACATTTGACAACCGTTGCAGACCCCCAAACCAAATGTGTCTTGTCGCGCAAAGAACGCTTGCATTTGCTCAGACAACACAGGGTTAAACGTAATGCTGCGAGCCCAGCCAATGCCCGCACCCAACGTGTCGCCATAGCTAAAACCACCGCACGCCACCAAGCCTTTGAAGTCTTGCAACTTGGCACGACCTGTTTGTAAATCGGTCATGTGAACGTCGTAGGCATCAAAACCGGCTTCGGTAAATGCGTAGGCCATTTCGATATGCGAATTAACGCCTTGCTCTCGCAACACAGCAACTTTGGGTTTTGCAGAAATGTTGACGAATGGAGCTGCCACGTTGTCTGTCGCACCTGCGGGCAAATGCACATGCATGCCCGGGTTGGTTGCATCCCCTGCGCTAGCGTGCTCTGCATCGGCACAAGCGGGGTTGTCGCGTTGCTGGCAAATTTTCCAGCTCACGCTGTCCCACACCTGATGTAGGTCAGCGAGTTTGGCTGCAAACACTTCTTGCGTATCACGCCAAACACTAATTTCACCCTTGCCTTTGTCAATCGGCGAAGACAGAGGCCGCGTCTTGCCCACAAAGTGGCTATGTTTAGACAACCCATGCTCGCGCAAAGTTTGCATGACCGCGCTGCGCTCTGCGGTGCGCACTTGCAGCACCACGCCCAACTCTTCGTTAAACAACGCTTGCAGGGTGAGCTCTTCGCGTCGAGCGCTGACTTGTGAAGCCCAGTTTTTGGTATCACCATATTCGGCGCGACTGTCTTGAATGCCATCGCCCTCGGTAATCAACATATCCACATTCAGTGCCACGCCCACTTGTCCTGCAAAAGCCATTTCGCAAACGGCGGCGATCAATCCACCGTCGCTTCGGTCGTGGTAGGCCAATATCTTTCCTTGGGCTCGCAAGGCATTTACCGCATCGACGAGTTTGACCAAGTCTTCAGCGTTGTCTAAGTCGGGCACTTCATCGCCCGCTTGGTTAAGCACTTGCCCTAACACGCTGCCTGCCATGCGGCGTTTGCCCTCGCCCAATTGCACCAAAACCAATGTGGTGTCTTCGGTTGCATTGAGCTGCGGCGTGAGCGTGCCACGCACATCGGCAATAGAGGCAAACGCACTGATGATTAAGCTCACCGGCGAAGTGACTTTCTTTGTTTCGCCGTTTTCAGTCCACTGCGTGCGCATGGACAAACTGTCTTTACCCACGGGTATAGAAATACCCAAAGCAGGACACAGCTGTAGACCCACCGCTTTGACGGTGTCGTACAACGCAGCATCTTCACCGTCTTCACCACAGGCAGCCATCCAATTGGCGCTTAGCTTGACGCGCGGCAATTCAAAAGGAGCGGCCAGCAAATTGGTAATCGCTTCCGCCACCGCCATGCGGCCTGACGCGGGTGCGTTGAGTGCGGCCAAGGGCGTGCGCTCGCCAATGCTCATGGCCTCGCCTGCGAAACCTTTGAAGTCTGCCAACGTCACCGCGCAATCTGCCACGGGCACTTGCCAAGGCCCCACCATCTGATCGCGATGCGTTAAACCGCCCACCGCGCGGTCGCCAATCGTCACCAAAAAGCGCTTGCTCGCCACCGTGGGGTGACTGAGCACCTGAATGACCGACTCTTGCAAACTCACGCCCGTCAAGTCCATCGGTTTGCCAACACGCTCAACCCTTTTGACGTCTCGATGCATTTTGGGTGGCTTGCCCAACAACACATTCATGGGCATATCAACCGGTTGAACTGCGGCGCCCTCGTCAGCCAAGGTGAGATGACGCTCTTCAGTCGCCACGCCTACCACCGCAAATGGACAGCGTTCACGCTCACAAAACGCTTTGAAAATGTTGAACGACTCGGGCGCAATGGCCAACACGTAGCGCTCTTGGCTTTCGTTTGACCAAATTTCTTTGGGTGACAGCCCCGACTCTTCGAGTGGCACTTTGCGCAAATCAAAACGAGCGCCGCGCCCAGCGTCGTTGGTCAACTCGGGGAACGCATTGGACAAACCACCTGCACCCACATCGTGAATGGCCAAGATGGGATTGGCGCTGCCTTGCGACCAGCAATGGTTGATGACCTCTTGCGCGCGACGCTCAATCTCGGGGTTGCCGCGTTGAACCGAATCAAAGTCGAGCTCGGCAGCGTTGGTGCCACTGGCCAGTGAACTCGCTGCACCGCCGCCCATGCCAATGCGCATGCCGGGGCCGCCAAGTTGAATGAGCAATGTGCCTGCTGGAAATTCAATTTTGTGTGTCTGTTCGCTATCGATCACGCCCAAGCCACCCGCAATCATGATGGGCTTGTGATAGCCGCGCTGAACACCGGCAACCTCTTGCTCGTATTCGCGGAAATAGCCCGTCAAATTGGGACGACCAAACTCGTTGTTAAACGCAGCGCCACCCAAGGGGCCTTCGGTCATGATTTGCAATGGACTGGCCATGTGCGAGGGACGTCCGAGGGTTTTGGCAGTGGATTCAGGCCACAACTTAGACACCGTAAAACCCGTCAAACCCGCTTTGGGCTTGGAGCCGCGACCTGTGGCGCCCTCGTCGCGAATCTCGCCGCCGTTGCCTGTAGAGGCACCTGGGTAAGGCGAAATCGCGGTTGGATGATTGTGCGTTTCGACCTTCATCAACACATGATTTGTGGCGCGGTGTTTGTCGTAATGCGGCAGATTCGCACCGTCGTTCGTTGCAATAAAACGCTCCACTTCATGACCTTGCATGATGGACGCGTTGTCCGAATACGCCACCACAGTGAACTGTGGGCTAGTTTTTTCGGTGTGCCGAATCATGCCGAACAAACTATGCGACTGCGGCTCGCCATCGATGGTGAATTCGGCATTAAAAATTTTGTGGCGGCAATGTTCGCTATTGGCTTGCGCAAACATCATCAGCTCTACATCGGTGGGGTTGCGTTTGAGTTGGTTAAACGCGTTCACCAAATACGCAATTTCATCTTCGGCCAAAGCCAAGCCCCAGCGCTTGTTGGCATCTTGCAGAGCTGCTTCGCCGCCTTTCAGAATGTCCACTTGCTCCATGGGCGCAGGGTGCAACTCGGTAAACAAACCCAGGGCTTCATCGCGCGTGCGCATGACGGACTCGGTCATGCGGTCGTGCAGCACATCGGCCACTGCGGCAAGTTGTTCGGGCGTGAGTTTGGTTTTGCTGAGTAAGCCGTCTTTGATCTGGAGCTGAAATTCTGTGATGCGCTCAATTCGCTTCACCACCAAACCGCAGTTGTGTGCGATATCGGTGGCCTTAGAAGCCCAGGGCGACACAGTGCCAAACCGTGGCGTGACCACCAGCAAAGTGCCCTCTGACGTTTTGTGAGCAGGCTCGCCGTAGGTCAACAAACTGGCCAGTGTTTTTTGCTGCGTTGCATCGAGCGCCGATTCGGTCGCTGCCAAATGCACAAACCGAGCGTTTAAGCCTTGAATTTGCGGAGAAATAGCCGCCAA
>CAZEAQ010000004.1:0-12434 GCA_964510145.1 uncultured Bordetella sp.
CGCGCGTGAGGATGTGAAGCTCTTTGAGCAATTCGATGGATTGACCGGGGCGAAGGTCAAGCTGTTGGCTTTGATCTTGAGGCTTAGCCTTCACTAGAGATTTTTGTTTAGTCATATTTCAATTGTGCAAACGCGCAGCAAGCCCCAACGCCTCCCACCCCTCACGCCCCAACCTTTCTAACACCTCAATATTGCGCTCAAAAATAAGCGACGCATCTGGGTAAGCCTCGACGGCTTTATCAATGCTCGCCTCACGCAACAAATGCAGCGTGGGGTAGGGCGCGCGATTGGTGAAGTTGCCCATGTCATCGGGCTCGGTGCCACCAAATTGATAGTGCGGGTGAAAGTCGGCCACTTGCAACACGCCGTCTAGCTCTAGGTCTTGCAACACCTCGTCGCAGTCGGCTAAGAAATCGTTGAAGTCTAAAAAATCAGGCAAGGCATTGGGCGCTATCAGCAGCGTGGTGTCTAGTTTTTCTGGATCGGCCTCAGCCAGATGCAAAAGCTCTTCGCGCAGCATGGCTAGCACGTCGACAGGGTCGGACGAGGCGCACACGCGATAGCGCACCATGTCTTTGACGACCACCGCTTTCGCGAAGGGGCACAGGTTCAAACCCACCACCGCATTGAGTAACCACTTTTGGGTGTCTTCAATGACAAGGTTTTCTTGCGTGGCTGAGAGTGAATTAGGCATGGGCTGATTTTTTTATTTTTAGAGCCCGACCGATGCAGTGCGCCAAGACAACACCCACCAAGCTCAGGGCTGCGCTGACCGCCCAAGTCAATTGCCATCCGCCCACACTGGCTGCCACCCAGGCCACCAAAGGCGGTCCAGCAAATTGGCCCAAAGACGACCACTGCTGCATGTAGCCCACGGTGGTAGACACCGTGCCCTCGCTCGGTGCCAAGTGCATGGCGCATGAAAACAAAGTACCCGGAATAAGCCCGCCCACAGCAGAAAACATCACCACGCAAACAAAGCGCAACGCGGTGGGTAAGCCTTCGCCCTGAAAAGTGGCATACGCCCCCACGGCACCAAGCGTCATACAAACAAAGCCGATGGATAACAAGCGTTGCGCTGTCCAGCCGCGCTGTAACAAACGACCCGACATCACATTGCCACTCACATTGGCCAGTGCCACACAGGCCGACAACACACCCGCAACACCCGCGCTGAGCCCCAGTTGCGCATACACCGTGGGTAAGAAACCAATCACCGCCAACCACTGCGATGAATAAACCGCAAACGTCAACGAGACCCACCAAGGGCCAGCACTTTGAAGCGTGAGCCACAAGCGCTTGGGCCACGCATCAACCACTTGGTTTGAAGTCAGCGATACCGATGCAGACGAGGACACCACAGGCACACACCACCAAACCGCCACGCCTGCAAATGCAGCCACGCCCCCCAAAAGCCACCACCAAGCGGACCAGTCAAATCCGGCAATCACCCATGGGCCAAGCAACAACGCCAACGCACTGCCCGTGGGCATATAAGAGCCCCACCAACCCATGCGGCCACTGAGTTGTTGCGCATCCACCGATTGGCGAATAAGCGCAGGTGCGGGCATAACCACCAATAAAAAACCTAACCCCTCAAGCGCTCGCAATAGCAATAACGCCTGTGCATCCAAAGCAAAGCCACCCAACAAACTCGCGCCCGACAACAAACCCAAGCCCAGCAACATACTGCGTCGCAAGCCCCAGCTGTCAGCACTTAAACCTACTGCAAGCCCCAACACCATGCTGGCGATTTGAACGGCGGACAACAAAAACCCAGCTTGCACCAGCGTCATACTGAACGTCTCTTGCAACACGGGCAATGCGGGCGGTAATTTACCAACGTGCAAAGCGGCGCAAACACCCGCAAACACGATGACCCAAGAAGGGTGAATACCCAAACGATGTTGACTCATATTAAGCCGTCAAACGCGCATGTTCACGCGTTGCGAATCGGTCTGTCATGCCAGACAAATAATCGGCCACGGCACGCGGAACGTCTTGTCGTTGTGCGTAGGCCAATGGCATTTCTTCGGGCTTATCTAAATAAGCCTGAAACAAAACGCGCACTACTTCGCGCGCCCACTCGGTCGTCGCCATCACTTGGGGATGACGGTACAAGTTGCGAAACAAAAATGATTTCAACGCTTTTGACTCTTCGTGCATCGCTGCGCCAAATTGAACCAACGGCGGACATTGACGCACCGCCTCGATGCTGCTGGGTGCGTGCTGCTCAAGCGCGACGCGGGTGGTTTGAATGACGTCATACACCTGTTCGCTCAACATTCGGCGAATAGTTTCATAGAGCAACCTGCGATTCACGGTTGACGGCGGTTGTGTCGTCAGATGCGGATGATCATGCAAAGTTTGCGCTTGGTATCGAGCAAACAAAGAGACCTCTTGCAGTTGTTCAAAAGTGAGTAAGCCCGATCGCACGCCGTCATCAATGTCGTGTGCGTTGTAGGCAATGGCATCGGCCAAATTGCACAGTTGTGCTTCTAGGCTGGGTTGTGTGCCATTCAAAAAACGAGTGGCAACGCCGTTGGGTTCATGCGCTTCTATCGCCTGTGCGTTGCGTTTGGCGCAATGTTTCAAAATGCCTTCGCGGGTTTCGAAACTGAGGTTCAAACCGTTAAACGAAGGGTAACGTTCCTCCAGCTCGTCCACCACCCGCAGACTTTGCAAGTTGTGTTCGAAGCCACCATAAGGTGCCATGCATTCGTTCAAAGCGTCTTGTCCTGCATGACCGAAAGGCGTGTGTCCTAAGTCGTGCGCCAAGGCAATGGCCTCGACTAAGTCTTCGTTCAAACCCAACGCACGCGCAATCGAGCGGCCAAGCTGCGCCACTTCTAGCGAATGCGTCATTCGCGTGCGAAACAAATCGCCTTCGTGATTTAAGAAAACCTGGGTTTTGTAAACCAACCGACGAAACGCAGTGGAGTGAACAATGCGGTCGCGATCGCGTTGATGCGGGTTGCGAAAACTCGGCGCGTGCGTCGGGGTCTCGGGCTCTGCATGAAGACGACCACGCGACAAAGCGGGCTGGCAAGCGTAATTAGCCAGCACAGCAATCGTCTATGACTTGTGCCACCAGCGCATCGGGTGCGCCTCGCACGATGGCACTACCGGGCTTATCGATCAGCACAAAACGTATGTCACCTGCTTGCGCTTTTTTGTCCACACGCATGTGATGCAAATACACCTCAGCCCCCAACTTAGGCCCAACGGTGGGCAAACCCGCGCGGGCAATGAGCGCCGAAAGTCGCGACACAAAGGCGTCGTCCACCAACCCCAAACGCTGTGACAAGTGCGCCGCCATCACCATGCCGCAACCGACGGCTTCACCATGCAACCACTCACCAAAACCCAAGCCCGCCTCGATGGCGTGGCCAAAGGTATGACCAAAATTCAAAATGGCACGCAATCCCGATTCGCGTTCGTCTTGCCCGACCACCCACGCTTTAATTTCGCAACTGCGTTTGACAGCGTGCGCCAACGCGTGTGAATCGCGTGCGAGTAAGGCGTCAAGATGGGCGTCGATCCAATCTAAAAACACCATGTCTGCAATGGGGCCGTACTTGATGATTTCAGCCAAACCGGCGCTCATCTCTCTTTGCGGCAAAGTTTGCAAGGTGTCTAAATCGCACACCACGCGTTGCGGTTGATAAAACGCGCCAATCATGTTTTTGCCAATCGGATGATTGATCGCCGTCTTTCCGCCGACCGATGAATCGACCTGCGCCAATAGCGTGGTGGGCACTTGCACAAAAGGCACGCCACGCATGTAGCAAGCGGCGGCGAAGCCAGTCATATCGCCCACCACGCCACCCCCCAAAGCAAAGAGCACCGTTTTGCGATCTGCGCCTTGGCCAAGTAGCTCATCAAAAATGAGGTTCAACGTGGACCAGTCTTTGTGACTCTCACCATCAGGCAAGGCAAGGATCAGCACTTGCGCATAAACCTTTTGCAAAGCGGCTTGCAAACGCTGCGCATACAAAGGCCCGACGGCATCGTTCGTGACGATGAGCGCAACCGAGGCTTGGGGTAAATCGGCCCATGTGGCGGGCGCGTCGATCAGCTGCTGACCAATCAAAATGTCATAGCTGCGCTCGCCTAAGTCGATGGAAACGCGTTCAAGAGTGGGGGTCGAAGACATGGTGAAAAGTGTTTAATTTGTTTTAGCAGGCGTATCTGGCAAATGCCCCGCCAGCTCCATCTGCGAAATGATCATGTTGACCAAACCAGATACGTTGGGCCGCCCCGTCTCGATGACGTAATGGGCCGTCTCGCGGTACAAGGGGTCGCGTGTTTGCATCAAGTCGCGCAGCCTCGCTTGCGGATCGGCCACTTGCAGAAGCGGGCGGTTTTGGTCGTAACGCAAACGACGAAACACTTCTTCTGGGCTCGAACGCAAGTAAAAGACATGACCTCTGGCGTGAAGTCTTTCTCGGTTGAGAGGGCGCAACACCGAGCCGCCGCCGGTGGACAAAACGCCCGGGTGGTTTTGGGTCAAGTCGTCTAAAACTTCAGATTCGAGATCGCGAAAGCGATCCTCCCCTTCGCGCTCGAAATATTCGCGCACTGAACAACCTAAACGATGCTCAATGGCGTGATCCGAATCAACAAATGGGAGGTGAAGCCGTCGGGCGAGTTGGCGCCCCACGGTAGTTTTGCCAGAACCCGGCAGACCCACCAAAACCAATAACATATGCTTTCTTAACGTGCAACAGCACTCTGGTCGAGCATTTTAGGGGTTATGAACACCAACAGCTCTTGCTTGCTCGTCGCTTTACGCCTGTTCTTAAACAGGTACCCCAAAACCGGAATGTCGCCCAAAAACGGCACCTTGTATTCGTCCTCTTGCTCGCTGGTTTCGTAAATGCCGCCAATCATGACGGTGCCGCCGTTTTCAACCAACACTTGTGTTTTCAGGTGCTTCGTATCTATGGCAAAACCTGCGGGCGTGACCTGACCCACGTTGTCTTTGGCAATGTCAAGGTCCAGCACGATGGCGCCTTCTGGCGTGATTTGAGGCGTCACCTCTAGCTTTAAGTTGGCTTTGCGAAATGCCAAAGAGGTCACCCCAGTCCCTGCCGATATTTGGTAGGGCAATTCGGTGCCCTGCTCAATCACTGCTTTGGACTGATCGGCCGTCACGATGCGCGGGCTAGACATGACTTTGCCCTTGCCGTCAGACTCCAACGCGGAGAGCTCTAAATTTAAAAATCGGTTTTTAGCCGAATTAAAAATAGAGACAGCAAAACTCGCTGCCGCCACGCCATTGATGCCCGCCGCGGGCAAGTTCACGAACTGACCCGAGGTGTCGAGCACTTTGTCTGCGATGCCAAAACTTGTGCCTTGTTGCGCAAACGGGTTGGCATTGGCCATGACGTTGACGTTCGTCGGACCATAAACACTTTGCGCACCAGCTTGCCCCAAGCCACCCAGCCTGACGCCTAGAGTTTGGCCAAACGATTCGGTGGCTTGAACGATGCGCGCCTCAATCATCACTTGCCGCAAAGGCACATCAATCTTGGTCATCATTTGTGCTACTTGATCGAGGCGCTCTGCAATGTCTGTCACAAATAATTGGTTGGTTCTGGGCTCAGCCATTGCACTCCCGCGCACACTCAAGATGCGTGAACTACCTGCTGATGCAGACAAACTAGGCAACACGCCAGGACCGGACAAAGGCGCAACGGGCGAGTACGCCACAGGAAAACCAGCTGCTGGCGAGAGACCTTGAATTTGCTGAAGCACATCGACCGCCTTGGCATAGTTCATGGTGAAGCTTCGCGTTGTCAAGGGCTCAATATTTTGAAGCGCTAAACGGCTTTCGTATTCCAGTTTTTCTTTTGCAGCCACCTCAGCACGCGGTGCAATCCAAATCACATTGCCTTGGCGCCGCTGACTTAAACCCTTGGCTTGCATCACGATTTCAAGCACTTGGTCCCAAGGCACTTGTTGCAGTTTGAGCGTGAGTGAGCCTGAGACGCTGTCAGACATCACCACATTTAGTCCCGTGAATTCGGCCAAGATTTGAAGCGCCGAGCGAACCTCGATATTTTGAAAATTCATCGACATCGGCTTGCCGCTGAACACCACCGGCGGCGTTTGGCAATGCAATGTTTGCAAAGACACCATCGTCAAAAAAATGAAACGAATAAAAAATAGTCTCATGGTGCGGCACCGACTAAAGGCAACTTAACTTCGCGGGTCGACCATTCGCCAGCCGACTCAAACACCATTTCATTCACCCAAACTTGATCCAGCGTAATAGCTGTGATGCGCCCAAATCGCTGTCCTAAATATTCGCCCACACGCACTCGATGCAATGATTTCTCGGGCGACTTCACACGAATCAACGCCTGCGTTTCGCGCCCCATCGACAAATGCCCGACATACTCAAGCGCGTCGGTTGCAAACGCTTCTAGCGGCTCTTTGACACGTTGAAGTTCAGGCAAGACCTTTGCCACATAGCTTGGGTGCTGAAGCGCCGAGGTGTGTTGTGCCTGTGTCCAAGTGTTCGCATCGAACGGGTCAACGCCTTCGGCCTTTTTCTCGCGAACGTCAAGAGTCACCTTCGTGGACTGCGGCGCAAGAAAGGACAACTGGGCCACAACACCCCCCTGCGAATCCGACTGCAAATCAATCGCACTCAAAGACCAATTTGGCAATGACATTGGCCAAAGCGCTACCCAAGCTGCCCAATCGGTCCAACGTCCAGTCACTTGCAAACGCACAAGCTTGTTTTCGAATTGCAACTTGGTTGGCGGCTGTGGGGTTTTATCCAATGCATTTTTGTTGAGCCCCTCTATGCCGAGCAAAGAAATGCGAAGACCTGTTCTTTTTGCATCAACTAGCCATTCACCCTCTGAAATGGACACAAAAGAAGGTGGGCGATCAAGCTTGGCCTGCGCAGTTTCGGCGCTTTTGATTTGCCATTCAGCCATTTGCGTTTGACGCTCAAGCTGCAAAGATTCGGCCTCAAACGCCATCTGCAACGACTCGCCACTTGCCAGCATGAAGGGCGTAAAAAGTAAAACACCCAAGCCAATCGCCACGAAATCGAAGCGATATGGATAAAGCCAGAGCCGCAATAAGTGCCAATCAACCGGCAGCATCAGATGTCCGCTTTTAATTGCGCTTCGATGCGAAACTGCCAAACTGGAACACCCGTGTTCGACACATTCGGAGCCAGTTGCAGCTGCGAAAAATCAGGGGCTTGCTGCCAAATCGACAAGTCCTGCAGCTGCCGCAATACCAAATGCGCATGCGATGCAGACAGCGCCTCCCCTTGCATGGACCAATGCCCTTCGCGTTGCTGCACGCGCATGACCCACACCCCAGTCATGTCATGACTCAAAACACGGTTCCATGCCAACGTCTGCGCTTGTAAGACTTGGCGCTTCGCCAACCCGTTTCTTTGTGCCTCATCACTTTGCTCAACCGCCTGCATTTCTAAATATGTTTGCTGAGCTTTTTCATAGGCGGCAGTTGATACGCCATCTATCAAATTGTTTTGCTTGGCTTGCGCCCAGAGCGAAAGGCCCCATGCGGTTACACACGTCACAAAAGCCGCCAGCAAAAAACAGCGCGCCATTCGACTCAACCCCGATCGTTTTTGCAGTTGCAACGTTCGCTGCCGATGCGGTGTGAAATTAAACAGCTGCTTGTGCCACGCGCCTAACGCCAAACCAAACGCAGCTTCGCTTTGCAGACCCACCATTAAGTTTTCTGCGGTGAACGACGTCAGAACGCTTGGTGTTCGCGTTCGTTGCCGAGCCTCTGTCAGCGCCTCTAAACCCAACAGCGGCAAGCCCAAAGCATTGGCCATTGACTCGCACGCGTCGGTAAGAGCTTTTGAAACCATTCGCACATCAAACACGTTGGGAGCCTGCGATGAAGTGATGTAGTCAAAATTCATCGGCGAGTTGCTTGGAGACGCGAGCGACTCAACTTCAACCGACAACTGAAACGCCACATCTTCCTCACTCAATCCCTCCGCCAAACGAACCTGATGTTGTTGAACTTCATGCTCTTGCACCCCCACATAGACCGCCTCTAATTCGTCCAACAACACAGAGGCATTCAACCAGTCGCGTAGCCACGCACCTAACTTTTCGGGCAACAGCACTTCTGCGTTCATCACGCAGCCGAGCGGTGGATGAAGGTATTCGCAAATGCACACACGCTCAGGACTTTGCCGCGTTCCTGTCAACACCAAGAGGTGAACGCCTGCGTCGTGCATCTCAACGCCCAACACCGTTAGCGTGTTGGCACGGTGCGTGAGAGCGTGAAATAACTTCGAAACCCAATTCATACCCGTCGTCCTTGCATGTAGCGAAGTGCCTCAGAAAAGCGAACGATTTCAACGCGTTGCCAGCTTGTGTCGGCGGTGCTTCACTCAGTTGTTTTGTGATTCGGGCGCGTTTTTTATAATCCAAGACACATATGTCCAAACATCGCCACACCGAAGGTTCGCAAGAACACGCCGCAGCATCTGAAACATCACGTTCTTTGGTTGCTCATTTGCTTATCTGGGCTTTTGGTATTGCCGTGTCTGGCTTGCTGGTAGTTGGGCTATTGGTGGGCATTGCGCTGGCAATGGCGTATCCCCAGCTGCCGGACATTTCGGATTTGGCGGATTACCGACCCAAACTCTCTATGCGTGTTTACTCCGCTGAAGGCACGCAAATTGGCGAATTCGGCGAAGAGCGTCGCAATTTGACCCCGTTCAAAGACATTCCCAAAGTCATGAAAGACGCGGTTCTTGCCATTGAAGATGCGCGTTTTTATCAGCACGGCGGTGTGGACTACATCGGTCTCATGCGTGCGAGTTTGGCCAACTTAGGCCGGGCCAAAAGTCAAGGCGCATCGACCATCACCATGCAAGTGGCTCGCAACGTTTATCTGTCATCTGAAAAAACGTTCACCCGAAAAATTTATGAGATTTTGCTGACCACCAAGCTTGAGCACATGCTCAGCAAAGATCAGATTTTTGAAATTTATTTGAACCAAATTTATCTGGGTAATCGCGCCTACGGATTCGCTGCTGCCTCTGAAGCGTATTTCGGTAAACCCCTACAAAACATCACCATTGCTGAAGCTGCCATGTTGGCGGGCTTGCCCAAAGCGCCATCGGCCTACAACCCCATTAGCAACCCCAAACGCGCCAGATCGCGCCAGCTCTACATCATTGAGCGCATGGAAGAAAACGGCTTCATCACCAAAGCCCAGGCGCTAGAAGCCAAACAAGAAGAACTCAAAATTCGCACCGCTTCCAGCAGCATCAACACACATGCAGATTTCGTCGCCGAGATGGCTCGCCAATTGATGTTTGCGCAATACGGCCCCGACATTTACACACGCGGCCTCAACGTCTACACCACCATTCGCACATCCGATCAGCAAGCCGCGTATTACGCCCTGCGTCGCGGCATCATGGACTATGAGCGACGCCAACAATACCGAGGCCCTGAGCGCTTTATTAACCTGCCCGCGTCACCCGCAGAACTTGAAGATGCCATCGACGACGCCTTGATCGAACAAGGCGACAAAGGCGATTTACTCGCAGCCGTTGTGTTGGAGGCGACGCCTAAAAAGGTTCGCGTCTTGCGCCAAAACAGCGAAGTGCTTGAAATAACCGGTGAAGGCTTACAGCCCGTGCAATCGGGGCTCTCCGAAAAAGCCGCCCCCAATATTCGGCTACGCCCAGGCGCCTTGGTTCGTATTACCAAGAATGCCAAAGGCAACTGGGAAATTACCCAACTGCCTGAAGTTGAAGGTGCGTTTGTGTCTATTGACCCACGCGATGGCTCGATTCACGCGCTGGTTGGCGGTTTCGATTTCAACAAAAACAAATTCAACCATGTCACTCAAGCATGGCGTCAACCGGGCTCTAGCTTCAAGCCATTCATTTATTCAGCCGCCCTCGAAAAAGGCTTTACGCCATCCACTGTGGTCAATGATGCGCCGCTTTTCTTTGATGCCAGCGTGACTGGCGGTCAGCCTTGGGAGCCTAAAAATTACGACGGCACCTTCGAAGGCCCCATGACGTTGCGCCGTGGCTTGGCGAAATCAAAAAACATGATTTCAATTCGCGTGCTGCAATCTGTGGGTGCTCAAAACGCCCAAGAGTGGATTTCGCATTTTGGTTTCGAGCCTGAAAAACACCCCGCCTACCTCACGATGGCCTTAGGTGCTGGCTCTGTCACCCCCATGCAAATGGCAACGGGCTACTCGGTGTTTGCCAATGGCGGCTACCGCATCAACCCGTATTTGGTGACCAAAGTCACAGACCAAACGGGCAAGGTGTTGTCTGAATTCACGCCACCGCCACTGGATGAATCTGCACGAGCCATTGATGCGCGAAACGCGTTTGTGATGACCAGCTTGTTGCAAGAAGTCACACGCTCAGGCACCGCCGCTCGCGCTCAGGCCACCTTAAAACGTAACGACATTTACGGAAAAACTGGAACCACCAACGACTCGATGGACGCTTGGTTTGCAGGCTATCACCCCACGCTCACCGCCGTCACTTGGATTGGCTACGACACACCACGCAAACTGGGCGATCGCGAAACAGGTGGCGGATTAAGTCTGCCGGTTTGGATTAGCTATATGCAAAAGGCCCTGCAAAACGTTCCCGTCGCCGAACAAGTTCCGCCTGCGGGACTGAGCCACGAAAACGGCGATTGGGCCTATATTGAGTTCAGCAAAGGGGGCGGTGTCAGCAGCTTAGGTTTGGACAACAAGTCGGGCAACAGCGAGCTACCGCCCAACGACGAGAAAAAGAAAATTCTCGATCTCTTTAAAAACTAAGCCGCAAACTCAAGCGTCAAACCCGTTTGCTGGCTTGCATCTTGAGTGAGCCGCTCAAAAAATTCGCCTTGTCCCTTGGTGTCTACCCAAGCCGCGCCATCAAAGCGAAAGTGATAGCCGCCCGATCGGGCCGCCAACCAAACTTCATGCAAAGGCTTTTGCAAGTTAATGATGATTTGGCTGCGATTCTCAAAGGTCAGCGTGATCATGCCGCCCACGCGCTGGTTGTCGATGTCGGCCAAACCTTCGTCATTGATGCGGTCGCACGCCAACTCAACGGCTTTGAGCAGTTGTTCGGCTTGGTCTAAAAATTCGAGATCGGTCATTACAATTTGCGCCATGGGTATCAATCAAAAGATTCTAGTCAGCACAAAAGGTCTGCGCATGGGTGTGGCCTCTGTCATGTGTGCTTTAACAGCCATCGTCGCCCTCTCTGCTTGTGGGCAAAAAGGCTCGCTGTATTTACCCAACGACCCCGAGTTCAAACAACGCGCGACTCTGCCCGATATCGTTCGACGTCAACTGCCCGGCGGAGAACCCGCACCCGCCAAAAATGCGGCCTCTGCTCCCGCGCCAGCAGCTTCTGCGACCTCACCTGCTGGTCGCTAATTTTTCAAGAGTCATGACATGACACAGCCTTCACTTGCCGGTGCGCCATTTGTTTCGCACCAACACAACGACTTGTACCTAGAAGGCGTCAAGTTAGCCGATTTGGCGCACGCGCACGGAACGCCTTTATTCGTCTATTCCAAAGCCGCGATGTTGAGTGCGCTTGCAGCGTATCAACGCGGGTTTGCGGGTCGTCAAGCGCGTATTTGTTACGCCATGAAAGCCAACTCATCGCTCGCGGTGCTGCAAGTCTTTGCACAAGCAGGGTGCGGCTTTGACATCGTTTCTGGTGGCGAACTCGATCGCGTCATTGCAGCGGGTGGCGACCCTGCGAAAGTCATTTTTTCAGGCGTGGGTAAAACTCGCGCAGAGATGCGTCAAGCGCTCAAAGCGGGTATCGCGTGCTTTAACGTCGAGAGTGAAGCCGAGCTCGAAGTGCTCAGCGAAGTAGCTCAAAGCCTGGGACAAAAAGCCCCCGTCAGCATTCGCGTGAATCCCAACGTCGACGCCAAAACACATCCCTATATTTCGACCGGACTGAAGGGCAACAAATTTGGCGTTGCCCATGAACGTGCTTTGCAAACGTATCAACGCGCAGCCAGCTTGCCCGGCCTGCAGGTGGTGGGCATTGATTGCCACATTGGCTCGCAGATTACGGAGTCAACGCCTTATCTGGATGCGATGGACCGCGTGCTCGACTTGGTGTCAGCCATTGAAGGCGCTGGCATTCCCATTCATCACATCGACTTTGGCGGCGGTTTAGGCATCAACTACAACGGCGACACCCCACCCGCTGCAGACGCACTATGGGCGCAGTTGCTTGCCAAACTCGATGCTCGCGGCTATGGACAACGCCAACTCATGATTGAGCCCGGTCGTTCATTGGTGGGTAACGCGGGTGTTTGTTTGACCGAAGTTTTGTATCTCAAACCTGGCGAGCAAAAAAACTTTTGCATCGTCGATGCAGCGATGAACGATTTACCGCGACCCGCGATGTACGA
>CAZEAQ010000004.1:12534-16710 GCA_964510145.1 uncultured Bordetella sp.
GCAAGCAAGCGCATGTCATCCGCCGGCGCGAAACATCCGCCGATTTAATGGCGTTTGAGTCGCTGGTGCCGTAACCGCCAGCCTAATAAACCGCCCAAGATGACGGCGTAAATCCAAACTTCGGTGAAGTTGTTTTTGCCAGCACGCATCCAGAAAAAATGCAAGATCGCCAGAATCGCGACTAGGTAAATAACGCGATGCAAAGCCTGCCAACGTTTGGCGCCTAACCAGCGAATCACTCGATGGGTCGAAGTCGCAGCCATCGGCGTGAGTAAAACAAATGCGCTGAAGCCCACCAAAATAAAGGGCCGCTTGACAATATCTGCTGCAATGTCGGCCCACTCAAACCCCATGTCGAACCAGCTGTAGCTCAACACATGCAAAGCCACATAAAAGTAAACATACAAGCCCAATAAGCGCCTAAATTTAGCCAGCTCAGGCCACCCCAGACTCACACGCAAAGGCGTGATGGCCAAGGTGACACACAACATTCGAAGCGTCCAGTCACCTGTCGATCGAATTAAATACTCTGCCGGATTAGCACCCAACTGATCGTTCAAAGCGCCCCAAAACAAACCTAGGAAAGGCGCCAAACAAATCAGCCAAAGTGTTGACTTGGCAAACCGGTGCTTTAAAAGTTGACGCACGTTAGAACAACTTTTTCAAGTCCATCCCTGCGTAGAGCTGACCAACTTGCGCCTCATAGCCATTGAACATGAACGTTTTGCGCTTCTTGGTAAATAAACCATCTTCACCAATGCGCCGCTCCGTTGCTTGACTCCAGCGTGGGTGATCGACCGTTGGGTTGACGTTGGAATAAAACCCATACTCTTGCGGCGCAGATCGCCCCCAAGAGTTCACAGGTTGCTTCTCCACAAAGCGCACTTTGACCAAGCTCTTGGCGCTCTTAAAACCATACTTCCAAGGCACAACCAAACGCACCGGCGCACCATTTTGATTAGGCAACACTTCGCCATACATACCGAACGACAGAAGCGTCAGCGGGTGCATGGCCTCGTCCATACGCAGCCCTTCCACATAAGGCCAATCGAGCACATGCGAACGAACACCCGGCATTGTTTTGGGATCCGCTTGCGAAATGAATTCAACATACTTGGCGTTGCCTAAAGGCTCTACGCGCTTGATTAGCGCAGACAGCGAGTAGCCCACCCAAGGAATCACCATCGACCAACCCTCTACGCAGCGCAAGCGGTAAATGCGCTCTTCCATCGGACTTACTTTGAGTAAATCTTCTAGGTCAATACGACCAGGCTTTTTAACCAGCCCTTCGACTTCTATCGACCAAGGTTTTGTGTTGAGCGTGTGCGCGTATTTAACGGGGTCTGACTTGTCGGTACCGAACTCGTAAAAATTGTTGTAACTACTTGCGTCGGCATATGAGGTGAGTTTTTCTAAGGTCACCGCACCATTGACTGGACTGACTGCGCCACTCAAAGCCGCCAACTTACCGGGGCGAGCATTGGCATTTGTAACAGCCTGCGCCATTGCATCTCGGGCAGCCCAAGCCGCCAGTGAGGCACCCGCTGCACCTGCTGCCATTTTTTTGAGCCAATCACGTCTCGCGCGGTAAACCTCTGGGGGTGTAATTTCACTGCTTTGGTTGTGCGTGAAACCTGTATCACTAGCGATTGAATATTTGCGCATTGAAATCCCCGTTTGTGCTGAATGAGTGAGCCCACATTGTGAAGTCGACGCCATCGTTACGCACAAAGGAGCACCAAAAACCTTGGTGAGCCTTGGCTAACGATTTGTTTTGACATAAAAAAAGCTGGCACAAGGCCAGCTTTTCGTGGTCATCGTTTCTGGATTAACGCAAACCAGCAATGTAGTCAGACACCGCTTTAATCTCGCGATCGTTCATCTTTGCGGCAACTTGCGTCATTTGAATGCTGTTTTTACGAACGCCATCGCGGAAGGCCGTCAACTGAGCCACCGCGTATTCGGCGTGTTGGCCAGACAAACGTGGGTACTGAGCAGGAATACCAGCGCCTGTGGGCGTATGGCAACCCGCGCAAGCTGCAATTTGGCGGTCTGGAATGCCACCACGGTAAATACGCTCACCTAAAGCGACGAGCTCTTTTTCTTTCGCAAAGCCTTCGGTTGCCTTCTTGGAGTTGAGCCATGCGCCGATGTTCTTCATGTCGTCATCTGACAAGCCAGCAGCCATGCCAGTCATGATGGCATTGGCACGTTTGCCAGCTTTGAACTCTTGCAACTGTTTCACGATGTAGTCGCGGTGTTGTTGTGCCAATTTTGGATTAGCCGGAATCATGGAATTGCCATCCGCGCCGTGGCAAGAGGAACATACGGCTGTGTAGGTTGCCTCACCTTTGGCCAAGTCAGCTTTAGCAACTTTAGCGGCAGGTTCAGCGGCATTCGAGAGGGATGGGGCCACCAAGGCGGCGGCGATCAGCAAAGAGGCAATCAGCTTCATAAGGGTGCTTTGGTTAATGAGTCAAAGACATCGGAAAAACTTGGCAGATTCTACAATGCCGCATGAATCAGCCTGACCCCCAAGACCCCAACACCCCCATCCAGCCACACGAGATGGGCGAACCCACGGTTTCAAGCGCTGAAAAAGAGGCTTTTGCTGCCCTTAGCCCTGCCGATCAGGCTAAATTTGCCATGGGCTGGCTGCATACCGCGCGTTTTTTAACCACTGCGGCCCAACTCCACCACTTACCCGCTTACGACTTGCCCGAAATCGCTTTTGTGGGTCGATCCAATGCTGGCAAATCGACTTGCATCAACGTGTTGACGCAGCAAAAACGCTTGGCTTACGCCTCGAAAACACCCGGAAGAACACAACACATCAACTTGTTTGCGATGGGACGCCAAGGTAAAACCGACGCTGTATTGGCCGATCTTCCAGGCTATGGCTACGCGGCGGTCCCCAAGCAAGACAAGATTCGGTGGCAACGTGTGATGGCGAACTACTTGCTCACACGCGAAAACTTGCGTGCTGTGGTGCTGATGTGCGACCCGCGCCACGGACTCACTGAGTTAGACGACATCTTGCTAGACGTCATTCGCCCCCGTGTGGAAGAAGGCCTCAAATTTTTGGTGCTGCTCACCAAGGCAGATAAGCTGAACCGAACTGAGGGCGCCAAGGCTCTGTCCATTGCCAAACTGCAAGCTGGTGGCGGCGAAGTTCGTCTTTTTTCTGCACTCAAAAAACAAGGGGTCGATGAAGTCGCAACCACCTTGTATCAATGGATGCACCCTTAATCAGTAGAGAGAGGCGGCGCCTTCCGGTCGGGTTTTAAATCGTTTATGAACCCAGAAATACTGCGCTGGCATCGTTTCAATCAACGCTTCTAAGCGGGTGTTCATCAGCGCGGTATCCGCTTCGGCGTCATCACTTGGAAAGTCTGTCCAAGCCGGATGAACGCAAACTTCATAGCCCTCAGGTGTCATGCGCGTAGTGACAGGAACGACACGCGCTTTACCCAGCTTTGCAAAACGAGACAAAGAGGGAACGGTCGCTGCAGGCTCACCATAAAACGGCACAAAAATAGATTCACTCGGGCCGAAATTCATATCGGGCAGCAAATACAACAACTCATGTTGACGTAACGCACTGACGATCGGCTTCACCCCGTCCTCTCGACGAAACAATCTCACCTCACCAAAACGTTGCCGCCCTTGTGCAACCCAAGCGTCGACGGTTTTATTGGATTGAGGCGTAAAGATGGTGGTGAATTTGAGTGGCAAGTTCAACGTCAAGGCTGTCCACCCCACGTCCAAGCCCACAAAATGTGGCGCGAACAACACGGTGGGTTTTGATTCGCGTAATGCGTCGATCTCGCCACTCACTTGCACCCGTCGCTGAATACATGACGCACTGCGATGCCACAACCAACTGCGGTCTAACCAAGCTTGCGCGAAGTGCACAAACGCTTGGCGAGCCAAAGCGTCACGCTCGAGTGATTTGAGATGCGGAAAACAAACACGCAAATTAGTTAAGGCCACATGCCGCCGTGAACCCACAACCGCATACAGCAGATAACCCAACGCCGCACCCACGGCACGCAGCCACGACAAAGGCAAATATCCCAAGCCGCGCAACACCCACAAACCTAAAACGCTGAACATGCGTTAAGCCTCCGTTCGCGGTTGTTTGTCGCGGGCGTATCCCCACAAATATTGCCCCGG
>CAZEAQ010000004.1:16810-24016 GCA_964510145.1 uncultured Bordetella sp.
CACGCGAACGCCCGCCAGCGAGGTGGGCGCTGAATCTAAATAAGGACGAGTTCGCGCATTCGCAACCAACGGCTCTAGCCAAGCTTTGCGTGCCGGTCTAAATAACGCAATCAAAGGGCCATGTTGAGGGCCAAATTTTTCGGCAATCGCTTGGGCACCCACCTCCCAACTTCCCAGATGTGGAGACAAAACGATGACGCCTTTTCCGGCTGCCATCGCGGCCTCGAAATGTTCGGCGCCATCCCACTGAACCAACCCGTTGAGTAGAGTTTGATGGGGTCGCATCCAAACCCAAGGCAGCTCGCCCACCATCGCACCCATTGCCGAAATGGCTGGGCGTGCCTGTTGCCAAGTAATTCCTGCCGCTTTGATATTGGTCTTAAAACTTCGTCGATAACTGGGCGATAACCACCAAACACACCACCCCAGAACCATCCCCACACGTTGCATGATCGGCAACGGCACGCGTGCAAGCAATTGAAAAAGACGAGTGACGGGCACCATGCAATTCGATTAAATCAAGAAATATGTTTAAAATTCGATTGTCGCTGAGTTATAGAACTACTTGCAGGGCGACCACGCACTTCGGTGTGAAGGGATTTTCCCTATCTGCTAAAGCGTTCGCCGAGCTCCTCAGAGTTGGCAACGCCAACATCAACTGAACAGGAGCTTTTTTTATGTCCCATGATTTTCTCTTCACTTCTGAGTCTGTATCGGAAGGCCATCCCGACAAAGTTGCGGATCAAATTTCTGATGCAATTTTGGACGCGATCTTTGCGCAAGACCCACGCTCACGCGTGGCAGCCGAAACCTTGACCAACACAGGCTTGGTCGTTTTAGCAGGCGAGATCACCACCAACGCGCATGTGGACTACATCCAAGTGGCACGCGACACGATTAAGCGCATTGGTTACGACAACACCGAATACGGCATCGACTACAAAGGTTGTGCCGTGATGGTTTGCTATGACAAGCAATCAAACGACATTGCCCAAGGCGTGGACCATGCATCTGATGACCACCTCAACATTGGTGCTGGCGACCAAGGTTTGATGTTTGGTTACGCCTGTAGCGAAACGCCTGAACTGATGCCTGCGCCCATTTATTACGCGCACCGCTTGGTCGAGCGTCAAGCGCAATTGCGCAAAGACGGACGTCTGCCTTTCTTGCGCCCCGATGCAAAAAGCCAAGTGACTATGCGCTACGTCGACGGCAAGCCTCACAGCATCGACACCGTGGTGTTGTCGACTCAACACAGCCCTGACCAAAGCGAGTCAGCAACCAAAATGAAAGCGAGCTTCAACGAAGCCATCATTGAAGAAATCATCAAGCCCGTGTTGCCCAAAGAGTGGCTCAAGGACACGAAGTATTTGATTAACCCCACAGGTCGTTTCGTCATCGGCGGCCCTCAAGGTGATTGCGGCTTAACAGGTCGCAAAATTATTGTGGACACCTACGGCGGCGCTTGCCCACACGGCGGTGGTGCGTTCTCAGGCAAAGACCCCTCAAAGGTCGACCGCTCAGCCGCTTACGCTGCTCGCTACGTGGCCAAAAATATCGTGGCAGCTGGTTTGGCAAAGCAGTGCCAAGTGCAAGTGGCTTACGCCATCGGCGTCGCCCGCCCCATGAACATTACGGTGAATACGGCGGGCACCGGCGTGATCTCTGACGACAAGTTGTCCGCCTTAGTTGCAGAGCACTTTGACTTGCGCCCCAAAGGCATCATTCAAATGCTCGACTTGTTGCGCCCAATCTACACAAAAACTGCGGCCTACGGACACTTTGGCCGCGAAGAGCCCGAGTTCACTTGGGAACGCACTGACAAAGCGGCCGCATTGAAGGCGGCTGCTGGCGTGAAGTAAAAGACTTTTACTTTCTCTCAAAGGTCTTCCGGTCATACGGAAGACCTTTTTTATTTAGGCGTCAGTTGATTGCTGTAACGCCCACATTTGTGCGTAGCGTCCATTGAGAGCGAGCAACTCTGAGTGAGAACCTCGCTCCACGATGTGCCCCGCATCCAGCACCAATATCTCATGCGCATCCACTACGGTTGATAAGCGATGCGCGATCACCAACGTAGTTTTATTTTGTGCGGCTGTTTGAAGCTCGGCCTGAATCGCCCGCTCATTGGCACTGTCGAGCGCAGAAGTGGCTTCATCAAAAATCACAATCGGCGGATTTTTTAAGAGTGTTCGTGCAATCGCAACGCGCTGCTTCTCGCCGCCAGAGAGCTTCAATCCGCGTTCGCCCACCATGGTGTCGTAGCCTTTGGGAGTGGCTGCAATGAAGTCATGAATATGCGCAGCTTTGGCAGCTTGCTCGACCTCGACTTCTGTGGCGTCGGTACGTCCATAGGCAATGTTGTAGCGCACAGTGTCGTTGAACAAAACAGTGTCTTGCGGCACGATTCCCATCGCTTTGCGAACACTGCTTTGGGTGACATGGCGAATGTTTTGTCCATCAATCGTGATGGCCCCAGCGCCCACGTCATAAAACCTAAACAACAAGCGAGCCAAGGTAGATTTACCAGACCCCGAAGGCCCTACCACTGCGACCGTTTTACCCGCAGGAATTTCAAAGCTAATGCCATGCAGGATGGGCCTCGCAGGCTCATAGGCAAACACCACCGACTCAAAACGCACATTGGGTGAACCATTTATTTTTAAGTCTTGTGCATGAGGCGCATCGGCCACTTCACGCTCTTTTTCGAGCAACGTGAACATGCGGTCGAGGTCGGTCAAACTTTGTTTGATTTCGCGATACAACACACCCAAGAAATTCAGAGGAATGTAGAGCTGAATCATGAAGGCGTTGATCATCACCAAATCGCCCAATGTCATGCGACCTTCCACTACGCCTTGCGTTGCTCGCCATAGCATTCCCACCAAAGCAAAAGCGATGATGAGTTGTTGACCCGTGTTGAGCAAAGACAATGAAGTTTGGGCTTTGAGCCGAGCGCGTCTTAAAGCCTCCAAACTTTTGTCGTAGCGCGAAGCCTCAAACGCTTCGTTGTTGAAGTATTTAACCGTCTCGAAGTTCAACAGCGAATCAACAGCTTTGGTGTGTGCAGCCGAATCAAACTCATTGGCTTGTCGGCGATATTGCGTGCGCCACTCCGTCACGCTAATGGTGAAGAGGATGTAAAACACCAAAGCAGTCAACGTAATGCCAGCGAACCAAACATCAAACTTCACCGCCAAGATGCTCAAGACCAATCCAACCTCAATCAGCGTTGGAACGACGCTGTAAAGCGAATACGAAATCAAAGATTCAATGCCACGAACACCACGCTCTATGTCGCGCGTCATGCCGCCCGTTTGGCGCTCAAGGTGAAAGCGCAAACTCAAACCATGCAGATGCTCAAACGTTTCTAACGCAATTTGGCGCGCAGCACCCTGTGTCGCTTTTGCAAAAACCAACTCGCGGAGTTCTGTGAACGCAGAGACAGACAAACGCAATAAGCCATAGCCCACCAACAACCCCACCGGAACCACCAACGCGGCGTAGGGGTCGCTGGGTTTGATGGACATATCGTCAATCAAGTTTTTTAGCAAAATCGGTACGCTCACATTTGCCACTTTGGCGCCCACCATAAATATCAAAGCGGCAAGGACGCGCCATTTGTATTGCCACAAGTAGGGCAAGAGCCGCTTGAGGGTGTCACGGTCAGAGCGCTGTTGGGGTGCTGCGGTCGCTAGGGGTGTATCGGTGGAATGAGCGTGATGACGCATGTTGCACAATGCCAAAAATTAATCACTCATTGTGCCTAAATCTCTTATGTCTACACCCGCTTTAAATCCTCACGCTGTCCCGCTGCCGACTGATCAAGAGTTGGTGCTGAAGGTGATTCCAATGCCTGCCGATTGCAACGCCAACGGCGATATTTTTGGCGGGTGGGTGATGGCCCAAGTCGACTTGGCCGGAGCCGTCTTACCAGCTCGCTATGTCAAAGGCCGTATGGCAACTGTGGCGGTGAATGAGTTTGTATTTAAACAACCGGTGAAGGTCGGCGATATTTTGAGTTTTTTCTCACGCGTTGTTCGCGTCGGCAACACTTCGATCAGCGTGATTGTGGAAGTTTTCGCAGAACGATTCAGCAGTCAAGGTGAGTACATGAAAGTCACCGAGGCCACGCTCACCTATGTCGCTATCGACGAATTCGGAAAGCCTCGTCCAATTCCTAAAAACTGAGATCAGGAAACGATGTAGGCCGCCGCGCCCGTCGACATCAAAGTGCCATCAGGGCCACGAAATTCCATACGCGAAGTGCCCACACGCGAACCCACGCGAAGCGCTTCCGCATGAATGGTGAAGTACTCACCAATTCCGGGGCGCAAGTAGTCAATGCGCAAATCAATCGTGCCTAATTTGCTAAAGCGCATCAGTCGCTGTTCAGGCTTTTCGTCCATGTGCTTTGCCGCCAGTGCTGCCATGACCGCAGCGCTGCCGATTGCATCTAGAACAGCGCTAATGACGCCACCATGAATTCGGTTGTAGGCGTAATGCCCCACAAGCTCGGGGCGCATGTCGATACGTGCCGCCACGCCCTCAGGCGTGACAGAAATCAGCTTGAGTCCAAGTGTTTGATTGAAAACAATTTTCTCTTCGTAAATTTGGCGAAACCCTTCAATGTATTCGGGCTCCAAAACAATTGACGATTTGAGATTTTGTGAACTAGCTGATCGATGCGGCATGCAGTTTTAGGGATGAAATTTAGATTTTAGAAAAATCTGGTTTGCGCTTTTCCATGAACGCGCTGAATGCTTCTTTGGCAGCAGGCTCTCTGAGCATGCGACCAAACGACTTTCCTTCTTCAGCCATCTGTGCCTTCACTTGTTGCGCCTGCCCCACTTTCATCAAACGCTTTGTTTCGATTAGCGAAGACAAGGGTTTAGCAGCCAACTTGCGCGCTTGCGCTTGCGCATAGTTATTCACCTCTGTGGGAGGAACAACACGATTAACCAGCCCCACTTCAAGGGCGGCTTCTGCCATAAAAGGTTCACCCATCAACAACGCCTCTGCTGCGCGGTGATAGCCCATCATTTGTGGCACCAACAAACTAGACGCAGCCTCTGGGCACAAACCTAAATTCACGAACGGCATGGAGAACGCAGCGTTATCGCCTGCGTATACCAAATCGCAATGCATCAACAAAGTGGTGCCAATACCAACCGCTGGCCCCGCTACTGCTGCCACAAGTGGCTTGGGAAATGTAGAGGCATTTCGCAGTAGCCTGAAGACCGGCGCATCTTCTGAAGCTGGCGGATTATTTAAAAAATCTGCAATGTCATTGCCAGCGCTAAAGATTGTTTCATGGCCTTGAATAACGACCACTCGAACATTGGCATCTTGCTCGGCTTGTTCAAGCGCATCTGCCAACGCGGCATACATCGCCGAGGTGATTGAATTTTTTTTATCTACACGATTAAACGTGAGAGTCATGACGCCTTGGTCGAGGTGGTTCAGGATATCGCTCATATTTTTTCCTTTACTGCACACGCAGCCAAATTTGAGTTCTGTAAAAGGGGCCAATATAGCCGCGCACTTGGAGCTTTTTACCCTCCTCTTTCGGGAACAACTTGACGGTGTATTCCTTTCCATTTTCGGGGTCTAAGATTTTTCCACCACCTGCCCACAAGTGTTCTGTTAACGGCTCTGGCTTGACCCCTCTAATAATTTCCATGCCAACGATGGCCTGGCCTTTTCGATCGTCTTTGCAGTCATCGCATGTTTTCTTCGCATTCGGATCATTACGTAGCGTTTTCATGATGCGACCGCTTAAGACCCCGCCTTGCTCTGTAATTTGTATTTCGGCTTTGGCTTCTCCCGTTTTGTCATCGATGTTGTGCCATGTGCCAACAGGCGACATCTGTGCAAATGCGTTGAGGCAACCTAAGGCCGCTATCGCAACAAAGTTTTTAATTGCAAAAAGTTTCATCTTTATCCTCAGTTTTTATTTCAAGCAAATACCGCCTCGGTATCCATCAAGACATCTGACCCCGCACGAGCAGTCGCCATCAGTGAGGCTGTCTCTGGGAAAAGCTTAGCAAAGTAAAACCGCGCTGTTTGCAATTTCGCTTGATAAAACGGATCTCTCTCGCCATCGGCAATTTTTTGCAATGCAACTTGTGCCATGCGCGCCCAGAAATAACCAAACACCAAATGTCCTGCAACTCGCAAATAATCAACAGCGGCAGCGCCCACCTCGTCTGCATTTTGCATGGCCTTATAGCCAATTTCGCCTGTGAATTGCGTCATCTGCATTCCTAATTGCTGCAGCGGTTTGATGAACTCTTGCATCTCTTCAACCTCTTGAGTTTCAGCCACTAAGGCGGCAATGTGTGCGCCAAATTTCTTGAGTGTTGCGCCTTGATTACCTAACACTTTTCGCCCTAATAAATCCAAGCTTTGAATCGTATTGGTGCCCTCATAAATCATATTGATTCGCGCATCGCGAACGTATTGCTCCATGCCCCACTCACGAATAAATCCATGCCCTCCAAGCACTTGCATGCATGACGAAGTGGCTGTCCAAGCGTTATCGGTGATAAAGGCTTTGACGATGGGGGTCAGCAAAGCCACCAATTCTGCGGACTCCTTGCGCACAGCCTCTTCCGGGTGATTAAGCTCGCGATCAATCAGCAACGCACAGTAAAGCGCCAGCGCCCGCCCGCCCTCTGCGTAAGCTTTTGCGGTGAGTAGCATCTTGCGAACATCGGGATGAACCAAGATACTGTCTGCGGGCTTATTAGGCTCTTTCACACCTGTCAAGCTCCTCGATTGAATGCGATCTTTCGCATAAGCCAATGCGTTTTGGTAGGCCACCTCTGTCAGCCCGAGCGACTGCATGCCGACGCCAATTCGAGCTGCGTTCATCATCACAAACATCGCAGCCAGCCCTTTGTTGGGTTGGCCCACCATCGTTCCCACGGCGTCGTCTAAAACCATTTGACAGGTTGCGTTGCCGTGAATGCCCATTTTGTGTTCTAGGCCACCGCAGTAAATGCCGTTTCGTTCACCCAAACTGCCGTCGGGTTTCACTAAAAACTTAGGCACCACAAACAAACTAATGCCTTTACTTCCGGCTGGGGCATCGGGCAATCTTGCAAGCACAAGGTGAACGATATTGCTTACAAAGTCGTGCTCGCCCGCACTGATAAAAATCTTATTGCCAGTGATGCGATAAGTACCGTCTGGTTGTGGCTC
>CAZEAQ010000004.1:24116-29437 GCA_964510145.1 uncultured Bordetella sp.
GGTAAACCTTGTCCGCCATAAGCTGGATCACAGCTCAATGAAGGCCATCCGCCTTGCACATATTGGGTGAAGGCTTCTTTAAATCCATCCGGCGTTTTAACTTCATGCGTTTCCCGGTTCAACACACAACCCTGTTCGTCACCTTTTTGATTCAATGGAAAGAGAACTTCGGCAGCAAATTTGCCGCCTTCCTCCAGTACGGCGTTCAAAGTATCGGCATCCATTTCGGCGTGCTTTGGCATCGCTTTAAATTCATCCGTGACATGTAAAACATCGTGCATCAAGAATTGCATGTCACGTAAAGGCGGGGTGTAAGTGGGCATAAAGGTCTCCTAATTAATTGGGTTGATTTTTTGGTTTTTTAATCTGCGTTTTTTTAACCGGTTCTTGTTGTGCGCCGTAACGCAACAAGATGTTTTCAAAACCTTTTGTCGTTCTTGAAAATGACTTGGATGAGCGCAAAAAGCGTGCTTCGTACTGCAGCGCCAGAATAAGTCCGTGAAGCTCAAAGACCATCTGCTCTGCGTCAATGTCTGCCGCCAAATGACCTTCATCACGCGCCTGAATCACCGCACGATAGACGGCAGCCAGCCAAGTCCTGACCGAGCTGGCTAACGCATCACGCACAGGGCCGGGTCGATCATCAAACTCTGCCGCGCCACTGATGTAAAGACAGCCTGAATCGATTTCTGCCGACGTGCGCTTAGTCCAATTCGCGAACAACTGACGCAAACGGGGCAGCCCACGATCGACGTTCAAGATGGGTAAAAAAACCTCTGCCTCAAACCTCTCGTGATATTCGCGAACCACCGAAAGCTGCAATTCCTCTCGCGAACCGAAGTGGGCAAAAACACCCGACTTGCTCATGCGCGCCACCTCGGCCAGAGCGCCAATGCTCAAACCCTCCAAGCCAATTTGGGTGGCTAAGCCCAAGGCCGCATCGACAATCGCCGCCTTGGTTTGCTGGCCTTTCTGGGCGGCGCGACTCTCACTCGCAACAGTTTTAGTAGTAGCCATAGACGGAGAATGCTTAAAAAGAACGGTCGTGCTATTTTGCACGAAATGAAATCCCCATAAACTTCAAGCCCAATGGAAGCCACCCGAATCATTGCCATCCGTCACGGCGAGACTGCTTGGAACGTGGACACACGAATACAGGGCCAACTCGACATCGACTTGAACGACATTGGTCATTGGCAAGCCAAGCAAGTCGGCCAAGCGCTACGTGACGACCCGATTGCAGCGATCTACAGCAGCGACTTACGTCGCGCCGCCAACACAGCCCAAGCTATCGCTGACGCGCACCAGTTACGACCAAGCAACTCTGGACCGAAGGTGCTTTTAAACAGGGGTTTACGCGAGCGTCATTTTGGGCATCTACAAGGAAAGACGTGGGCAGAAATTGAGGCTGATTGGGCCAAAGACGCCAAGCTCTGGCGGTCGCGCGATCCAGATTGGACACCCCAAGGCGGCGAGTCATTAACAGCACTTCGTGCGCGAATTGCTCAATGTGTCGACGAGTTGGCCAAGCAACACACGGATCAACAAATTGTGTTGGTGGCGCACGGCGGTGTGATGGATGTTTTGTACCGATTAGCCACCGGACAAAGCACGCAATCGCCACGGACTTGGTATCTGGGCAATGCTGCAATCAACCGGCTGCTCTGGACGCCTCAAGGATTGAGCTTGATTGGATGGGGCGATGTGTCGCATTTACCCTCAGAAGGCCCACGCGATGAATCAAGCAGTTAAGGTGTAAATAAATCACCGGCAGACTTCGGAGGTGTCACGCCTAAATGGCGATAAGCCGCCAAAGTCGCAATCCGTCCACGAGGGGTGCGTTGCAAAAAGCCTTGTTGTATCAAGTAAGGCTCAATCACATCTTCAATCGTGTCTCGCTCTTCGCCAATGCTGGCGGCAATGTTGTCCAGCCCCACGGGGCCACCATCAAAACGATGAATGACGGCTTCTAACAATTTGCGATCCATTAAGTCGAAACCTTCTGGGTCAACGTCCAACATGGCAAGCGCTTTTTTGGCAATGTCTTCGGTGATGCGGCCCGTGCCTTTGACATCTGCATAGTCGCGCACACGACGCAGCAAACGGTTGGCGATACGCGGGGTTCCGCGCGATCGACGTGCAATTTCAAAGCCCCCTTCCACGTCCATCGGCGTATCGAGCAAACCAGCGCTTCGCACCACGATACGTTGCAACTCCTCTGCGGTGTAAAACTCCAAGCGCGACACGATGCCAAATCGGTCTCGCAGCGGATTGGTCAACATTCCTGCGCGTGTGGTTGCACCCACCAAAGTGAACGGCTGCAAATCTAATTTAATACTTCGTGCCGCGGGCCCCTCACCAATCATGATGTCGATTTGGTAGTCCTCGAGTGCGGGATACAAAATCTCTTCCACCACAGGCGACAAACGATGAATCTCATCGATGAAGAGCACATCGTTTCGTTCTAGCCCGGTTAGCAAAGCCGCTAAGTCTTTAGGCTTTTCAAGCACGGGCCCGCTGGTGGAGCGCAAGTTCACACCCAATTCTTGCGCAATGATGTGACTGAGCGTGGTTTTACCCAAACCGGGCGGGCCAAAGAGCAAGACGTGATCGAGGGCTTCGCCTCTTTTTCGAGCTGCCCCAATAAAAATTTCAAGCTGCTCGCGAACCTTTAACTGGCCCACGTATTCATGAAGCAGCTTAGGGCGAAGCGCCCGTTCAATGGCCTCTTCATTCGGCGACACCGGCGCTGCAGACACGACGCGTGGCGCTGGGGCAAAGTCGTCAGTTTGTATGCTCATAGAAATTTATTTCGCTAACGATTTCAGTGCCAATTTAATGCCCTCGCTGACACCCACGTCGGCTGGTAAAGCCTTCAATGCCAGCGACGCTTCTTTGTCGCTGTAGCCAAGCGCCAATAGCGCCTGAAGAATATCGGTTTGCTGATCGGGAACACCCGCGGAGGTGGGGCCCAAATCGGCGCCCAATTTACCTTTAAGTTCTAGCAACAAACGCTCTGCTGTTTTTTTGCCGATACCGGGAACTTTGGTGAGTCGTCCCGCTTCTTGTTCAGAGACAGCACGAGCCAACTCGTCCACACCCATTCCACTCAAAACACCCAACGCTGTGCGAGGGCCAACTCCCGATATTTTGATGAGCAGGCGGAAAGTAGCACGCTCTTGCGCAGTGCCAAAACCATACAAAATTTGCGCGTCTTCACGAACCACAAAGTGCGTCAACAGCGACACTTTTTCACCCGTTGCCGGCAGGTTGTAAAACGTGCTCATGGGAACGTCGACTTCATAGCCCACACCATTGCAATCCACCAATATTTGAGGTGGATTTTTTTCACTCAAAATGCCAGTTAACTTGCCTATCATTGGGGTCCCTTTTTAGAGATTATCGACTTGATTCTTCGCCACACTTTCACTCCCCTGAACAATACGCGTCTCTCGCATTTATGCGGGCCTTTAGACGAACATTTGCGGACTATTGAATTAGCTTTAGACGTCAAAGTTGCCCATCGTCACGAGCAATTCAAAGTAGATGGGCACAAAGCCAAGGCCACGCGTGCAATGGAAGTTTTGCAAGCTCTTTATGAGCGCGCGGCCAGGCCGATACCCGCCGAGCAAGTACAGCTCATGCTGGCGGGAGACGGCGCCCTTAACGAAGACGAAGCACACACACTTCAAACTCGGCGAACTGACTTGCGCGCACGAACCCCTAACCAAGCGGCTTACCTAGACAACATTGCCGCCCATGACATCAGCTTTGGCATTGGTCCCGCAGGAACTGGTAAAACTTATTTGGCCGTCGCTTGCGCGGTAGATGCGCTAGAGCGAAGTGCGGTTCAGCGTATTGTTTTGACCCGCCCTGCGGTGGAAGCAGGTGAAAAACTGGGCTTTCTACCGGGAGACTTAGGACAAAAAGTTGACCCGTATTTACGCCCGCTCTACGACGCTTTGTACGATTTGATGGGCTTTGACAGAGTGCAAAAAGCGTTTGAAAGAAACGCCATCGAAATTGCGCCGTTGGCCTTTATGCGCGGACGAACGTTGAACAATGCGTTTGTCATCTTGGACGAAGCGCAAAACACAACGCCCGAGCAAATGAAAATGTTTTTAACGCGAATTGGTTTTGGCGCCAAAGCTGTGGTGACAGGCGATGTCAGTCAAATTGACTTACCCAAAGGACAACTCAGTGGACTCATTGATGCAGAGCGTGTGCTCAAGCGTGTCAAAGGAATTTCTGTCACCCGATTCACCAGCGCCGATGTGGTGAGGCACCCGTTAATTGCTCGGATCGTCGATGCCTACGACGCGCAGCGCAGCACTTCTGCGCGTTAACAAATTTCAGCGACGCCCAATCATGTCAGCCCGCCAAACTGCAACTCCAGATCTAGACCTAACCTTGCAGTTCGGGAACTTTCCCAACGCTGCATTGCATCGCGCCGCACTCCCAAAAGCTTGGGTTGCAAAGTGCCTGCGTCAAGCTCTGATGCGCGATGCCGAGTTAACCGTTCGAATCGTAGGACACGATGAAGGGCTCGCACTCAACCATGGGTATCGCAAGAAAAAATACGCCACCAACGTTCTAACCTTCGACTACGCACAACACCCCATGGTTTTAGCCGATCTTGTTTTATGCGCGCCCGTTGTAGAACAAGAAGCCAAGGCGCAAAGCAAAACATTACGCGAGCACTACGCGCACTTATTGATTCACGGCACGCTTCATGCGCAGGGCTACGACCACGAAACTTCTGAGGCAGATGCGCAAGAAATGGAAACGCTTGAAATGCTGATCATGGCAACACTCGACTTACCCAACCCGTACGCAATCTGATGACGCCTTCAATCTCTCCGCTTCTTTTGCGAGCTCTCGTTTGGACAGCGCTGTTGTCGCTGATCGTGCGAACTTGGATTGGAATCACTTTCCCCATTACCGGTGACGAGGCCTACTTTTACTGGTGGGGCGTTTATCCAGACTGGGGCTATTACGACCATCCGCCCATGGCAGGCTGGGTCATCGCGGCCATGCTGCAACTGGTGGGCGACGCCACATGGGCCATGCGCCTACCCGCTATTGCGCTGCCATTATTTTTGGGAGCCATTCTGTGGTGGGGATTTGCAAGTATTTCAAAAGAGAAAACTGCATGGGCAATTTTGTTGTTTTGGCTCACGCCCATCAACTGGCTCAATGCACTAATCACCACCGATACACCGTTAATTTTTTGGTCGCTCTTATCGATTAGCGCCTTGGTGCGTGCAGAAAATTCGAGACAAGAAAACACTCACTCAACAGCAACAGCAACAGCAACAGCA
>CAZEAQ010000005.1:0-5502 GCA_964510145.1 uncultured Bordetella sp.
TTTTGGGCGCAGAGCCACCGCCCTTGAAAGCGCCAGAAGCGTTGCATGACGCCCACAAAGTAGCCTCTGCACATTTAAATACCCTAGATCAAATTGTGGCAATGAGCCACCAACCCGCGATCAATCGAACGTTTGCGGATGTGATGCATGAGTTTTTTTCTAAGTTAAAAGCGCATCGTCAATCTATCGCCGCCTTTATTTTTTTAGTCGCTGCTGTTTTATTGTTTATCTGGAACGGGACGCAAAAAGCGAATGAGCCAGTTGACGCTCCACAAGAAACGGCTAAGCCTCAGGACACTAAGTCACAAGCTGCACCAACGGTGACAGTTGCGCCTGCAGTGCCTGCGTCGTCGGCGGAACCGGCGTTGCCAACGGCTAGCTCACCTGCCAGTGCCCCGGTTTCGCCTGTTGCGGAGCCTGCTGCAAAGGCCGTGGTGCCTTCAGCGGCTGCAGCATCCGCTTGCGCTTTTGCAACAGATACGTTGCCGCAAATCACACCGTGGATGCCGCAAAAAGAAGGGCGCTACGTTTACATGGTGAGTCCTACGAATACAGAAATTTGTGTGGTTGACGGAAATAAGCAAGCCACACTTTTGTCACTCAAAGCTGGTGAAAGCAAAAGCGTTTATGGCCCAGCGCCTTGGCAGTTGTCTGGAAATGATTTGAAAAAAATACAAATTTATTTCCAAGGCTGGCGTGTGGTGTTGCCTGAGGGCGTGACGACACGTTTTCAGTTGATAGAAAAGTCCCTGACTTCTCAGTAGCCTATGTTCAAGATCAAAAAGTTTGGCACTCCCAATCCTGATCGTTTGTCAAATGAGCAAACTGTGATTGGGCAATCCGCCATGGTCGTGGGCAATATCGTCTCGCAAGACGAGGTGCAACTGAAGGGCCATGTGGTTGGGAATATCGATGTCAATGGCAGCCCCAATGCGCAGTTGTCCGTCTTGTCTCAAGCCCATGTGGAAGGCGACATCAATGCCGACCAAGCCGTTGTCCGCGGTGTGGTGACAGGCAACATTGCTTCTCCGGGGCGTGTTGAACTTCACTCGGGGGCGCAAGTGAAGGGCAATATTTCGTACGGCACGATGGCCATTGAGCACGGGGCGAAGCTTTACGGAATGATGAGTAATTCCGATGAAAAACCCAGCTGATTCATTGCAATCGCTCGGGCATGTTTTGGTCATTGATGACGACACATCGGTTCGTCGCAGCTTATCGACCATGCTTCAAAGAGCGGGTTACAAAGTGACGCTGTATGACTGCGCGGATTCTTTTTTAAAAGAACCCGTGATTCCCTCGCCCGCTGTCATCGTATTGGATATGCGTATGCCCGGTACCACAGGGGTTGTCCTGCAATCGCAACTCAAAGTGTTGGCCGAGAGAGTGCCCGTTATTTTTGTCAGCGGCGATAGTCGCCCTGAAGAAATTATTCAAGCCATGAAGCAGGGTGCGATCGACTTTTTGTTGAAGCCGTTTACCGCGCAGGCCATGATGGATGTGATTCAGCGTGCCATGCATCAGTCACTTCAAGCCGAAAAAGAAACGCTGGTGCAGCTAAAAGTAACCGAGCGTTTAAAGCGACTCACACCGCGAGAGATGGAAGTGTGTCACTGGATGGTTCGAGGGTATTCGAATCAACAAATTGCCAACCGCGATGGTGGCGCACCAGCCACGATCAAATTGCACCGCGCGCGCGTGATGGACAAAATGGCCGCGCAAACTTTGCCAGAGCTCATTGATATGCTCAACGGCGTAGATATTCCCTCACCGCATCGTCTCTCATCAACGCACGACACGGCCGGGGTTGAATAAACCTTTGGGGTCAAGCGCGTGCTTGATCTCTCGCATGACATGCAATGCTGCCGCATCTTTATACGCAGGCAGTGTGTCCACCTTTAAGCTGCCGACACCGTGTTCGGCAGAGATAGACCCACCAAATTTTTTGACCGAGTCGTAAACCAAGGTGTTTACGCGATCTTCTTGTTCGCGCAGAAAAACTTGTGGGTCTTCGTTCTCAGGGGCTTGCACGTTGTAATGCAAATTGCCATCGCCAAGATGTCCAAAGTTGACCAGTCGCACGCCTTTGATTTCACTCTGAAGCTTGGCGTCGGTCTCTGTCACAAATGCAGGTATGGATGAAATAGGAATAGAAATATCGTGCTTGATATTGAGCCCTTCCTCTGCTTGAGCCAAGGTGATGCTTTCTCGGATATGCCATAAATTTCGCGCTTGCGATAAGCTTTCCGCCACCACAGCATCCGTGACGCAACCCTCTTTCAATGCAACTTCAAGCAAATGTTCAAAGCGTTCACGCGCATGAGATTCTGATTCGTTGTCAGAGTTTTCAAGCAAAACACAGTAGGGCGTTTCGCTCCATAAAGGCACACGAAGTTGAGAGAAATGTTTGTCAACCAAGCTCAAAGCGAATTGCCCCATCATCTCGAACCCCGTCAGACTTGCGCCTAAATGTTGATGCGCGAGTCCGAGTAATTGCACGGCATGCTGAACTGAAGGAACAGCAGCCCATGCGGTAAGTTGAGCAGCAGGCTGAGGGTAGAGCTTCATGGTGGCAGCTGTGATGATGCCCAAGGTACCTTCGCTACCAATGAAAAGGTTTCGCAAGTCGTAGCCAGTGTTGTCTTTGCGCAGACCGCTTAAGCCGTGAATGATTTGTCCCTCTGCGGTGACGACTTCGAGTCCTAAACATAATTCGCGCGCATTGCCGTAGCGCACAACTTGCGTGCCGCCCGCGTTGGTGGCTAAGTTGCCACCCAGAGTGCAGCTGCCTTCAGCGCCAAGGCTGAGTGGAAATAAAAACCCGGCTTGTTCAGCCGCTTGTTGAACGCTTTGCAAAATGCATCCCGCTTCGGCGGTAATGGTCATGTTGTGTGCGTCGATATCTCTAACTTGATTGAGGCGTTGCAGACTCAATACCACTTGCGTGCCACTTGCATCTGGAATCGATCCCACCACCAATCCCGTGTTGCCGCCTTGTGGCACAAGGCTGACACCTGCTTGCACACACAACTTAACAACCTCTGCAACTTCTTGTGTGTTGGCAGGTCGAACGACTGCGAGTGCTTTGCCGCGCGAACGTTTGCGCCAGTCTTGTTCGTAAGCTGATAAATCGCCTTGGGTCAAAACGTTAGCTTCGCCTAAAAGATTTGTCAGCGCTATTAAGAATTCAGATGAAGCGGGTGCAGATTTAGCATGTTGAAACCTTAAGCGCACATGAAGAGCGCAAGCAAAAAAGAGCAACACACACAAAAATATTTCGACCATCGCAAAGTAGTTGCTGGGCGATGCGTCACCATAAGCGCGAACAACACCTTCTGTGAAGTAAAGCCAAATCAGTAAGCTCAACCAACGATAGGTGTACATGCGATTTTTGAGCAGCCCCGTTAATGGAAAGCACAGCGGCAACACTTTGAGGGCCAGTAAGGTGCCACCGGGGCGCACAGGTGCGAGCCATAACTCCCACACTAGCCCCAACACAATGAGCCCCATCAAGCTGGATACCGCGATCAAACGGGTGTGCGTGACGTGAGCGGGCAACGACTCAGTTTGGCGTGTGTTTTTTTCAGGTGTGAGTGAAGAGGTGTGCATAGAAAAATGGCATGATTCAGCCCATGATTGTCTCGCAACTGAACACTTTTATGGATCGCCTGATGCGATTCCCTTGGCACGTCACTTGGGGCGTGATGCGTCAACGTTTTAGGGAAGACAGGCTAGGCCAAACTGCCGGGAGTTTGACCTTTACCACCACGATCGCGCTGGTCCCCTTGGTGACTGTGGCGTTGGCAGTTTTTACTGTTTTCCCAATGTTTGGCGACTTTCAAACCGTATTGCAAAAGCGCTTGGTTGAAAGCTTGGTGCCCGACAACATATCGCGTCAAGTTTTGGGCTATCTCACTTTATTCGCGAGCAAAGCCAGTCGACTCGGTGCGATGGGCGTGATGGCTTTGGTGCTGTCTGCGATTTCGTTGGTCTTCACTATCGATCGCACCTTGAATGCAATTTGGCGTGTTCGAAAACAACGTCCATTTGGTCAGCGCGTTTTGATGTATTGGACGGCTTTAACACTGGGGCCTTTGTTGATGGGTGTGAGCTTGGTGCTCATGTCTCAAGTCATGGCCATTTCGCGTGGTTTTGCACCTGAATCGATGGGTAATTTGCGCTGGCTATTTAGTACCCTAGAGTTCGGTTTGTTGGTGGTGGGCATCGGCGCTTTGTATCGCTATGTGCCTTACACGCAAGTGCGTTGGAGTCATGCGTTAGTGGGCGGGCTTTGGGTTTCTGCAGCCACGCATGTGGCTCGCAATGTGTTGGCGTATTACTTTGGAAAAATCCCAGCCTATTCCCTAATTTACGGCGCGTTTGCAGCTGTCCCCATCTTGTTGATCTGGATTTATCTAACCTGGGTCATTGTTTTAGTCGGTGCGGTCTTGGTGGCCAATTTACCCAGTTTGTTAGGTGGAATTTCCAGAGATGGGCGCAGCGTGGGATGGCGCTTTCAGCTAGCGCTTGAGGTGTTGCAGCGGTTGAATGTGGCGCGCCATAGGGAGGAGCATGGCGCTAGTTTGTTGCAACTTTGCGAGGACTTAAAGCTGGACCCCTTACAACTCGAAGAGGTGCTCGCAGCATTGGTTGACTTAGATTGGATTGCACGCTTAAGCGAAGCGGCAGATGCAGCCAACAGAGACACAGATGAGGCGAGGTATGTGTTGCTCGCAGACCCACATCAAACACCGCTTTGCCCTTTGATTGAGCGACTGCTTCTCGTTAGAAGCCCTGAGGGTGAGGGCTTGTGGATGCGTTGGCAAGATTTACGTTTACGCGACGTGCTTTAACCCGCCTGTGTCAAGAACGCTTTGAGTGCGTGCAAAGTTTCCTCGGGAGATTCAGTCATTTGGTGATGCCCCATTGGCACGTTCGCCACGCTGAATTTTTTGCCATCGGTTTTGGCTTGATCGATCAGACTTTTTGCCGCTTTAGGTGTCGTCATTTGATCGTTGTCGCCTAATAAAAACAAAATCGGGCAAGTCACTTGTGACAGAGCAGCGAGGCCATTGGTGTAGCTGTCACACGCGACAAAGCCTCGGTGAAATAAATTCACTTTTGCGTTGCTCGCCAACACGCGCCGACCCAATGCCATCGATGCGCCATAGACCCAAGTGCCAGGCCCAAGTGCAGAGGGTGGCGCAGCTAGGGTGGCGCGAGAAAAAACGTTGATCATGCGAAGCGCTTTTTGCGGCTCATTGAGCGAAGCCTCTAACAAAGCGGGTGAGACTTTCATGGGAAACGCCGTACCCACCAAGGCCAAGTGGGTGATGCGATTTTTTAATTTCGCAGCTGTCTCAAGCGCAATCAACGAACCCCAGCTATGACCTACGATTGCCGCTTTTTCAATGCCTGCGGCATCAAGTAACGCCGCTATAAATTGAGCAGCTTCTTCGACGGATGAGGGTGCTTCGCCACCACTTTTGCAATGACCGGGTA
>CAZEAQ010000005.1:5602-14249 GCA_964510145.1 uncultured Bordetella sp.
GCAGCTTCTTCGACGGATGAGGGTGCTTCGCCACCACTTTTGCAATGACCGGGTAAGTCCACCGCGAGAACATTAAAACCATGGTGAGCCAAGTAACGGGTTTGCAATATCCAGACACTGTGATCATGCAGCACCCCATGAATAAACACCACGGTAGGTTGTTGAGCGTCAAACGATTTTCCGCCTGTGTAGGCATAAGCCTCATAGGAGATGCCAGACGAATTTTGAAGATTAAATTTCATGCTGCACCTTTTGAAGAGACAAATTTTTCAGCAGATTTCAAGGCGCGTTTTAAATCTTCAATCAAATCATCTGGGTCTTCAAGACCAATAGACAAACGGATGGTTCCAGGCCCAATGCCCGAGGTTTGCAGGGCTTCGTCGCTCATGCGGAAATGGGTGGTGCTGGCGGGGTGAATGACCAAACTTCGGCAGTCACCGACGTTGGCTAAGTGACTGAATATTTTTAATGCCTCAATAAACACACGCCCTTGCTCACGACTCCCTTTGATGTCAAAGCTAAAGACTGAGCCCGCGCCGCGTGCGCCAAAACGCAAGAGTCGATGGGCTAACAAGTGGCTCGGATGACTCTCGATGAGCGGGTGACCAACGCGACTCACCATGGGATGGCTGGCTAAAAAGGTCACCACCTTTTCAGTGTTGGCCATGTGTCTTTCCATGCGCAGAGGTAAGGTTTCGATGCCTTGCAAAATGAGCCAAGCACTGTGTGGACTGAGGCAGGCTCCAAAGTCGCGCAGTCCTTCTCGCCGTGCGCGCAGTAAGAACGCACCGACGGTGCTTTCTTCACTGAACACCATGTTGTGAAAGCCTTCATAGCTTTGTGTGAGTTCAGGAAATTTGCCGCTTTTCTCCCAATCAAAACTTCCACTGTCCACCACGACCCCGCCGATGACTGTGCCGTGTCCACTTAAAAATTTGGTGGCAGAGTGGTAGACCAAATCAGCGCCATGCTCAAACGGTTTGAGTAAGTAGGGCGAAGTCAACGTGCTGTCCACCAAGAGGGGAACGCCTGCTTCATGCGCGATTTGAGAAATAGTGGGAATGTCCAACACATCTAAACCCGGGTTGCCGACGGTTTCGCCAAAAAAGAGTTTGGTGTTGGGCCTAATGGCTTGACGCCATGCATCTATATCTTGCGGCGGCACAAACGTGGTTTCAATGCCAAAGCGACGCAGCGTGTAGTGCAGCAAATTGTGCGAACCGCCATACAACGATGTGCTCGCCACGATGTGCGAACCCGCTCCCATAAGCGTGGCAATACTCAAATGCAATGCAGCTTGTCCGCTGGACGTGGAGATGGCACCTATGCCCCCTTCGAGTGCCGCGACGCGTTGCTCGAGCACTGCATTGGTTGGGTTGCTGATGCGGCTGTAAACATGACCAGCGCGCTCTAAGTTAAACAATGAGGCCGCGTGATCACTCGACTCAAAAACAAAAGAGGTGGTGAGATGAATTGGAACCGCGCGAGCGCCAGTGCTCGGATCGGGGGCTGCACCTGCGTGGAGTGCGAGTGTGTCAAAGCTTGGGTCGTTGTAGCCGGGCATGATTTCCTCGGGTGTTTGTCAGATTTCTTCGGGTAATTGTGGGCTATATTTCAAGCCTCACGGGAGGAGATAAACCATGAAAGTCAGCGATATTCTTCGCGTCAAAGGCCAAGCCGGCGGCACCTTGTTCACCATCGATCCGATGGAGCCGTTGGTGCATGCTGTCAAGATCATGGCGGACAAAGACATGGGTTCTTTGTTGGTCATGGAACATGGCGATTTAGTGGGTTTGTTAACGTTTCGTGAAGTCATTCAAGCGCTGGCTAAAAACGATGGCGCTCTGGGTGAATACACGGTGCGCAGTGCGATGGACGACCACCCCATGACCTGTTCCCCCGAGACCGATATTGATGAAGTTCGTCGCATGATGCTTGAGAGCCACGCGCGTTACATGCCGGTCATTGGCAACCGGCAGTTGCAAGGCGTTATCAGTTTCTATGACGTTGCTAAGTCGGTGGTGGACAGCCAGAACTTTGAGAACAAAATGCTCAAGGCCTACATCAAAGACTGGCCAAGCGGCGCCGAGGAATCGAAGGCTTGATGGGATAATCCCATCCTATGAGCGGCAATACATTCGGAAAACTTTTTACAGTCACCAACTTTGGTGAATCCCACGGTCCAGCCATTGGCTGCGTGATAGATGGATGCCCCCCGGGCATGACCTTAAGCGAGGCCGATATTCAGCCCGAACTCGACCGTCGACGCCCGGGCACCAGTCGCCATGTGACGCAACGCAACGAGGCCGATCAAGTCCAAATTTTGTCAGGTGTTTACGAAGGTAAAACCACAGGAACACCGATTGCGTTGTTGATACAAAACACCGATCAGCGAAGCAAAGACTACGGCAACATTTTGCAAACGTTCCGCCCGGGTCATGCGGACTACACCTATTTTCAAAAGTTTGGAATTCGCGACCCACGCGGTGGCGGTCGCTCTTCTGCAAGATTGACTGCACCCACCGTCGCGGCAGGTGCGGTCGCAAAGAAATGGCTCAAAGAAAAATACGGCACCACGTTTATGGGGTGCATGACGCAACTGGGCGAGCTGTCTATTCCGTTTGAAAGCTGGGATCACGTCAGTCACAACCCGTTTTATGCACCCTGCGCGAATGTGCAAGCGTTTGAAGACTACATGGACAGTTTGCGCAAAGCAGGCGACTCGTGCGGCGCTCGAATTCGCGTGGTCGCCAGCGGTATGCCTGTGGGTTTGGGGCAGCCGATATACGACCGAATCGATGCCGACATTGCCTACGCCATGATGGGACTCAACGCGGTGAAGGGCGTCGAGATTGGCGCTGGTTTTGCCAGTGTGGCGCAGCGCGGAACCACGCATGGCGACTCATTGACCGCAGAGGGTTTTCGCACCAACCATGCAGGTGGCGTTTTGGGTGGCATCAGCACGGGGCAAGACTTAGAGGTGAGTATTGCCATCAAACCGACAAGCTCTATCTTGAGCCCGCGCGAGTCGATCGATCAAAACAGCCAAGCCACTGAAGTGGTGACCAAAGGGCGTCACGATCCTTGTGTTGGCATTCGCGCAACGCCCATTGCAGAAGCGTTGCTTGCGTTGGTGGTGATGGATCATGCGCTGCGTCACCGTGCGCAATGTGGTGATGTGCAGGTCAGCATGCCTGCCATCCCCGGTCGTATCGGTGAATAAATCTGACGCGGTTTCGCGTTTCCATCTTTTCCCATTTGCAGCTTTATCTGCAAGTTATTTTGCGCACATCGGATTTTTTAATCCCTACCTACCCCTCTGGCTCAAAGACTTAGGCTTTTCAATCACAGTCATTGGATTGCTCACGGCAGTGCAAGCTGCAACTCGAGTGTTGGCTCCCTATGGCTGGGGGTGGTTGAGTGATCACACGGGCGATCGCGTCAAGTTGTTGCGTTTTTGCGCGGGCGCGGCGCTTTTGTTTTCAATGGGTTTGTGGATTCAAGGCGGGGTGCTTTGGATTGGCTTTGTGTTGCTGCTGATGTTCATTCACACCAGCGCCATGATGCCCATGAGCGAAGCGGCCCTGGCGCACTTGGTCAGCGCCGGGGGTGAATTTAATGCGCGTCGTTATGGACGCGTGCGCTTGTGGGGATCGCTCGGATTTTTAATCACCGTTTTTGTAGCGGGCGCTTGGTTTGAGATGGCGGGCATGCAAAGCTTTCCAACTTGGGCGGTTGCTTCTTTGATTTTTTTAAATCTCAGTGTTTGGTCGTTACCGAACCAACGTGAAGCCACGCATCACGATGACCACAGACCGCCGGTGCTACCCGTGTTACGGCAACGGCAGGTGCAATGGTTTTTTGCAACGGTGTTTTTTCATGTGCTGTCGCACATTGGTATTTATGTATTTTTCTCGCTGTATTTAGACGAGTTGGGTTACAGCAAAACCATGATCGGTGTTTTATGGGCAGTTTCAGTGGCTGCTGAAATCGTTTGGTTCTTTACCCAAAGCCGATGGTTACCAAAGTTCAGTTTGTCGCATTGGTTATTTATTTGCGCGGCCGCAATGGTTTTGCGAATGGCACTCACGACTTGGGCTGCGCAATGGTTACTGGCCCTTTTGTTGGCGCAAGTGCTTCACGCGCTGACTTTTGCCACGCAGCACACGGTTTGTATTGCCTTGCTGTCGCATCATTTTCCGGGTCGATTGCGCGGTCGTGGCCAAGCGCTTTACGCCTCCATTGGGTATGGCGTACCCGGTGTTTTAGGCGCATTGGGCGGTGGTGCACTCAGTGACGCTTGGGGTCTATCGTCGGTCTATGCCATTTCAATCGCGACCGCCTGCACGGCTTGTTTCTGCGCTTGGCGTAGCAGTCACCACAACTAAGGGTTTCCACCTAAAAAACATTTTTGCTTTGTCTTTAAAATAAAATCAGCATACTGAATATATTTATACTTTTCAAAGGAAGTGACATGACAAATCACGCTGAAAAATTGCCAGTTCTAATTGCGGGTGGCGGAATAGGTGGTTTAGCTGCTGCGTTAGCGCTGACGCGTCAGGGTTTTAGCGTGAAGGTGTTGGAGCAAGCGCCTGAGATTGGCGAAATTGGCGCCGGTATTCAACTCGGACCCAATGCGTTTCATGCTTTTGATGCCTTGGGTATCGGTGAAAAAGCGCGAGGACGAGCGGTCTACACCGACTACATGGTCATGCACGATGCGATTGATGAGTACCAAGTAGGCAAGATTCCAACTGGCGAAGCATTCATAAAACGCTTTGGCAATCCGTATGCCGTCATTCACCGCGTGGATGTGCACACCTCTTTGTTAGAGGGCGCACAAGAGACAGGCAAAGTCGAATTTATAACGTCAACGCGCGTTGAGCGCATTGAGCAAGGCGAGCAAAGCGTGACGGTGACCGACCAACATGGCCACACGCATCATGGCTTGGCCTTGATTGGTGCAGACGGTGTCAAGTCGGTCGTGCGTGCGCAATATGTGAACGACCCTGCACGAGTGACAGGTCATGTCGTGTATCGCGCCGTTGTCGATAAAAAAGATTTTCCAGAAAATTTGCAGTGGAACGCAGCCAGCATTTGGGTAGGGCCCAACTGCCATTTGGTGCATTACCCCTTGCGCGGCGGTGAGCAATACAACGTGGTGGTCACCTTTCATAGTCGCCAACAAGAAGAGTGGGGCGTTACGGATGGCAGCAAAGAGGAAGTGCAGAGTTATTTCCAAGGCATTTGCCCGAAAGCACGTCAATTAATTGACTTACCCAAAACTTGGAAACGATGGGCCACTGCTGATCGAGAGCCCATTGGGCAATGGTCTTTTGGCCGAGTTACCCTGCTGGGCGACGCGGCACACCCCACCACACAATACATGGCGCAAGGTGCGTGCATGGCGCTTGAAGATGCAGTCACTTTAGGTGAGGCGCTGCGCGTCAACCAAAACGACTTTGTCAAAGCGTTCGATCTCTACCAACGCGCACGAGTCTCGCGAACAGCGCGTATCGTTTTGTCTGGGCGCGAGATGGGACGTCTGTATCACGCGAAAGGCGTGGAGCGTTTGGTGCGAAATGATTTGTGGCGCGGACGAACACCGGAGCGTTTTTATGATGCGATGGAATGGCTTTATGGATGGAATGTGAGCAACTGTTTGTCAGCCGCTTCACACGCATAAAAAGGACACCAAGATGCAAGAACTCGGACGCATAGAAGACCTCCCCACAGACTATGTGGAAGATTTAAGAAAACTCAATCTTGTGCCGCTGTGGCCCAGTTTGCGCGGTGTATTGCCACCTCTAAAACCTCGACCCAATACACGCGCTACCGCTTGGTCGTATTCGGATATTCGTCCTTTGTTGTTGAAAGCAGGCGAGTTGACGCCCATCGAAAAAGCGGAACGTCGCGTGTTGGTGTTGGCGAACCCTGGGCATGGACTGGAAAAAATGCAAGCCAGTGCGGCAATGTATTTAGGCATGCAATTGTTATTGCCTGGCGAGTGGGCACCCTCGCATCGGCACACGCCAAATGCGGTGCGCATGATTGTGGAAGGTGAGGGCGCCTACACCACGGTAGATGGTGAAAAGTGTCCGATGAGCCGTGGCGATTTAATTTTGACGCCCACGGGTTTGTGGCACGAACATGGTCATGACGGAACTGAGCCGGTTGTGTGGCTTGATGTGTTGGACCTGCCTCTGGTCTATTACATGGAGGCTTCGTATCACATCAATGGGGAGCGACAGGCGGTTAAGCCCGGTCGTGCGGAGCGCGCCTATGCGAGAGGCGGTGTTGTGCCTACGCCCGTATTTGAGCGCAGCCACAAGGCCTATCCCATGTTGCATTACCCATGGAAAGAGGCGCGTGCTGCGCTTGAATCAATGGCCGAAGATCAGTCGCAAGCAGAGGCTGTTCAAGTGACTTATGTGAACCCAGAAACGGGCGAGGATGTCGAAAATATTTTGGGTTTTTACGCGCTGATGCTGCGACCCGGTCAAACGTTGACGTTGCCAGCCCGTTCGCCAGCTTGCGTGTTTCATGTCATTGAAGGCGGGGTTGATATTCAGGTGGAGGAGCAGCGCTTTAGCCTAGTTGAGGCAGACACCTGTTGCGCCCCAGGCTACACCGCCGTGACTTTGCGTAACAAACATGCGAACAAACCTACATTCATTTTTATGGCCGACGAATCGCCCTTGCACCGCAAGCTCGGTGTGTATGAAGTTCGCGCTTAACAACTAGGATTTTTATGACTTCAACTTATCTTTGGAATCCGCCCGCTGTTCAATCTTTAGCTGTTCGCGGTCAGACTGCACGCTTGCCGATTAACCGACTATTTTTTGTTGGGCGTAACTACCATGCGCACGCTGTGGAGATGGGCAAGCCCGTCGACAAATCGGTTGAGCGTCCTTTTTATTTCACGAAGGCTCCTCAAACATTGGTGCATTCAGGCGCAACGGTGGCTTATCCGCCTGAAACACAAAACTATCACTTTGAGATGGAGATGGTGGTAGCCATTGGTCAACCCGGTTTTAGAGTCAGTGCCGATCACGCACACGACATTATTTATGGCTACGCCGCCGGTCTTGATATGACACGTCGCGATCTACAGCTAGTCGCCCGTGACAAAGGGCGTCCTTGGGACCTCGGCAAAGATGTTGAGCAATCTTCGGTATGTTCAGAAATTGTGCCAATGCCCGGAAAAATAATTGATCATGGCGCGATTGCTTTAGAGGTCAACGGGCAAACGAAGCAGTCTTCGGATGTCAACAAACTGATTTGGAATGTGAGAGAAATCATTGCAGATCTTTCACTTTTTTATCATCTGCAACCGGGCGATTTAATTTATACAGGCACGCCTGAAGGCGTAGGGGCTGTCGTCTCGGGAGACTCCATCACGGGGCGCGTAGAGGGTGTGGCCGAGGTGGCACTGAAAATTGGTCCGGCTGAGTGAGTCAACAAAGGAACACCATGAAGTTGTATAACTTTTTCCGCAGCGGTACGTCGCACCGTTTGCGAATTGCATTGAACCTCAAAGGCATCGACACCGAATACATTGCTGTGGACCTTCGCGTTGAGGAACATTTGCGTGAAGCATTTAAAAATTTAAACCCTCAAGGCTTAGTGCCCGCATTGGCGGTGGATGACAAGGTGCTCATTCAATCGCCAGCCATCATCGAATGGTTAGAAGAGAAATACCCTACACCGGCACTTTTGCCCACTCAAGCTGAAGACAGAGCGCATGTGAGAGCGCTGGCTGCCATTGTGGGCTGCGATATTCACCCCATCAACAACCGTCGAATTTTGGAATATTTGCGCAAGCAATTTGCCACAGATACCGACGCCATCAACGCGTGGTGTAGCACATGGATTACCGATGGTTTTAATGCCTATGAAGCATTGCTTGCCGCCGACAAAAAACGTGGTGCATTTAGTTTTGGCAACGCACCTACTTTGGCCGATGTTTATCTGATTCCTCAAATTGAAAGTTCACGTCGATTCAAAGTGGACTTAACGCAATGGCCGCTTATTGCTGCAGTTGAAGCCGCTTGTTTAAAGCTTGATGCATTCAAGAAGGCGGCTCCTTTATTGCAGCCTGACGCAGCGTGATGTCAGTGACCAGAGAAATTTTTAAAAACTCGAATGTTTAAAACCCAACAGGACCCAAGATGAACTTGATTAAAAAATTAACAGCGCTGAGCGTTTCGCTTTCTTTTGCTTTGCCTTTCGCTGCCCATGCGCAAGCCACAAACTTTCCAAACAAACCCGCTATATCGTGACTGCGTTTGCTGCTGGCAGTGGGCCTGATGCCGTGTTGCGTCAAATATCTGAAAAGCTGTCCAAGCTGTGGAATCAGCCGGTAAGCATTACCAATAAGCCGGGCGGTGGCGGCTTTATTGCAATTGATGCTGTTCAGCGTATGCCTGCCGATGGCTACACACTGCTACAACTCGACAGCGAGCATTTGGCTGCGTTGCCGCATTTGTATAAGTCAAAAAACTTTGTGACTCTTAATAATTTCGATCCAGTTGCACCTCTTTTTAGAACGCCATTTTTAGTGGCGGTTGCGACGGATTCAAAGTTTCAATCCATGAAAGATTTGATTGCAACTGCGAAATCTGAGCCCAATAAAGTGAGCTATGGC
>CAZEAQ010000005.1:14349-16625 GCA_964510145.1 uncultured Bordetella sp.
CATGAAAGATTTGATTGCAACTGCGAAATCTGAGCCCAATAAAGTGAGCTATGGCGTGAAGCGTAAAAATATCAGTCTAGATTGATTAGATATCCAGTGATGAATGGGGATCTCGGCTTTTTCATGCAGAAACAAGCCGAGTCCAACACTGCAAAGCCAAGTAAAAGTGGTGATAAAGAAAGCAGTGAGGGGATGATAAAAGTGGCTCTTATTCCACATGGCACTAAATATCACGATCAGTCCAAAGTGAATTAAAAAAAGCACATAAGCGCTGTTGGCCAACCGGTGAACGACACGCTTCATGGGTGTCCAGTGAATCATTTGTTTAGGCTTGATGGCCAACCACACTGAGATCAACAACGCGAGACATAAACGCGTGCGGAACTCGACCCATAAAGCGCCCACAGCCAAGACGGTTGTGATGCCAAAGACGATTGCGTCAAAGCGAGAGCGTTTGGCCCAAGCGGCCAAAACACCTAAGCCATAGGCGGCTAAAAAATAAATAGCCCAAATGTCGAGTTCATCGATGCGATTGAATTTCCACATCGACAAAGTGCAAAGCGCTGCAATCGTGAGGGAGAGAGCTTTATCGCCAGCGTCTTTCAACGCATAACAAAGAAAAATCAAAACAACATACAACTGAAAATCGATGGCGACATACCAAGCACCACTCGAGAGTGCTTCCATCCCAATCAAGTCATGAATTAAAAAGACATGCGCTAAAAATTGCGCAAGCGTGGCTTCGGCGGGAAGCCACTCGCCATGAATGCTAGGGCGAGAGATATGCACGGCTAAGGTAATCAGCGCGAGGGCCAACGCATAAATAGGAACGAGCCTCAAATACCGTTTGGTAATTTGCACATAGGGGCGATCGATGGCGCGGTTCATGACCGACTGCGCTGCCAAGTAACCACCGACTACTAAAAATATTTGTACTGCTAAACGCGCACTGTGATAAAGCCAATCGATGAAGTGCGGCCACTCTAAATTCATGGTGTCCGCCATCGGCCCATAAGCTGCCAAGTGATGCCACACGATGCACTGAGCGGCTACAACTTTCAGAATATCGACAGTGAGTGATCGTTGCAGCAAGTGAATGAGGCCAGCACGATGCTTGGCGTTTAGTCTTTAGGACGGAAGATGATGACGATCGGCGAAGGCACTCGGCCATCGATATCGCGAGGCAGTATTTCGGTTTTGTCGACCGCTTTGAGTACGGCTGCATCCCACGCTGAATTGCCACTGGATTTCACTATCTTGCGGCTCACGATCGTGCCATCGGGTGAACAACGCACCTCTACCTCTGCTGCGGGGTTGCCCTCAACGCCGGTGTAGTCGAACGTGATGTTGGGTTTGACACGAGCACGAACGCGGCCGCCGTAACTGTCTGATGGGCCTGAAGAGCGCTGCGCAGTGCCTGTGGCATTTGCATCGCCCGTTGCGCCTGCCATACCCGCAATGCGCTTCATGTTTTCGCGTCGTATGGCTTCTAGTTTTTTGGCCTCATCGGGCGAGACTTTGCTTTCTGTTTTCTCGACGGGCTTCTTCGCTTCTTTTTCTTTGCGTTCTTTTTCGGCGCGTTCTTTGTCTTTCAGTTCTTTTTCTTTGCGCTCTTTTTCTTTGCGGTCGTCTTCTATTTTTTGTTTAGCTTTCTTCTCAGCTTCTTTTTTTATTTCTTCTTTTCGACGCTCTGCTTCGCGAAACTCTTGAAGTTTCTTTTCTTCATCGAGTTGCTTTTGTTTTTTAGCCAATGCGATATCCGCATCTCGATTGGGTGCTGGCGGTTCTGCTTTTTCAACGGGTTGAGGACTGGGCTCTGGCGGGGGTGGAGGTGGTGGTTCTACCTCGACAAGTTTGGGGGCAGCCGCCATGGGTACCGCAGACCACAGCTCAGCCTCAACAGAATAGTCATCTGTTTTCCACTGAATGCCAGCTGTTAAGGCGACAACCAGAAGCCCGTGAACAATCAGCGCAGCAGTGAACGCACGCCCAGTCCCCGCAGTTTCGGGAGGTGCAAATTCAAGATGCTGAGCTTGTGCGGGCATGAAATTATTCAGACAACTGAACGGACAGTCCCACGCGCTGAACACCCGAGCGTTGAAGCGCATCCATCGCTTTAACCACGGTTTCGTATTTGATTGTTCGGTCCGCTGTAATCACGACGGGTCCATGACTTGTCTCGCCTTGCAGTTCGCGAACATCGCGTGCCAGTCCAATGAGTGTGGAGTTCACAGACTTATTCACTGTGCCCGTGCTCTTGATGGTTATTTTTTCTT
>CAZEAQ010000005.1:16725-26910 GCA_964510145.1 uncultured Bordetella sp.
GTGGAGTTCACAGACTTATTCACTGTGCCCGTGCTCTTGATGGTTATTTTTTCTTCTTTGCTAATTTCAACGTGAATCACTTGGTCAGGCGCTGTGGCGGCCTTACCAACGCTTGGCAAGTCAATGATGCTGGGTGAAATAAGAGGGGCTGTCACCATAAAGATGATGAGCAACACAAGCATCACGTCAATGAACGGCACCATGTTGATATCGTTCATGGCGCGACGACCGCGACCACCGCGTGGAGCAATTGAGGCCATGGCTAAGTTCTCCCGAATTAGTGAGCCATCGTGCTAGCGCTGACATTGCGCTGCAAGATGTTGCTGAACTCTTCGATGAAGGTTTCTAGCTTGATAGAGACGCGGTCAATATCGCGAGAGAAGCGGTTGTAAGCCAGCACCGCAGGAATCGCAGCAAACAGACCAATGGCCGTGGCCACAAGCGCTTCCGCAATGCCGGGCGCCACTTTGGCCAAGGTCACTTGTTGCATGCTTGCCAGTCCAGTGAAGGCATGCATGATGCCCCAAACCGTGCCGAACAATCCCACATAAGGAGAAACTGAACCCACTGAGGCCAACATCGACAAGTTGGTTTCAATAGCGTCCATTTCGCGCTGATAGCTTGCGCGCATAGCGCGGCGTGCGCCGTCCATCAACGCGCTGCTGTCATTGATGCGGCGTTCGCGTAGTTTTTGATATTCGCGCATGCCGCTGGCAAAAATGCGTTCCATTGGGCCTGACTGCTTGGCGTTTTTAGCAGCGGCAGCGAACAGTTCATTCAAACTGGTGCCAGACCAAAAGTCGCGTTCAAACTCATCGTTTAAATTTTTGATGCGCTTGATGGCAAAGATTTTGCGAAAAATCGCGGTCCAACTGGCGATGGAAACCACCATCAGCATTAGCACCACAACTTGTACAACCCAACTCGCGTTGAGCAACAAATGAACGATAGAAAAGTCTTGTGTCATGACAGGCGTTCCAATACAGAAGTGGGAATTCTCGCAGGCTTTAAAGTGGACGCTTCCACCCAGCCGATGCGTATTGTGCCCTCGCACAAAAGTGTGTCGGGCGCAGATTTTTGGGTTAACCAAGCTTGTTGAGCGATCACCAAACTGGCGCGACCGCTTTCGGCCAGCGTGGCAGTGACACGCAACTGATCGTCAAGTTTGGCGGGGCGGTGGTACTTGATGGCGGTTTCGCTCACCACAAACATTCCGCCTGTTTCATCGCGCAAACTTTGCTGACCGACCCCAAGCGCACGCAGCCATTCGGTGCGGGCTCGTTCAAAAAATTTTAGGTAGTTGGCATAAAAAACAATGCCACCGGCATCGGTGTCTTCCCAATACACACGAATCGGAAATTCAAAAATAGCGCTCATCTGTGGGTTAACTCAATAAGGTTTGTAAACGCGCCACAGCCTCTTGTAATTCGGGCAATGAACGGGCCGTAGAAAAGCGCACAAATTGCGAGGTGTCAGCGTGACCAAAATCGCGCCCGGGGGTGACCGCGATATTGGCGCGGTTCATGACTTCGAAAGCGAAATCCCAACTGCCTTGCACGCCTAGTTTTTGGCTGGCCTGTTGGCAGTCTGCCCAAGCATAAAAAGCGCCGTCTGGCATGACAGGCACAGTCAATCCGAGCTGGTTGAGAGCGGGCACAAAGAAGTCGCGTCGTGCTTTGAACTCTGCGCGACGTTGTTCGTAAACCGCCAAACTATCAGCCTCGAAACATGCCACAGCTGCATGCTGCGCCACGGTGCTGGCGCAGATAAATAAGTTTTGCGCCAAACGCTCGATGACGGGCACTAACGAGTCGGGAACTACCAGCCAACCCAACCGCCAGCCAGTCATGTTGAAGTACTTGGAAAAACTGTTGATGCTGATGATTTGGTCATCGATAGCCAAAGCAGATTGACCAAATTGCGCGTCATAGCTCAAGCCCAAATAAATTTCATCCACCAGTGTGATGCCACCGCGTTGAGACACAACTTGATGAATGGCTCGTAATTCGTTGGGGTGAATAGACGTGCCGGTTGGGTTAGACGGCGATGCCAGCAAGACCCCACGCGTGTGGGCTGTCCAATGTTGTTTGACTTGCTCGGCATTGAGTTGAAAGCGATCGGCAGCCGTGGTGGGAATCAGCACGGCGCGTCCCTCTGCAGCACTCACGAAGTGGCGATTGCAGGGGTAGCTTGGGTCGGGCATCAGCACTTCGTCACCCGCTTCAATGAGTGCCAGACACGCCAGTTGCAAAGCGGCAGACGCACCCGCGGTCACAACGATGCGGCGCGCTGGCACATCAATGCCAAAACGTTGCGAGTACCAATGGCTAATGCGTTCACGCAAAGCGCTGAGGCCCAACGCCGGTGTGTATTGCGTAGCGCCGTCGATCACAGCGCGAGTGGCGGCTTCTTGAACGCGAGTAGGCGCGGTGAAGTCTGGCTCGCCGATGTTTAAAAAAATCATCGGCGAATCGGTGTGCGCCAATTGCGCGGCGCGTTTTGCTGCGGCCTTGGCCACCTCCATCACATAAAAAGGTTCGATGCGCTGCGCGCGCGTTGCGATCTTCATGCGTTGTGTTTTTTAGCGCGATCCGCTTGCACTTCAAGTGCGCGTAATTGGGGGGCCAGTCCGTTCAAAACGGCGTTGACATATTTGTGGCCATCGGTGCCCCCAAATGATTTGGCAAGCTCTATGTATTCGTTCAACACAACGCGCCAAGGCACATCAATGCAATGTTTGAATTCGTAGGCGCCCATCCACATCACGGCGTGTTCGATGGGCGATATTTCTTCTAGTTTGCGGTCAAGCAGTGGCTCGATGAGCGCATCAAGAATTTCTCGTTGCTCAATGCACCCATAAAGCAGAGCGTCGTAGTGCACGGAATCTGACTTATGAAAACCGCTTAAATCGCGCGTGAACACATCAATGTCAGCCGCTTCGTTTTGGCCAACTAAAAATTGATAAAGGCCTTGCAAAGCAAATTCGCGTGAGCGACTTCGCCCCGACTTGGCGGTGCTTTTTGTGGGCTCTTTGCGCGCAGTTTTGACGTCTTCGGTCATGCCAGTTGCTCCAGCAACAAAGCCATTTCAACAGCGACACGCGCTGCATCACGACCTTTATCTGTTTGGCGTGCAATGGCTTGAGGCATGTCTTCGGTGGTCAAAATCGCATTGGCAATCGGAATGTGATAGTCCATGCCCACGCGGGTCACGCCAGCGCCAGACTCGTTGGCCACCAACTCAAAGTGATAGGTCTCGCCACGAATAATGCAGCCCAATGCGATGAGCGCGCTAAAGGGTTCAGGCTCTTCAATTTGAGCCAACGCTTGCAAAGCCAAAGGCACCTCAAGCGCGCCGGGTACATGCACATGCGTGATGCGTTCATCCGCCACGCCCATGGCTTTGAGTTCAGCCAAACAGGCGCTTGCCAGTGCGTTGGTGATGTCGTCGTTAAAGCGCGCTTGAACAATGCCAATTTTGAGCGCGCTGCCGTCAAGCGTGGTGGTGGAGCCTAGGTTAGAAACAAACATTGATTTACTCTTTAGTAAGGTAGCCCGTAATTTCAAGGCCATAGCCCGTCATGCTGGGCATGCGGCGTGGGTTGCCCATGAGGCGCATTTTTTGTACACCGCAATCGCGCAGTATTTGTGCGCCAACGCCGTAGCTGCGTAAGTCCATGCGGCCGCGCTCTGGGCCGTGCGCTGAACGTGCAGTGCCTTCGAATTGCGTGAGTAATTGGTCTGCGTTTTCGCCGCAATTTAAAAGCACCACCACGCCCGTGCCCTCTTTGGCAATGCGTTGCATGGCGGCATCTAAACCCCAAGAGTGCATGACGCGGTTGGGCTCTAAAACGTCTAACACGGAGAGGGGTTCGTGCACGCGGGCCAGCACTTCGGCTTGGTCCGACCAACTGCCCTTAATCAACGCCATGTGCACAGCGCCACTGGTGACGTCTTTGTAAGCGTTGGCGGTGAATTCGCCGTGTGCGGTTTGCATCGAGCGCGAGCCAACTTTTTGCACCAGCGATTCGTTGCGACTGCGGTAGGCAATGAGGTCGGCGATGGTGCCAATTTTGAGGCCGTGCTCAGCTGCAAAAATTTGCAAGTCAGGCAAACGCGCCATCGTTCCATCGTCTTTCATGATTTCGCAAATCACGGAAGAGGGCGAACAACCGGCCATTGCTGCCAAGTCGCAACCGGCCTCGGTATGGCCTGCGCGCATGAGCACGCCGCCGTCTACTGCTTGAAGTGGAAACACATGACCGGGTTGAACCAAGTCGGTGGGTTGGGTGTCTTTGGCGACGGCGACTTCGATGGTGCGTGAGCGGTCGGCTGCAGAAATACCCGTGGTCACGCCCTCGGCCGCTTCAATAGAAACCGTGAACGCTGTGCTGTAAACCGTGCCATTGCGCGCAGCCATAGGCGGTAGCTTTAAATATTCGCATCGCTCGCGAGTCAGCGTGAGGCAGATAAGGCCGCGACCAAAGCGCGCCATAAAGTTGATGGCCTCGGGCGTGACATGGTCGCTGGCGAGCACCAAGTCGCCCTCGTTCTCGCGGTCTTCTTCGTCAACCAAAATCACCATGCGGCCTGCTTTGAGTTCGGCCACGATGTCTTCAACGGGGGAGATGGGCGTGGCGTGACTCATGAATTGGCTTTCGGGTTCAGCGTTGCGTCAACACGCAACATGCGCTCGACATAGCGAGCGACGGTATCGATTTCGAGGTTCACCGAGCTACCCACTTTGAGCGTGCCCAAGGCGGTGTTTTCAACGGTGTGTGGAATGAGGTTGATGCTAATTTCGGTGCCGCGTGAACCCAACGGGCCATCAGCGTCAAAAAAATCTTGCACGTTGTTCACCGTCAGGCTCACGCCGTTGATGGTGATCGAGCCTTTGTAGGCCAGGTATTTAGCTAAGTCGGTGGGGGCCAAGATGCGTAGCTCCCAGCTTTCGCCAATTTGCGCAAAGTGGCTCACATGGCCAATGCCGTCGACATGGCCCGACACGATGTGTCCGCCAAGTCGGTCGTGGGCGCGAAGTGCTTTTTCGAGGTTGACCGATCCAAGCTCCGCCAAGCCGCTGGTGCGAGCGAGCGATTCGGCAGAGATGTCGATGGTGAATTGATGCGAGTGAACATCGAAACTGGTGACGGTCATACAAGCGCCATTGAGCGCGATGCTGTCCCCCAGTGCGACGTCGTCCAGATACCCGACAGGGGCCTGCAAAGTGAGGCGTTTGCCGTGGTTTAAAGAGCTTCCCAGGTCGTGGACAGCGGTGATGCGCCCCACGCCGGTGATGATTCCGGTGAACATCCTGCTATTTTCGCAGGTTTAGAGATGCTGTTCTTTGCAGCCGAGCCAATATCCGCAAATCAGCCCCGACGTGAGTCACTTCATGAAAGGTCAGCGCCAAGGCTTCGTCCAACTGCGTGAACGGGCCAAGGTTTGTCATGCCGCGGCCTTGCCCCATCAGCTTGGGGGCGAGGTAGGTGATAAGTTCATCCACCAGCCCAGCGCGCAGCAACGAGCCGTTTAGCTTGTGCCCCGCTTCCACATGCACTTCGTTGATGTGTTTGGCGCCCAAGTCTTGCAGCATGGCGGCGAGGTCTACTTTGCCGCTTGGGTTAGGCAGGCAAACTACTTGTGCGCCTTGGGCTTCGAGGGCGGCGCGTCGCTCGGGGTGGTCGACGGCGCAATAAATCCACACGGGGCGCTTGGGGCCAAAAAGTTTGGCGTGGGTGGGGGTTTCAAGTCGGCTGTCCATCACCACCAGCGTGGGCTGGCGTGGAGTGGCCACTGCGCGAACGTCCAACAGCGGGTCGTCTTCGAGCACGGTGCCAATGCCGGTTAACACCGCGCAGGCACGGGCGCGCCAAGCGTGGCCGTCTTGGCGGGCGGGCTCGGAGGTGATCCATTGGCTGGCGCCGTTGTCGAGAGCGGTTTGTCCGTCGAGTGAGGCGGCTACTTTCATGCGCACCCACGGCGTGCCTTGGGTCATGCGCTTGATAAAGCCAATGTTGAGCTCGTGTGCTTGGTCTTGCAAGTTGCCAGCATCACAGATGTCAACTTGAACGCCCGCAGCTTTTAGGCGCGCTATGCCTTGCCCGGCGACGAGTGGGTTGGGGTCTTGCAGGGCAACCACCACGCGCGACAGGCCGGCTTGAATAAGGGCATCGCAGCACGGCCCGGTTCGGCCTTGATGGCTGCAGGGTTCTAGGGTGACGTAGGCGGTGGCGCCTTTGACGGGGTGACCTTTGTTATGCGCATCGCGCAAAGCCATGACTTCGGCATGCGCTTCGCCAGCGCGCTGGGTGTGGCCGCTGCCAAGCACAAGGTTTCCGTCTGCATGCACGATGACGCACCCCACGCGCGGGTTGGGCGATGTCAAAAACATTGCCTCGCGAGCCAACGCCAAAGCGTGGGTCATGTGAGGGGTGTCGCGTGTCGAAAAACTCATGGGCGACATTATTGTTTACTTGCTCCAGCATTGCGTGGCGCTTCGGCTGCTGTTTTGCACGCCGCGCGTGCCTAAGTTGTCGAGCGTGAGGCTGCCGCAAGCGTCGTTGGTTTGCACTCCGATGGGCACGGCGGTGAGTGCAAAGGTTTGTGCGCTGCTGACCACGCTGATGCGGTAGCGCTGACCTTCCACTTGCAGCACGCTGTAAGGAATGTCGGCCACCAGTGGGTAACTGCCGTTGGCACTGGCCGCGCGCTCCAGCCAATGGGCAGTTTGAAGCAGGGCAACTCGTGCCTGTGCGCGATGGCTGCGCATGACACTGGTTTGGTAGTTCGGCACGGCAATGCTGAGCAAAACGCCCACACAAACCAACACAATTAAAAGCTCGATGAGCGAGAAGCCCTTTTGTTTATTCATGCAAAACACGCCAGCTTTTTGATTGACCCGAAGACCAAAGTGTTTGCAGCACAACCGTGCTGTTGGGTTGCACGCCGGTGGCTAAAACGGTGATGCGGTAGATGGGCTCAGCCGTAGCTTGCGGAAATGTGTCGACCCAATACCAACAGGTGTCAGCGCCATAGGGTGTTTCATTGGCTGAGATAGGGGTGGCGTTACTCATTTGTGTTTGCCAATAGCTAGGGCTATCTGCCACCACGCGATGTGTCAACGTGGCCGCACTAGCAGGCGTTGCGGCCGAGGCAATTTGAATGGCCGCTTGCATGGCCGCTTGCATGGCAATAGGCACCGCTGCTTCGGCTTTATGAAGCGTGCGCAGCTGGTCTGCTTCGATGTTGAGTAACTGGTCGGTAAGCCATAAATTTCGCCACGCTAAAAGGGTGGCCATGCTCGTGAGCGTGAGGATGAGCAGCACCGTGGGAAGCGCAAAACCGCGTGTGTTCACAACAGCACCGCAGTTCGATTGCGCAAGTTACTGACTTGTTTAAACACACGGCGCAAATGCCCGTCAGCAACGATGGTTTCACCCAAGCAACCAATGCTGGTTAGGTGGGTGTTGAAAGAGTTTTGCACCACGCGCGGACTGGCAAGTCGAATGCAAACTTCGATGGCCACCACATCGCTCATGGCACTCACTTGGTCGGCAGATTTCCATTGAATGGTTTGTGCTGCGACAGAGGCTTGCGCGTAGCGAACTTGAAAGTCTTCAACCCCTTCGGCTAAAGCTTGATAAGTGCTACCGGGACCATTGAGGTCTTTGCAAGTGAGCTCTTTGTGCGTGTTGAGTTTGTAGTTATTGCGCACAGAGTCAGAAGTGCTGTTGACGTTGCCGACGCAATCGGTCGCGTCAACCGCATGCCAGTGGCTCAGCGTGAGGCTGTCTGCGCTGACGTTTTCAACCGCAGCTAACCCGCTGGTGGTGCTGATTGAAAACTCGTTCGAGTTCACACTTTCCAAATAGCCTGCACCTGCCAAATACGCTTGCTCATGAATGTTGCGCAACACACCGCGGGCGTTGGCGTGCAGTGAATCGGCCGCTGCCATAGCTGCCCAAGTTTGGCGACTAAGCGCATAAGCGCCGATGGCTGTGGCAATGACCCAAAGCCCAAGCGTCATGCCAATTAACAGCTCGGGCAAGCTGTGGCCTTTACATTTTTTGTAGTGGTTCGAGTTCATCAATCGGGCCTAAAAAACAAACGCCAACAACTCATGTCAGCAGGGCAGTCGGGAGAGCCCGATTGGGTGTCGGTTCGGTAGGTTTCTTGGCCATCGTGCCAAGCAATCAAGATGCCCCACCACTGAGCAACGCCCACGAGTGGAAACACGGCGAAGTCGCCTTCAGGCATTTGTTGTTGCAAATTTTGTTGCACTGCTTGCATGTCCCACTGCGCCAAGTTTTGGCGGGAGCAAGCGTTTGACGCGCAATTTAATGCGGCGCTCGATGTGCTGGCTCCCCAAGCTTTCGTGTACATCGCGGCTTGTGGAGCATTGAGGCGCATGCGTTCTGCTAAATCTTGTGCCGTCACCATGGCGATGGCTCGCATGTGTTGCTGTCGTTGCAATACAAGCGCTTGTTGATGCATCCACAACAAACCAATCGCACCCAAGCTTAAAACCAGTAATGCAACGAGAGCTTCTGTCAGCGCAAATCCACATTGCTTGTTTAGCTGCACGATTCACCCGACTGCCAGCGCACGCGGCTGGCGCTGTTGATGCAAAGCGTCACGGCAATGACGGGGTTTGCGCTGAGCGACTTGATGACCCAGCGTTCACCCACGGTGCCCAAGTCGCCACGGCGGTTAATTTCGAGTGGATCAACTTTTGCAAAGACGACGCTGATGGGTTCTTGCACAGGTGAAGTTTGCAAAGTCACAGACGATGTTTTGGTTTGGAGTTGCCAGCCACAACTCCAGTCGGTGTTTGATGTTTTGCTCCAAGCGCAAGTGCTCAGACGGGACATTTGCAGCGCTTGTCCTTGCTGCAAAGCTTTGATTCGTGCGAGCTGCAAATCGCCCATCAGCTGGTCGCGTGTGGCGTCTACTAAAACGCGCTGTTGTAACCGCTGTAAACCAGGCGTGGCCCAGCTCGCGAGTAGTCCCAATAGAGCGAGGCAAATTAAAAGCTCAATCAGGCTAAAGCCTTGAGTGGCATGTTTAGAGAAAGAAAAGCCCAGCAATCGCATGGCGACGAATGCTAGGCAATTACGGCCTGCTAGGCCTTTGTTTGAACTCGAAAATTACTTGCGAACTTCGTCCACCAAACTTTTGAAGTCGTCGATGTCTTCAAAACTTCTGTACACGCTCGCAAAGCGGATGTACGCCACTTTGTCGAGTTTTTTTAACTCGCGCATGACCAATTCACCAATGCGGGTGGATGGCACTTCGCGCTGCCCCAAGCTGAGAAGCTTTTCTTCGATGCGCTCAATCGCGTTATCAACCTGTTCAGTGCTAACCGGGCGTTTGCGTAACGCAAGGCTCATGGAGTCGAGCAGTTTGCTGCGTTTGTATTCGATGCGCCGGCCGTCTTTTTTAACGATGTTCGGAAAACTCACATCGGGTCGCTCGTAGGTCGTGTAGCGCTTTTCGCAAGCGCCACATTGGCGACGCCTGCGAATTGAGTCGCCATCTTCTGACATACGAGTCTCGACCACTTGGGTTTCCAGGTGGCCGCAGAAGGGGCACTTCATGCTTTATTTGTAGACAGGAAAACGACTGGTCAACGCGTGAACTTTGGCGCGCACTGCGGCGATGTTGGCTTCGTCGTGTGGGTTGTCCAATACGTCGGCGATCAAGTTGGCCGTGATGCGGGCCTCATCGTCTTTAAAGCCGCGTGTGGTCATGGCCGGTGTGCCAATGCGAACGCCGCTGGTGACGAATGGTTTCTCAGGGTCATTTGGAATGGCGTTTTTATTGATGGTCATGTGGGCGGCGCCCAATGCAGCTTCGGCTTCTTTGCCGGTGATTTTTTTAGAGCGCAAATCGACCAGCATGACATGGCTTTGCGTGCCGCCGCTGACGATACGCAGTCCGCGTTGGGTCAGGGTTTCAGCCACAATTTTGGCGTTCTTCACCACTTGCGCTTGGTAGTCTTTGAACTCGGGTTGCAACGCTTCTTTAAAAGCGACAGCTTTCGCCGCAATGACGTGCATCAGTGGGCCGCCTTGCAGGCCGGGGAATATGGCACTGTTGATAGCTTTTTCGTGCTCGGCTTTCATCAAAATGATGCCGCCGCGTGGGCCGCGCAAACTCTTGTGGGTGGTGGAGGTCACGACAT
>CAZEAQ010000006.1:0-1276 GCA_964510145.1 uncultured Bordetella sp.
CGCTCATACACGGGGACTGCCGCGGGCAGGCTCACGGTGGGTGCTTTGTGCCTTTTGACCTCGGGCAAATTCAGGCGCAGATAGTGATAAGCGCCGTGTATTTCTTCGATATGTCGATTTTTAATTTGTCGAATATCACCTGGCCGGATAAACGTGAACACCATAAAACGAATGAGCCAATTCATCTCGATGGGCATTTGTCGGTATTCTTTTTTGATCCACATTTTTTGCCCGTCCTGCCAGTCGTCAAACGTGACGCGTCGAAGCCGTTTGGACTCTTGAAGAATTGACTTGTATTCCGTCACCGTAAAAGCACCGCGCGAATTGGGTTGCGATTTGAGCGACCTAAAACTCGGCATGCTGGCTAACAACTCTTTGCGGTGCAAGAGACGCAAAATTTTGCGCACCTGCGCGATGTAGCCCTGCATGGTGGAAACAGACAGGTTCTTTTGCGTCATGAGGGTTAAAAAATCGTCCAGCGTTTGTGCATTTATTTTGTTTAATGGACGGTCTTTAAAGAAGTCGAACACCAAGCCCTCTAAGCGAATTTTGCTCATCACGAAAGAGGCATGTTTAATTTCGTCGCGCCTGACTTTTTCTAGCTCCGTCGCGAGCACTTCTTCTATTAAATCGTGCAAAAACTGCTGGTTTTTAAACTCAGAAAACGGCGCCGCTTTGTTGGGTTTTTCAACGTAAATGCCACCAAACTCTAAGCTTTCAAAAAGCAAGCTGGCGGCGCTTTTGGCCTCATCAAGGTCGGTCGTTTTGAGGCTTTTCACCATGTAACGGCCTTTGTTGTAAAGCCGCATTTGCCAATATTTGCTTCCTGAAATGCGGTAAATCTTTAGCTTATTAGGCAACCCGTCTACGCAAGTCATGCTGCTTTTAATGGGCGCATTGCGAACGCGGGGCAGATGAAAAAACTGCTCGTTACTGGCTATCGGCGCAGATATTGTGAGGTGTTCCATCGTTAATTTCCTTTGGCAAGTGCGCCCAGTTCATTTCGGGTTATCAAGTTAAACAATATTAATAAATAAATGTGGAATTTAACAATATTTGACACTTTTAGTGGTATTAATGAGCATAGTTCATAACTATATAGTTTTATTACAAAACAATCCACAAATATTTTTATGTAATTAAATCAATGGGTTACGAAAGGCCTTGAGAAAAAATGGGAGACAACCCTCGTTGCATTAGCCACTTTGGCAGCAACTTCAGCCTTCGCTCAAGTCACTATTTACGGCACAGTTGACGCTGGTTACAGCAATGTGAC
>CAZEAQ010000006.1:1376-23104 GCA_964510145.1 uncultured Bordetella sp.
ACAAAGCCTACCAATTGGGCGCGTCTTACTCTTTAAGCAAACGCACCAATGTTTACTATGCAATGGGTCACGAAGTGGCAACCTTGGTTTCAGCTAACACTGATGTCACCATCAAGCAAACAGCAATTGGTTTGCGCCACGCTTTCTAAACCTTTCGCTGGCATAGCCAGTTAGAGATTTAAAAGTCTTAAACCCCCGCTACGGCAACGTGGCGGGGGTTTTCTTATTTCGAATTCTGCCAACGCCAAAACAATCGACGCACCCCATCAGGCAACCTAAAAAACTCTCTGGTTAAACGCTTAAGCACAGAGCCTCGCAACGGTTTTCGATAGGGAATAGTGGTCTCAAAACCTGCGGTTTGAATCGGGTAAGGACGAATGGCCAACATTCTTTGGTGGTGGTTCCAAGGCGTTTCCATAAAGTCGTCTACAGGCAAACTAAAAGTGTTCGACTTAGCCAATAGCGCTTGTGCTGCATGGGGCTGAATGACATAAGCCGCAGCACTTCCAGGATCCCGCAAATTTAAAAATATTTGATGCTCACCCAGCTGCATTAAGTTCTTGTGCGGCTTTTCAGTAATGCCGTGCAATCTAAAAATATCCCACCGATCAGCAATCGACATGACCGCTGCTAAGGCTGGCAAAAAATTGTCTTGAATCAGCACATCATCTTCAAAAACCACGCACGCTTTTTGAGCATTCACGCAGTGTTGCCATGCCGATCGATGCGACAAAAAACAGCCTATTTCGCCAAGCGTTAAATCACGGTCGTGTTCGCGCAGGCGTTTTTTTGCATCGTATTCTGGGATAGGCAAGGCCAGTGCTTTACCAAGCACACCCTCTATAAATTGCCACTGGCAATGAGGCAGCTTTTGGCTGAACTGCTGTTCAATATTTTGTTTACGCGCAATCTCTGCCGGCAGAGAAATTACTAAAAAGTCGAGGTCTGACAAGTTGAAATCAGGCATGAATGCAACTCAACTACTTTGTTTAACCGACTCAGCCCAAGCACAGACGCTGGTTTGAATGTCAAGGCGCAACGCATTGCGACGTTTAAGTTGCGAGCGCTTGTTAGAGGCCACTTCGCTCTCTGGTTTGGGCTCCCAACGGTCTGGCAACAACCAATGATTGCGGGTGACTTTTTTCTCAGCCCCAAGCTCTTGCCAAAGACTGTCGTAGTTCATACCCACACGCTTGGCTAAGCTGGTGTAGTTGGCATAGGCGTGGCCCCTATCGCTCACTCCCACAATTGCCACAAGCCCCCACGCTTGTGCAAGACCTTGCCAAATATTAAAAAAGATGCCCGGTGGACGTGTGCGTTCCATCAACTGGGTCAACTCTTTCATCAAGTCTTTACCCTCTTGCGAACCCTGCAAATTGCCAATCACCAGCACGTCGCCAACGGCTTCAACACCTACCATTTCATGGGGCAAAACACTCCATGCGGAGCGCATCACGGGCACGTTGTTTAGGTTGAGTTCGAGCACCAATTCACCCTCTCGACCATAGCCATAGCCGGGGTGAATCCATAGGCTCACAACTGCGTCTTTAAGCGTCCACTGCGCCACTTGCACACGCCCGACGGTGAATAAATGCGTTAACCAATCGACGCCAAACACACGAACTGCCCACGCAAAATGGGCTTGCAAAGCAATAACGCGTTGATCGACCGGCAAATCTGCCCACAAATAAGTGCGCGTAGATCGCAACAAAAGCTTGGGGTCGCTAGATAAAACCTGTGCCAATCCCATCTCGCTCATCGCATTGAACGTGGCCTCTAACGGTTGGCGAAACCAGAGATAACGCAACTTGAACTTCAGCCACCGCTTGAACGTTTGCAAGCGGCCACCGGCGCCGTCATCGGTCCGAGCAAAAAGGTCTTGGGCGGTTGGAAACACTGGTTAATAGTGAAAATTCTGAGAATATAAGAGTGTAGTAGCTCGATAACGGCATAAGAGACAATCACGCTATGTCTACCCGAAACGTGAAACCCCGAGTCCTGCAACCCGCCGATTACCTCAAAAAGATCTTGACAGCCCGTGTCTATGACGTGGCAACAGAGTCTGCTTTTGAAGTGGCTAAAAATCTGAGCCACCGGTTGCACAACACCGTGCTTTTAAAGCGCGAAGATCAACAGCCCGTGCACAGTTTTAAGTTGCGTGGCGCCTACAACAAGATGGCGCATTTGACGCCTGCGCAATTAAAAAAAGGCGTCATCTGCGCCTCTGCTGGCAACCACGCACAAGGGGTTGCACTTGGCGCAAAACGACTCGGCGTCAAAGCAGTCATCGTGATGCCCGTCACCACGCCAGGCGTCAAAATTGAAGCAGTCAAAGCGCTTGGCGGCGAAGTGGTGTTAGCGGGCGACAGCTATTCAGACGCCTACCAACACGCACTCAAACTAGAAAAGAAAAACGGCATGACGTTTGTTCATCCGTTTGACGACCCCGACGTCATTGCGGGCCAAGGCACGATTGCGATGGAAATGTTGCGCCAACTTCAAGGCCTAAATATTCACCAACTAGACGCCGTGTTTGTCGCCATTGGTGGCGGCGGGCTCATTGCGGGCGTCGCCAATTACATCAAGGCGGTGCGCCCCGAAATTAAGGTGATTGGCGTGCAAATGGACGACTCATCAGCCATGATGCAATCGGTGGCCAAAGGCAAACGCGTGACGCTGCATGACGTGGGCCTGTTTTCAGACGGCACCGCAGTGAAGTTGGTCGGCGAAGAAACCTTCAGAGTGACCAAAAATTTGGTGGACGACTACATCACCGTTGATACCGATGCGGTGTGCGCTGCCATTAAAGACGTATTTGTGGACACCCGCAGCATCGTCGAGCCAGCGGGTGCTTTGGCGGTGGCGGCCATCAAACAATACGTGGCTGAACACAAAACCAAAAACGAAACGTATGCCGCTATTCTTTGCGGCGCCAACATGAACTTTGACCGCCTGCGCTTTGTCGCAGAACGCGCTGAAGTGGGCGAAGAGCGCGAAGCGTTGTTTGCAGTCACCATTCCAGAGCAACCGGGGAGCTTGCGTAAATTTTGCGAGCTAATTGGTAAGTTACCCAGCTTTGGTGGTGGTAAAACGCCACGCAACGTGACCGAATTCAACTACCGCTTAAGCGACGCCGACAAAGCGCATGTGTTTGTTGGTTTGACCACAGGTGCCAAAGGCGAGAGCAGCAAAATTGCTTCGCATTTCAGCAAAAACGGGTTTGACGCCATCGACCTCACGCACGACGAACTGGCCAAAGAACACATTCGCCACATGGTGGGCGGGCATTCAACGTTGGCGCACGAAGAGCGCTTGTTGCGCTTCGAATTTCCGGAACGCCCTGGCGCCTTGATGAAGTTTTTGTTGGCCATGCGTCCAGGTTGGAACATCAGCCTTTTTCACTACCGCAACCAAGGGGCAGACTACGGCCGCATTTTGATGGGGCTGCAAGTACCCAAGGCAGACACCAAAGCCTTCGCTGCGTTTTTGGAGGCGCTGGGCTACCCGTATGTCGAAGAGACTCAAAATCCGGCGTATCGTTTGTTTTTACAACGTTAATTACCTTTTTAAAATCAAGCCATGAAAAAAGAAGACGACAACTCAGCCAAATATGTCAGCGGCGTTTCACTCATCCAAATCATGGTCATCTTGGCCATTGTGGGTGTCGTGGTTTCTTACGTCGCCACACGTTTAAGCCAACACGCTTAAGTCAAGATGGGCGTTTCGCTGGACGGAAAACTGGTCGTCGCGATTTCGTCGCGCGCCCTGTTTAACTTCGAAGAAGAAAACCAAGTTTTCGAACAAGGCGATGACCGCGCCTACATGAATCTTCAGCTTGATCGGCTGGAAATCCCCGCCAAACCCGGCGTGGCGTTCTCTTTGGTGCAAAAGCTTTTGGCGTTCAACACAGATGAATCTCAACGTGTTGAAGTTGTCATTCTGTCGCGCAACGACCCCGTTAGCGGCATGCGTGTGTTTCGATCGGCGCAACATTACGGCTTGCCTATTCAACGCGGAAGTTTCACGCGGGGGCAATCGCCTTGGCGATATTTGCGCCCCTTGAATGCGAATTTATTTTTGTCCACGCATTTGTCCGATGTTCGCTCTGCACTCGACGCCGGCGTTCCTGCGGCGCAGGTTTATCCACACTCAGCCCATGCATCCAATGCGCATCCGAACGAAGTGCGAATTGCCTTTGACGGTGACGCCGTTTTGTTTAGCGATGAAGCCGAACGCGTATTCCAAACCGAAGGGCTGAACGCCTTTCAACAACACGAAAAAGACAAAGCCGCTCAGCCTTTATCTGCAGGCCCCTTCAAACCTTTACTCGCAGCGCTGCAGGTGCTTCAAAAGGCGGGCACCGCGAACATGCGCATTCGAACCGCGTTAGTCACCGCACGAAGCGCCCCTGCACACGAACGCGCCATTCGAACGCTTATGAACTGGAACATTGAAGTTGATGAAGCCATGTTTTTAGGCGGCTTAGAAAAGGGTGAGTTCTTGCGTGAGTTTGAGCCCGATTTTTTCTTCGATGACCAAACCGGCCATATCGAATCTGCGGCGCGTCATGTCCCAGCTGGTCACGTTGCCAGCGGCGTTCGCAACACCCATTCATAAAGTTTAAGAATGAACGCTCTTCGCTCCGTTGCCCACAACGTTTCTTCAAATTGGGAAAAAAGCCGACTACAAATTCGACGAGTCTGGGCTTTGTCTCTGCCCTTCTTCCAATCTGAAGAAAAAATTCGCGCTCGTTTACTACTGGCAGCCTGCGTCGGTCTAAACCTGGGCATTGTTTATTTGATGGTGCTGTTTAACGACTGGAACCGCGTGTTCTACGACGCGTTACAAAACCGTGATGTCGATGTGTTTTGGAAACAACTCGGCGTCTTTGGCATGCTTGCCAGCATTTATATTTTTGTGGCGGTATACCGCTTTTATCTCACGCAATTGCTGCAAATGCATTGGCGTGCATGGATGACGCGCGATTATTTAAATCGCTGGCTGTCTGAGAACTCGTTTTATCAACTCGAGTTGTTGTCTAAAAACGGAACCGACAACCCAGACCAACGTATTCAAGAAGACGTGGGGCAGTTCACCTCCGCCACGGTGAGTTTGTCGCTTGGTTTATTGGATGCGTCGGTCACGCTGTTGAGCTTTATCGGCATTTTGTGGAACCTGTCGGGCGGCTTTAGTTTTTCGTTCAATGGCGAAGACTTCAATATTCCGGGCTTCATGGTGTGGATGGCGCTGGTATACGCACTCAGTGGCACGCTCATTGGTCATTGGCTAGGCCGTTCAATGGCCTCGCTCGACTTCACGCAGCAACGGCTGGAAGCCGACTTTCGCCACCACCTCATGCGTGTTCGTGAATACAGCGAAGCCATTGCTTTAGATGGCGGTAGCCGCGTTGAACAAGGTTCGCTCAAGACTCGTTTTGCACTGGTGCTCGAAAACTTCATGCGCCTTTTGCGCGTGCAAAAGCGCTACACCTGGTTCAACTCAGCTTATGGCCAAGCGGCAGTGGTGTTCCCCATGCTGGTGGCTTCACCGCGTTATTTCAGCGGCACGATTCAGCTTGGCGAACTAATGCAAATATCGTCTGCGTTTGGGCAAGTGCAAGAGTCGCTCAGTTGGTTCATCAACAACTACAGCCGCCTTGCTTCGTGGCAAGCGACCACGCTGCGTTTAACCACCTTCCAAGATCAGATGCTCAGCATCGCCGCCAGCCACGCAAGCCGGCATCAGGCGAACTCTTTAGCTACGCCAATCAATGCGCTTCACACCACGCCGTTGACTATTTCGTTGCCCACTGGCGAAGTTTTATTGGCTCATACCTCTTTGAATGTGGCAGCTGGCGACACTGTGTTGATTCGTGGCCCCTCGGGATGCGGAAAATCAACTTTGCTACGCGTATTGGCCGGCATCTGGCCCTACGTGACTTCACCCACACATGACAGCCACGGCAACTTAATTACCTACGACGCCGTCATGTTGCCCGAGGGCAGCATGTTTATGCCGCAGCGCCCTTACTTTCCGCAAGGCACGCTGCGTCAAGCGTTGGCCTATCCAGATAGCGCCGAGATTTACAGCGATGAAGCGCTGAAAAACGCGTTGTATGACGCCTTATTGCCTCACCTGATTGACCAACTCGACACGGCAAGCAACTGGACGCAACAGCTCTCAGGCGGCGAGCAACAACGCTTGTCTGCGGCACGTGTATTTTTGAAGCGCCCGAAATGGGTATTTGCTGACGAGGCCACCAGTGCACTCGACGAAGCTGCAGAAAAATTGCTTTACGAAAAACTGCTCACACTGGTGCGTGAAGCCGGTGGTGCATTGGTGTCGGTCGCGCACCGCCCGGGTGTGGCGTCTTATCACGACACCGTTTGGCAGTTCGTGCCCACCGACGAGGGCAGCGCCGCTAAGTTTGTGTTGACAGCTGGCTAAAGCCTTAGCCAGCCCAACGCTGCCAACCTTTGGCGCGCAAATCGCAAGCCGGGCAAGTGCCACAGCCATATCCCCAATCGTGCCGATGTTGGCGATCGCCGAGATAGCACGTATGCGTGTGTTCGACAATTAAATTCACCAACTGATCGCCCCCTTTTAAATGGGCTTTCTGGCCTAAGTCATGTGCCAATTGCCAAGTCTGCGCCTTGTCAATCCACATCAACGGGGTCTCAATCAGCAGTCGTCGATCCATGCCTAAAGAGAGCGCAATTTGCATGGCCTTCATGGTGTCGTCACGACAATCGGGGTAGCCAGAAAAGTCGGTCTCACACACACCCGTCACGATCACATCTAAATCTCGGCGATACGCAAGCGAAGCAGCCAACGTCAAGAACAACAAATTACGGCCGGGTACAAATGTGTTGGGCAGCCCTGAAGATTCCATCTTGAACGCCATATCGCGAGTGAGCGATGTCTCACTCACTTGCCCTAAAACACCGAGGTCTAACAGATGGTCCTCACCCAACTTCGTGGACCACTCTGGAAACTGTTGACGAATTTCTTGCAGCACTTGTATTCGGGCTTCCAGCTCAACCAAGTGCCTTTGGCGATAGTCAAATGCCAAAGTTTCCACACGCTCATAGTGCGAGAGCGCATGCGCTAAACAGGTGGTGGAGTCTTGACCACCGGAAAACAAAACGAGAGCGTTGCGATGCATAAACGTATTTATTTCTTCGGCCAATTAAAAAATACTGGGTAACGACGTCCCACCAAATCGCTGTCAAAGCGCCAAGCCATGCAACGACCTAAATGCGGTGGCGGCGTGTTGACGTCTGTCACAGCAAACGAACCCGAAATGCTTTGAAATGCTGCTGTTGCCATGTTGAACAACAACTCCCGCAGATGAGTGCAACCTTTGGTGTTACCCAAATTCTCTTCAATCGCGCGGCGCCAGCCTGCACCGAGGGTGCAACCAATCATTTTTTGCATCGGCGGCGCAGCGTTGGGGCAGTCATCGTGGGGCACGCTGTGCATGGCGACAGCAATGTCGCGGATGACCAATGCGGTGTCGACCGTCAGGCGAATGCTCATGTCGTGAATGGGTTCATGAGGCAGCCACTGCTTTTCGCCGGGCACTTCAAAGGGCTCTGGCTTCGTGTCACGGAGATGGGCTTCAATGTCCCACAGCCCATCTTCTCGGCGAAAGCCGTGATAGGTGACTTGGCGGGTGTGGGAGGCTTTGCGGGGGGCGGGTGGAGGTAAAGACAAAACGGCTCTTTCAGTCACTAAACTTAGCATCATGCTGTTCCATATATTTTCTTTGATTTTGCAAGTCGCCGTTACGGTTGTTGCGAGCAGTTGCTTGCTGCGGTTGTATATGCAGTTGCAGCGCATCAACTTATCGCTCACGTCTGGCAACCCATTGGCTCCGTTTGTGTTTGCCACGACCAATTGGATCGTGCTGCCCATTCGTCGCATCATTCCTGCGATTGCCCAGTTTGACAGCGCTAGTTTTATAGCTGCATTCTTGGTGGTACTGGGCAAATATGCGCTGCTTTGGCTGATCGGGGGTGCCGCTACGGAGCCTTGGTTATTGCTGGCTTATGCGGGGTTCGACTTGGCAAACTTAGCCATTTCGGGTCTCATGTGGTTGGTCATTATTTATGCGGTGTTGTCGTGGCTTAGAACCAATTCAGATGCCAACTATTACTTGGCGCAACTCATTGAACCCATGTTGCGCCCTCTGCGACGCCTATTGCCGTACGTGGGTGGCATCGACTTATCGCCCATCGTGCTCATTGTGTTGTTTCAAATTGCCGAGATCGTGCTGCATGGACTACAAGTCAATCTTCTTTTTTAAGCTGGCAATAGGCGTTCTGATCGCCGCTCACGTAACCACAGCCACAGCCACGATGCCGGTAGCGACCATCGACGCGCTCGATGTGCAGCGCTATATGGGAACTTGGCATGAGATTGCAAAGTTTCCAAATTGGTTCCAGCGCAAATGCGCAGGCCAAACGCGTGCCCAATACTCAGCGCTGCCAAACGGCGATGTGCAAGTGTTTAACAGCTGCACCACAGCCGAAGCCAAAACCATGGATGCAACGGGTTTGGCAAAGCAAGTAGGTGGCGCGAATTCACCCAAACTCAAAGTGCGTTTTGCCCCGGAGTGGCTAGCTTGGTTGCCATGGGTTTGGGGAGAATATTGGGTCATCGATTTAGACCCGCAGTACCAACTTGCCGCTGTCAGTGACAGCAAGCGTGAATACTTGTGGGTGCTATCAAGAACGCCGCAAGTTGAAGCGACTGCCTACAACGCTTTGCTGACGCGTTTAAAAGCGCAAGGTTTTGAGACTCATCGACTTGAATTAACACCACAACTTGAAAAGGGGAACCCATGAAAGTCACGCAAATACTGACCGATGTTCAACTGGTGATTGCAGATTTAGAAGTTGAGCTGAATGGTGAGCTACGCAGCAGCCCTACTCTCTGCGCGTTGATTCCTGCCAACGAAAAACATGACGAGCGCATCATTCCGCTGAATACGCCCGACGGCCGACCCATTTTTATGAACGTTGAAAACGCGATCGCGCCAACGAACGATTAAGACTCCGCCGTTTTTTGACGCAATTCGTACACCGTCAAAAAACCACCTGCGACACCGCAAACAGCGATCAGCGCGATTCCGCTCAATGCCCATTGATCGGGAATGTGGTTAAACACCAGCCATCCACCCAACATGGCAAATGCAATTTGCGCGTACAAATAAGGCATCAATGCGCCAGCGGGCGCACGCTCAAACGCCATGATCAGCGCCAAATGCCCAACAGAACCCGCAGCCCCCATCAAGAGTAATTCCAATAAAACTTGGGTGTCTTGCACGGGAGACCAAAACCAAAAAAGCGGCAGCGACGTCAGCGCAGTGCCCAACCAAATGGTGTAGAACTGCGTGGTAACGGAGTCTTCAGTTCTTGTCATTTTGCTTGTGAGTAACTGAAACGCAGTATTCAGAATGACCAAGGCCAACGGAAACAAAAGCGCCCATCCAAACGCATCGCTTCCGGGTCGAACGATGAGCAGCGTGCCTAAAAATCCGCCACAAACAAGCGCCACACGCAAACCAGAAACATGTTCGCCCAACATTCGCGAGGCCAATAGCGTGACCAGTAAGGGAACAGTTGCAGCAATGGCCGTAAATTCACCCACAGGCAAAAAAGACAAGCTCGCAAAAGCCAATAGGGTGACCAACGCTAACAAAACGGCACGCAGAATTTGCAATTTCAAATTCTGTGTTTTCAATACTGACCAACCCTTCAAAGGCAGCACCACAGCGGTTGTCAATATGGCTTGAACAAAGTAGCGTGCCCAGATCGCCATCATCAACGGCACGACTGCTGTCACACTTTTTGTCACGGTATCCAGAGTGGCAAAGCACATCGTGGCCAGAATCAGCAGCGCAATGCCCACGAATGCGGACGATGAGTTGCGGGGAGATGAAATTATTTTTTGCAAACTATCGTTCGTCGTAACTCACGGTCACGGCGCCACAAGTCGGGCGTGCTTGGCAGGACAGAACAAAACCTTTTTTGGTTTCCCATTCTTCTAAGCCAAAATTTTTATCCATCTGCACGCTGCCCTCCATCACCTTCACACGGCAAGTCGAGCAAACACCGCCTTTGCATGAATAAGGCAGGTCAAGGCCAGCAGCCATTGCCGCGTCCAGCACAAATTGACCCTCCGACATTTTGATGGCGTGCGACTTGCCGTCTAACACCACGGTCAACGATATATCGCCCTGCACAACAGGGGCTTGATGCGCTACGGCTGCTTGTCGTGCGGCGGGCGTGAGTGCTTCTAGTGAAGGTGAGGTAAAGCGCTCACTGTGCACACGCTCTTTGGGCACTCCCGCAGCAACCAGCGTTTGCTCAGTCGCTTCAATCATGGCTTCGGGGCCGCAAATAAAAACCTCATCCATGCTGCCCACCGGTAAGAGCGCATCGATCAGTGCGTGAATTTTGGGGCCATCAATGCGCCCTTGAAGCAAATCTGTTTCTTGCGGTTGTCGCGACAAAACATGAACCAGTGTGAGGCGGTGGGTGTAGCGATCTTTCAGATCTTGCAAGTCTTCGTTGAACATCACACTCGCCATACTTCGGTTGCCGTATATCAGTGTGAATTTGGAGTTGGGTTGCTCTTCTAGAGTGCTGGCCATGATCGACAAAATAGGCGTGATGCCCGACCCTGCTGCAAACCCCACGCGATGAATAGCGCGGGCACGCTGCGACACAAATCGCCCTTGTGGCGACATGACCAACAACGTGTCGCCCGCCTTTAACTCTGTGGCCGCCCAATTTGAAAACACGCCACCCTGCATAGGCCGTATACCCACCACCAATTCATGCTGATCGGCCAGATGACGCGGCGTGCTGCAAATGGAATAGCTGCGGCGAACATCGTCGCCTTTGATAGTGGCACGCAGCGTGAGGTATTGCCCTGGCTGAAAAGTAAACGTTTCTTTTAATTCGGCTGGAATTGAGAACGCAATTGCAACCGAACCCGCCGCTTCAGGTGTCACGCGTGCAACGGTTAGCGCATGAAATGATGGAATTTTGGACATCGTATTTTCGAATCAATAGGGCTTGAAATAATCAAACGGCTCCATGCAGTTCAAGCACCGATATAGCGCCTTGCAAGCAGTGGATCCAAAGTGTGAGGTTTCGGTTGTGTTTTCCGAATTGCATTGCGGACAGGGAACAACCGGTTCAGCAGAAAATTTTTTAGAGCTGAACTGCACCACGTTACTACCTGCACCATGACCACTGCCACAAGCTTTAGTTTGTGGCGGCGCAATGCCATAGGCGCGTAATTTATTTTTAGCCTCTTCAGTCATCCAGTCGGTCGACCAAGCGGGCGCAAGTTGTGTGACCACTTCTGCGTTCACACCCGCTTGCAGCAACGTCGTGCGAACTTCGTTTTCCATGTGCTCAATGGCGGGGCAGCCACTGTAGGTCGGCGTCAGCACAACTTGAAGATGCGATGCATCGGCGTCTATGGTTTTTACTGCCCGCAAAATACCCATCTCGCGCAATGAGACCACTGGAATTTCTGGGTCGGTGACAGACTCGAGTAACGCCCAAATTTTGTAGTGCGCGTCGTCCTCTTGCTTCTGAGCAATAGGTCCCTCTGGCAATGCGGCGGTCAGCATGGCAAAGTCGGCGGCTGTTACCAAACCGCATTGGGATGCATGCGTGCCAAGCTTTGCATTTCAGCGAGAACGAAGCCTAAGTGCTCGGAGTGAACTCCCAACTTTCCGGTGGACACAAAGCCGCCATCACTTGGACGCTTAAGCGTGGCGTCTGATAACGCATCGTCCACCAGCGCGTTCCAGTCGGCGTGAACACTTTTTAGATCGATGCCAATGCCTTGCTGAGTGGCCGTGGCTTCCATGTCACTGAATGTCCAAAACTCTTGGGTATACGAGAACAAATAATCGAGTGCGCTTTGCACTCTTGCATGCGATTCATCGGTGCCATCGCCCATGCGAACCAACCAATCGCGCGAGTGGCGCAAGTGGTATTGACACTCTTTCAAAGACTTGGCGGCGATGGCAGCAAGCTGTGCGTCTTTCGATGTTTTTAGTTTTTCCCACACCAACACCATGAGTGCGCTGTATAAAAAATTACGCACGATGGTGACTGCGTAATCACGGTTGCCCGAAGCGGCGGGTAAGAGTGACACTTGGTGTGGCAACTCCAACAACGTGTAGTTTAAAAACTCAGGGACATCGCGAAAATAAGCGAGCGTGTCTTCGGAGGTTTTTCCATCATCGCGCATTTTTGCAACGTGCTGATACAACATACGCGCTTGACCTATTAAGTCCAAACTGTTGTTGGCCAGCGCCAAGTCTTCTTCCAAAATAGGGCCATGCCCGCACCACTCGGCATTGCGCTGACCCAAAATCAGCGCGTTATCTGCTAGGTGCAACAAATAGGCTTCGTGGTTGGCCATCACATGTGCCCCACTTCGTCTGGAATGTCATAGAACGTGGGATGACGATAAATTTTGTCTGCAGCAGGTTCGAACATAGCCTCTTTCTCTGCAGGAGCACTCGCCGTAATGCTGGATGAAGGCACTACCCAAATGCTCACGCCCTCTTGGCGACGCGTGTACACATCGCGCGCCATTTGCAACGCCTGCTGCGCATCAGCCGCATGCAAACTGCCGCAATGCTTGTGCTCCAAACCTTGTTTGCTTCGCACAAATACTTCCCACAAGGGCCATTCTTTTAATGCAGGCTGGCTCATGCTGCCTCCTTCTTTGCTTTTGCTTGTTGTTTGCGTGAGTAAGCCAGCGCTGCGTCACGCACCCACTGACCATCTTCATGCGCTTTGACCCGCGTGGCCAAGCGCTCTTTATTGCAAGGCCCGTTTCCGTTAACGGTGGCCCAAAACTCGTCCCAATCAATAGCGCCATAGTCATAGTGCTGACGCTCTTCGTTCCATTTCAAATCGGGGTCGGGCAAAGTCACGCCCAGCACTTTGGCTTGCGGCACAGTGGCATCAATAAACTTTTGACGCAAGTCGTCGTTTGAAATACGTTTGATACCCCAGCGCATGCCCTGCTCGCTGTGCGCACTGTCTGAATCGGGGGGGCCAAACATGGCTAAACATTTCCACCAAAAACGATTCACCGCGTCTTGCACCATGGCCTTTTGTTCAGCGGTGCCTTGCATCATGACCAGCAAGGCCTCATAGCCTTGGCGTTGGTGGAACGACTCTTCTTTGCAAACGCGAATCATGGCGCGTGCATAAGGGCCATAGCTGCAACGGCACAACGGAATTTGGTTCATGATGGCGGCGCCGTCAACGAGCCACCCAATCACGCCGACATCGGCCCAATTCAATGTGGGGTAATTAAAAATCGAGCTGTATTTGGCACGACCACTGTGCAAACCTTCCAGCATTTGGTCTCGACTGGTTCCTAACGTTTCAGCGGCACTGTAGAGGTACAAACCATGGCCACCTTCGTCTTGCACTTTGGCAATAAGAATGGCTTTGCGCTTCAAACTTGGGGCGCGACTGATCCAGTTTCCCTCGGGCAACATGCCCACAATTTCGCTGTGCGCATGCTGACTAATTTGTCGCAACAGTGTTTTGCGATACGCCTGTGGCATCCAGTCTTGCGGTTCAATTTTTCCATCTGCATCAATCGTGCGATCAAAGCGCGCTTGAAGTTCTGGGTTTTCTATGGCCTCTACAACGGGCACTGACTTCAAGCCGGGTTGGCCATCGGGGACATTAAAGGATTGGGTATACATCGGGTCTGATCTCCTAATTTTTGGTGTCAGTTTTGTTTGGGTCGATCGTCAATCACGCGACGTGCTTTGCCGGTCAGAGTGCGTGGTATCGAATCAAAGTTCATCACTGTGACGCGGGTAGAAATGCCCACCATGGTTTTAATGTGATGCTCAGTTTCTTTGCCTATGGCTTGTAACTCTGCGGGCGACAATTTGCCAGAGAGTTCGCGTTGCACCTCGCAACGCACCTCCACGTTATCGAGGTGTCCCTCGCGGGTGAGCAAGATTTGATAGTTGCCTGACAAACGTTTGTCGCGCAAGATTTGCTCTTCCAACACACTAGGAAACACATTCACACCACGCACGATCAACATGTCGTCAGTACGCCCCATGATGCGTCCCATGCGTCTAAAGCTTCGCGATGTGGGCGGCAGCAATCGCGTTAAATCGCGAGTGCGATAGCGAATGACCGGCATCGCCTCTTTGGTGAGTGAGGTAAATACCAACTCCCCCTCTTCGCCATCGGCAACGACTTCACCTGTTTCGGGGTTGATGATTTCTGGATAGAAATGGTCTTCCCAAATGACCGGGCCATCTTTGGACTCAATACATTCACTCGCCACGCCAGGCCCGATGACCTCGGTGAGTCCATAAATATCGACCGCATCAATTCCAAGCTTGCGCTCAATTTCGTCGCGCATGCCAACGCCCCAAGGCTCTGCACCAAAGATACCTACCTTCAAAGAAATATCTTCAGGCGCAACGCCCATACGTTCAAACTCTTCAGCGATGACCAAAGAATAGGACGGCGTCACCATGATGATGTCGGGCTTGAAATCTAAAATTAACTGCACTTGTTTTTCAGTCTGTCCGCCAGACATCGGCACCACCGTGCAGCCCGCTTTTTCTGCGCCATAGTGAGCCCCCAAGCCACCCGTGAATAAGCCGTAACCGTATGCAACGTGGCATGTGTCACCGGGGCGTCCACCCGCCGCACGAATAGAACGCGCCACAACCTCAGCCCAATTCTCAATATCTTTTAAGGTGTAACCACCCACCGTCGGTTTGCCCGTGGTACCTGATGAGGCGTGAATGCGCGCCACTTGAGAGCGTGGAACGGCGAACATGCCGAAGGGGTAGTTGTCTCTTAAATCACTTTTGGTCGTGAACGGAAACTTGGCTAAATCAGCCAACGTTTTTAAATCGTCAGGATGAACACCCTTAGCATCAAACGCTTTCTTGTAATGCGGCACGTTGTCATAGGCGTGCTTGAGCGTCCACTTCATTCGCTGCAATTGCAGCGCAGCAATTTCGTCTCGACTTGCGGTTTCGATGGCATCCAAATCGCCAGGCGCAGGCTTCTTCACAGGCATCGTTATCTCCTTCTTATTCTTTGGGGGGAATGACTTCGCCGCCAACGCGGTAGCTCTTTCCGCGAAACAGCGCAATGTTTTTTCCATCTCGAATTCGCACCGTCACGTCGTACACGCCGGTGCGTCCCGAGAGTGAACGCTCCACAGCTTCGGCTTCCAGCACATCCCCTTCGCGTGCGGGCGCTAAAAAATCGATATGACAAGCCGAGGCCACTGCGTTTTGGTTGTAGCTATTGCACGCATACGCAAATGCGCTATCGGCCAAAGTGAACATATAGCCGCCATGACACGTCAGGTGGCCATTCAACATACTGGCGGTCACCGTCATCGAAATTTTGGCGTAGCCAGGTTTGACGCTGTGCAACGTCATGTTTAAAGCTTGCGTGGCTTGGTCGCGCGACCACATGGAGGCGGCGACTTGATCGGCTAATTCTTGGGGAGTTGTCATGCCTTGGTATCTCTGTGTGGTCTCTATGTGGTCGCGTTTATTCGCCAGTAAATTTGGCCGCACGCTTTTCTAAAAATGCAGCGACACCCTCTGAGTAATCGTGGCCCCAGCCCAGCTCGCGCATAAAGCCCACCTCCATGGATAGTTGCTGCTCCAGTGTGTGCGTCGGTGCCGCGTGCATGGCTTGTCGAGTACGAACCAAGGCTTTGGTCGGCGCCACAGCAAGTTGTTTGGCAAGGGTGTCTACCGCGGCTGCAAAGTCTGCGTCTTCAACAGCCGACCAAATCAGGCCCCACTCCGCTGCTTTTTGGGCAGGCAATTTATCTGCCAACAAAGCCAAGCCCATAGCGCGGGCCATACCGACTCGCTGCGGCAAAAACCAAGTGCCGCCTGTATCGGGTAGCAAACCAATTTTTGAGAAAGCTTGCAAGAAAAAAGCTGATTGACACGCCACTGCCAAGTCACACGCCATCGCCAAGCTTGCACCTGCTCCCGCTGCCACACCATTGACTGCGGCGATAGTGGGAACACGCAGGTTTTGCAATCGCAAAATTAATGGCTTGTAGTTGTCATCCACCACATTACCCATATCAGGGGGCGTTTCGCCGGGCGTGAACTTCACTAGCGGATCAGACAAATCTTGCCCCGCGCAGAATGCACGACCCGCGCCAGTAATGACCAGCACTCGAATGCTTTTATCTTGCTGCACATGATCGAGTGCCTCGCGCAATTCGGCATGCATGAACGAGGTGAAACTGTTCATCTTGTCGGGACGATTCAAAGTAAGCCGTGCAATTGCACCGTCTATTTCGAAGCGGATATTTTCAAAATTCATGACTTACCTTTGAGGTTGCGTTTTCTTTTATGATTCTTTTATTTAGAATGAGAGACAAATTTTGTATCATTTAACGGCCCTGAGTCAAGTAAAAACGAATCTAAGTAATTACCCGTGGTAGACCCTGTTCAAAAACGTATCAGCGCTTTTAGGAAACAAAGCCGCATGAATGCGGGTTCGCTCATCATTTCGGTGTTCGGCGATGCTGTGTTGCCCCGTGGTGGACGCATTTGGTTGGGCAGCCTCATACAACTCTTGGCCCCTTTAGACATGAGTGACCGGCTGATTCGCACCGCAGTTTTTCGTTTGGTCAAAGAGGAATGGATGCACGCCGAAACCATGGGGCGTCGGGCGGACTACACGCTGACGCCTGCTGGAAAAAAACGGTTTGAAGAATCGGCCAGTCACATTTATGCGGCGGCCTCCCCTGCTTGGGACCATCAATGGCGGCTGATATTGAATGTTGGAGAAATCGATGCCAAGCAACGTGAGCGTCTTAAGCGGGCACTTTTTTGGCAAGGCTTTGGGGCTGTGGGATGCGATTGTTTTGTTCATCCCAGCGCGGACTTAAGCAGCGTGATGGATGCGCTCACCACCGATGGCATGGGGCATTTGCGTCAACATTTGATCCCTCTCACCGCCACACAAGATGCCTCACCCTGGACCGCAAAGAACACAGACATGGTGCAGCACGCTTGGAACCTCAAACAACTCAGCGACGCCTACACGCTGTTCACCAAACAATATCAACCTATCTTGGCGCACATCAAAACTGCAACCGATGTGTCAGATGAATCACAATTTTTATTGCGCACACTTTTGATTCACGACTACCGCCGACTTTTATTGCGCGACCCCGAATTGCCCGATGAACTTTTACCCGCGGACTGGGCTGGCCAAAAGGCGCGACAGCTCTGTGGCGAGTTGTATTTGCAGCTTTTAGCCCCTTCAGAGCGCCACATCTCTAAGCACTTCCAACTCGCAGATGGCAGTTCGCCAAGAGCGCGCTCTATCTTGGCGCAGCGCTTTCAAAAATAAGTCGCACGCTGGTTAATTTTTTAAACGTGCTGACAGTTCTTTGGCATACGCATCGAAATCAGCAATAGGTCGCGTTGCGACGCCCGACGCTTCAGCAGCGCGCGCAACTGCGGGTGCGATGCGCAGCATGAGTCGGGAGTCAAAGGGTTTAGGAATGATGTTGTCCACACCAAACGTCAAATCAATTCCGGGGTAGGCCTGCGCCACCTCAGGGGTCACCTCGCACTTGGCCAGATCTGCAATTTCACGAACGCAAGCAATCTTCATTGCATCGGTAATCTTGGTCGCACCGCAATCTAATGCGCCTCTGAAAATATAGGGAAAACAGAGCACGTTGTTCACTTGATTGGGGTAGTCGGAGCGCCCTGTCGCAATGATGCAATCTGGGCGTGCCGCCTTCGCTAACTCGGGACGAATTTCGGGCTCAGGATTGGCCAACGCCAAGATGATGGGATGTGATGCCATGCTCTTGACCATCGCCTCGGTCAACACGCCGGGTGCTGAACAACCTAAAAATACATCGGCACCATTCACGGCATCGGCCAATGTACGGGCATCCGTTTTTTGTGCAAAGCGCGCCTTCGATTCGTCGTAGCCACCTGGGCGGCCTTCATAGATCACGCCTTTCGAGTCGCACACATAAATGTTTTCTGCCTTGACACCCAGACCCACAAACACGCCTAAGCAAGCAATCGCCGCAGCACCTGCCCCTGAGACTGCGACTTTGATTTTTGCTATATCTTTGCCCACCAATTCCAAGCCATTGATCATGGCGGCCGCAGAGATGATGGCTGTGCCGTGCTGGTCGTCATGGAACACCGGAATGTTCATGCGCTCAGTTAATTTGCGTTCAATATAAAAGCACTCAGGCGCTTTGATGTCCTCTAAATTAATGCCGCCAAAGGTAGGCTCTAACGCTGCAATGATGGCGACTAATTTGTCGGGGTCGCGTTCGTCTAGCTCTATGTCGAACACATCAATGCCAGAGAATTTTTTAAACAAACAACCTTTGCCCTCCATCACCGGCTTGCCCGCGAGTGCGCCAATGTCCCCAAGCCCCAACACAGCTGTGCCATTGGTGATGACGCCCACCAAGTTGCCGCGGCTGGTGTATTCGTATGAGGTTTTGGGGTCTTTTTGAATTTCAAGACACGGGTACGCCACACCGGGCGAGTAAGCCAAACTCAAGTCGTTCTGGTTGTTGAGTGGGTGCGTCGGTTCCACTCGAATCTTGCCTTTGGTTGGAAGGCGGTGGTAGTCGAGCGCAGCACTGCGCAGTGCTTGTTCAGCTTGAGTCATTTGTGTCTCCGTTATTTTTTTGAGTAGGTCAGATCCTACTCAACAACTTATTTGGTAGCGGCAATGAGGGCTAAACCTATTTTTTCAAAGTAAGCGTCAGCCTGCGCAGTAGGTTTCATGTATTTGGTTCGTCGATTGTTTTCTTGATGCTCGTAATGAATCAAGCCCGCATCTTTGAGATAGCCAATTTTTCGATGAATCATGGCAGGTGAACCGATTTGACTTAATTGCATTGCATGTGTCACGGACAAAGGCGTGTTGTTGTGAGCTTTGACAGCAATAACTTCTAAGAGTTTTCTGGACTCCTCGTCTAAGGCTTTGAGTTCTTCTGATTCCTCGGTGATGGCAGATACCAGCGCCAGATAAGTTAGATAGATGTTTTTCATACTCATCCTTTGTTGATAAGGCGTATACGCCAACCACTTACTAGAAAACTAAAAACCCATAGCACCAAGACAGTTCCTAAAAACTTTCCAACCGCCATCACTGCAAATGCAGAGACTATGTCTGTTGTTTTGCCGTTTACAAAAAACCATAGCTGAATACCCCCAGCACTCAATACGGAAAGTGCGATGGACATCTTCAAAATTATTTGTGTCGTCAATCCCTTGAGATTCACATTCAAGCCAAACCAACGCACAGCGATCGCTCTCACCACCAGTGGAACACCCGCCGAAATGAGTGAGAGCACGCCCACAAACAGAGGGTCGTTTTGGGAAAAATAGTAATAGCTGATAAACCAAGAAGCCGAGAAAATGCCAAGAGCACCCAGCTCAAAAAACAGCAAGACCAACAGCAACCTCAATCCACTGGGCAAATAAATCCAATGCACACGATGAGTGAATAACAAATCCGAAAACAAGATTTGATTTAACTGAAAAGCGCCAACATACGCCATCGCACAAACCAATACGATCATGGCTTTGTGATGCAACATGAGCGTCGATTCACGCCCCATGATTTGACCGAATTGCATTTCTCTGCCTCAGCTCCTCGACTTAATCTGCTTTGATCTTTGCATTAGTGACCACAGGCTTCCAACGCTTCATTTCACTTTGAATTAATTGGCTAAAAGCCTCCTGCGATGCGGGCATTGCCACAGCACCTTCCGTCTTTAAGCGTGCGACGATCTCTGGCGATGTCAGACTGGCATTGACTACTTGGTTCAATTTTTTAACCACATCGACAGGCGTACCAGCTGGAGCAACCAATCCGTACCATTGGTCAGCCTCGAAATTCTCGAGGCCTTTCACACCAGACTCAGCCAATGTTGGAATGTCTGGCATCGACTCCATTCGCTTTGGGCTTGAAACACCGATCGCTTTGAGTTTTCCTGCCTTGACCATTGGAATAATGGCGGGTGCTCCGGTGAATACGATTTGAATTTGCCCTGCAACAGCATCAGTCACAGAGGGCACCGTGCCTCGATAAGGCACATGCACCACGAAGGTCTGCGTTGTTAATTTGAAATACTCCATCGCCAAATGCGCTGCACTGCCATTGCCACCTGATCCGTAATTCACTTTGCCGGGGTTTGCCTTGAGGTAGTTCACTAACTCCGACGCGTTTTTGACGGGCACTGAAGGATGTACCGCCAACACATTGGGAACTCGCGCAACCCAGGCTACAGGCGCAAATGATTTGATAGGGTCATAAGGCAAGTTCGGATACACAGCGGGGGCAACTGCCAGCGTACCCACATGCCCCATGAGCAATGTGTAACCATCTGGAGCCGCTTTGGCGACGCGGTCTGCGCCTATCGTGCCACCGGCACCCGCAATGTTTTCAACCACCACAGAAGCGCCTGTTGCCTCAGTTATTTTTTGACCTATCGTTCTTGCCAATACATCAGGACTTCCACCCGGCGTGAATGGAACCACGATACGAATAGGCTTAGACGGATAGCCCACCTCTGCCAAGACGGGCAGGGTTAAGCATGAAGCGATTAACCCAACAATTAATGTTTTTCTAAACAGCATTATTTCTTCGCTTGAAAGTTGGCAACTTCACCTGGCTTGAGTGGATGTACTTTTATTTTTGGATTTTTCATTAAATCCAAAAATTGTGCGAGCGTGCCTTTAGCAAGCGGGTTAGCCCCGTAGTGCATCGCTATGACATGAGAGGGTTTCATCCATTCATTTGCCGCATAGGCAGCCTCTTTGGGCCCCATGGTGAAATTACCGCCAATGGGCATGAGCACTAAGTCTGGTTTGTAGTAATCAGCGATGAACTTCATATCGCTGAACAGCCCTGTATCGCCCATGTGATAAATCTTGAAGCCATCCTCTAGCTCAATGATGAAACCCACAGGCTCCCCGCCCACATGAATTTCGTCTTTGTTGGTGGCTGGGTTTTTCCAATTAATAACCGACGAGTGTTCAGCACGAACCGGCGTTACTTTGATGCCCGGAACTGGCTCTACAACACCTGATTTATTTGACCTTGGCGCTAACTCCGGAGGAAGAATACCCAGTGCAACGACAGATGCGTTCATATCGCCAGGGGCGTACATCGGCACGTTGTTTAATTTGGCAATAGCGGGAGCATCCGCGAAGTGGTCTAAGTGACCGTGCGTGACCAGCAACACATCGACTTTGCCTAAATTTTCTAAGGTCTTAAATTCTGGAGGAGTGAGAGGATTTGCTTTCAACCAAGGGTCCGTGATGATGACTTTTCCCTCTGAGGATGTGATTTTGAAAGCAGCTTGCCCCAACCACTGCACTTTGACGGAAGACGTCTGCGCCTGTGCATAAAAAGTACTCCACGCGACAACTAAAACTGCAAATAATTTCAGCTTGCTTTTCATGATTAGCGCTCCTAGGTTCATTTCTAACTTCTATCTATTGAGATTAAACCTTAAAAATTCATTGGCTTAATACCGTGGATTTACCAACACAAATCATGTTTGTGCACTTTGGTAATCTATATACATAAACTATGGATGACCTATGCCACGTTTTGCCGCCAATCTCACCTTTCTTTATAACGAAT
>CAZEAQ010000006.1:23204-26778 GCA_964510145.1 uncultured Bordetella sp.
TATGGATGACCTATGCCACGTTTTGCCGCCAATCTCACCTTTCTTTATAACGAATACGAGTTTCTTGATCGTTTCGCAGCTGCGGCCAAAGATGGTTTTAAAGCGGTTGAGTTTTTGTTTCCTTATGACTTCGATGCCCAAGACATTCATCAGCGTTTAATGGATAACAACCTTCAACAAGTTCTATTTAATGCACCACCGGGCGATTGGGACGGCAACGAGCGAGGTTTGGCTTGCTTACCCGGGCGTGAGCAAGAGTTTCAAGCAGGGTTTCTCAAAGCGCTGGAATATGCGAGCACCTTGAACTGCTCTCGCATTCATGTCATGGCGGGTTTAGCGCCAGCACAAGCCAATTATCAAAAACTTGAATCCACTTATTTAAACAACATCGCTTGGGCGGCTACGCAAGCCAAGTCTGCTGGAATTGATGTATTGATCGAACCCATTAATACGCGTGATATTCCTCATTACTTTTTGAATTTTCAACAACAAGCACACGACATCATCACGCACATCGGCGCTTCGAACATAAAAGTTCAAATGGATCTTTATCACTGTCAAATTATGGAAGGCGATGTCGCCAGCAAAATTCGGCATTACTTACCGACTGGTCGAGTTGGGCATTTTCAAATAGCAGGCGTGCCCATGCGACACGAACCCGACTTGGGCGAGCTGAACTACAAGTATTTGTTTGACGTGATCGACGATGTTTCAAAAGCTTGTCATTGGGAAGGCTGGGTTGGCTGCGAATACCGCCCCGCACGCGGCAATGCACCTCAAGCCACTAGCGATGGTTTAGCGTGGTTGGGCTAAGCCAAAAAGAAAAGCTCTAGAACCAATTTACTAGCTACTTTTACTGGGCAAATTTTTCTAACTAGGGAAATTACTCGTGCCAAATTTATCTCTCGTTGCCACCATAAATTTCCATTAATCAACTGGAGATTTATATGGCATCTGTTGTTCTTCAAATAGTTTCAAGACCCCTTCCTGGCGCCGACATGAGTCAGGTCATGGCGAACATGAAAGAAGCTGCGGATTTGTGGCGAAAGAGTGGGGCAGAAATTAAGGTCTACACCGTTTCTGTCGGAGAAGTCGGAAATATGGTTTTCGCTGCGAGATGGGAAAGCTATGAGTCTTACGGCAAAACTCTAGACAAGATGGTGGGCGAACAATCTGTTCAAGCCTTGATGGCAAAAATTACAGCTTCAGGTACTGCTGAATGGGTAAGAAGCAATCTAGCGAGAGAAATTCCGATTTAACTTTTATTGAATGCTAGTTAGTTAACCGCTTCATTTACTTAAAGCAAAGCCATGCAAGATATTGAATTGCTAGGAGCGCCCGGTTCTCCCTACACGCGAAAGATGCTCGCTTTGCTGCGCTATCGACGCATTCGCTATCGAATGGTGTGGGGTGCGCATTCAGATCCACCTGCTGGGTATCCCACACCTAAAGTCAAACTATTACCAACCTTCTATTTCCCTACGCCCAACGGTCTAGAGGCGATGGTTGATTCAACGCCCATTATTCAAAAGTTAGAGCTTGCGTATGTGGATCGATCAGTGATTCCCGATCACCCCGTTCTTCAATTTATAAATCTACTCATTGAAGACTTCGCTGACGAATGGCTAACCAAGGCCATGTTTCATTACCGCTGGCACTATGCTGAAGATGCCGCACATGCAGCCCCTTGGCTCATCTATTCGCAGTATCCGCAAATGAGTGAAACAAGCGCCCAAAAAATGGCGGCAACTTTTGCACAAAGACAAATCTCGCGGCTCAATATGGTGGGATCAAATGAATCCACGGCCCCTGTTATTGAATCGAGTTTTCAACGCTTAATCAGCATCATGGATGGCTTAATAGAGCACCAAGGTTTTGTACTTGGCAACAGGCCTGCTTCTGCTGATTTCGCTATTTACGGGCAGCTGACGCAATTAGGCATGTTCGATCCAACACCTACTCGTTTTCTTGAAAAAACTTCCCCGCGATTAAGAGCATGGCTTGATCGAATGGAAGACCTATCGGGACACAGTGCATCAGACTGGATTTCAACCACTTCCATCGGCGATCCGTTGTTTGCATTACTTAAAGAAATAGGTCATTTTTACGCGCCATTTCTTTTGGCAAATCATCACGCGATTAGTCAAGGCTTAGACGAATTTGAAACACCTATTGATGGACAGCAATGGAAGCAGCCCGTTTTTCCATATCAAGCTAAATGTCTAGAAGCGCTAAGAAAATTTAGACACGATATGAGTGACAAAGATCGCTCTGAATTAGATTTATTACTCAAAGGCTCAGGTTGCGAGACTTTATTTGCCTAGCAAACTCTCTTCGCGTTTAAATTGGGCTTCAAGGAACAATGGCAGTGAAGAGATACACCGCAAAAATAACGAGGTGAACAGTCCCTTGCATCACAGTTGTTCGTCCTGTTCCTAGCGACAACGAGGCGACCATTAAAGAGAGCAATAGCAACACGGAAGATTTTGAATCGATGCCCAAAGTTAGGCTCCATCCATTCAACAGTGAGACCAACGCCACAGCAGGAATCGTTAGTCCGATACTGGCCAATGCCGAACCCAGCGCGAGGTTCAGACTAGTCTGCAAACGATTAGCGCGTGCTGCTTGATAGGCGGCAATACTTTCAGGCAATAAAACCACGGCAGCAATGATGATGCCCACCAATGTTTTGGGTGCGCCCATATTGGCAACTGCGGCTTCTAAGCTGGGCGATAGTGTCTTCGCCAGCAATACAACTGCCACCAAGCAAGCCATTAAGCAAACAGCACTGGTGATGGCCGTTTTGTTGGAAGGTGGTTGCGCATGCACCGCCTCATCCGCGACGGACTCGAGTGGCAAAAAATAATCCCGATGCTTGACGGTCTGGATCATGACAAATGTTCCATACAAAACGATCGAGACAACAGCAATGAACGTGAGCTGGCTGCTGCTGTAAACCGGGCCGGGTGTGGTCGTGGTGTAGTTGGGCAGCACTAAGGTTAGAACGGCAATAGCGGCGAGTGTTGCCAGCGCCGCAGAAACACCGAAAAGTCCAAACGATTGTTCGCCATGCCGACGCCCACCACTGAGCAAACACAGGCCGACCATGCCGTTAAGAATGATCATGACCGAAGCAAAAACTGCATCGCGCGCTAGCCCACTCGCCGACTCTCCTCCGGCGATCATGAGCGACACAATGAGCGCGACTTCAATCGCTGTTACAGCCAACGCAAGCACCAACGTGCCGTAGGGCTCGCCCACCCGATGGGCCACCACTTCTGCATGAAAAACAGCAGCAAGAATTCCAGCGACTACGCCTGCAACAACAAGCACTTCAAAAATCCACCAAGGATTAGTTTGATACCCCGTCAATACAAAGGCAAGAATCACCCAAGTTGCAATGGGAGAAGCAATTGACCAGAGCGGCAGTCGAGTAGATAAATTCATGAGTTAAGTCTAGCTAAGCTAGCGAGCCCCCATGTTCGGTGGGTGTTAGTTGCGGGTGAAAACTATTCCACTGTCACAGACTTCGCCAAGTTACGAGGCTTATCAACATCGGTGCCTCGCGCACATG
>CAZEAQ010000007.1:0-4523 GCA_964510145.1 uncultured Bordetella sp.
CCGCCGCCGCCACCGCCGTAACCACCACCGCCAGAGCGAGGGGGACGAGGCTCCATGGGACGGGCTTCGTTGACGACTAAGCTACGGCCACCCAAAGGCGCTCCGTTCATGCCCTCGATTGCAGCTTGCGCTTCGGCATCACTACCCATTTCTACGAATCCAAAACCTTTGGAACGACCAGTGTCGCGCTCCATCATGACTTTGGCGCTAGTGACAGAACCGAATTGTCCGAAAGACTGCTCAAGATCGCTGTCGCGTACCGAATACGGCAAATTGCCGACGTACAGTTTGTTGCCCATGAAAGGGACTCCTTAAAACACATAAACAAAGCGATGGAGTCCCGAACCGAAACTGACCGATCACCAAATACACCAAGCTATGCAGTGCATTAACTTGGTGTCGGCCATTATGGGGCACAAGTTGTCTAAAAAAACCAGCGTTTACCTTTATTTGACGGGAATCATGCTAGAAAAACCACAATTTCAGGGCTTACCAGCTAGATTCACGCTCGGGAGAAGCGCTAATCATGTGAATTGAAAGGTCTGCGCCTTCAAATTCTTCTTCCTGGCTCATTCTTAAACCAATACTCATTTTTAGTACGCCGTAAATCACAAAGCCGCCAACTAATGCCCACGCTACCCCAAGCGCTGTGCCTGCTAATTGCGCCGTGACGTTGATGCCACCTAGCCCCCCCAGGCTTTGTGAACCAAAAATGCCAGCTGCAATTCCGCCCCATGTTCCACAAAGACCGTGAAGTGGCCAAACGCCTAGAACGTCATCAATGCGCCATTTATTTTGAGTTAACGTAAACATGACCACAAAAATACCGCCAGCAATCGCACCAACAACCAATGCGCCCATGGGGTGCATGAGGTCTGAGCCGGCGCAAACTGCAACGAGTCCCGCGAGGGGGCCGTTATGAACAAACCCTGGATCATTTTTGCCTGCAATTAAAGCAACCAGAGTGCCGCCGACCATCGCCATTAAAGAGTTGACAGCAACTAGGCCAGAAATTTTGTCTAAGGTTTGTGCACTCATGACGTTAAAGCCAAACCAACCAACGATCAGAATCCATGCGCCTAAAGCTAAGAATGGAATGCTTGAAGGGGGATGTGCAGATATGGCGCCATCTTTTTTATAGCGGTTACTTCTCGCGCCCAGCAGCAAAACCGCAGGAAGAGCAATCCAGCCACCTACGGCATGGACAACGACTGAACCTGCGAAGTCATGAAACTCATCGCCAGTGATGGCTTTGAGCCACGCTTGAAAACCGAAATGTTGATTCCAGGCAATGCCTTCAAAAAAAGGATAAACAAACCCAACGATCACCGCGGTTGCAATGAGTTGCGGCCAAAACTTTGCGCGTTCGGCAATGCCGCCAGAAATGATCGCTGGGATGGCTGCTGCAAAAGTTAGTAGGAAAAAGAATTTGACCAACTCGTAACCGTTTTTGTCTGCCAAAGACTCGGCGCCCATCATGAAGCTTGCCCCGTATGCCACGCCATATCCAACGACAAAATAAGCCAGCGTTGATACGCAAAAGTCGACCAAGATCTTCACTAAGGCGTTAACTTGATTTTTTTTACGAACGGTTCCTAACTCTAGAAAAGCAAAGCCCGCGTGCATGGCCAGCACCATGATGGCGCCGAGCAAAATGAACAAAGCATCGGCGCCCTGTTTGTGTGCATCCATGAGAATTTCCTTGGTAATTTGTATTGTTTTGGTGCGCTTTTAAGCGCCTGCTTTAGATTGCACCTTATCTAAGCAAAAAATGCACCAAATAGAGGGGTTTAGCGCGCTTTGTCGCAGCTGTAGCATTGCTTGATGGACGCATTTTTTATATCCACCGGAATCGTCGCCTTAGCAGAAATGGGCGATAAAACTCAGCTTTTATCGTTGGTGCTGGCCGCTAGATTTCGCAAGCCGTGGCCAATTGTTTGGGGAATCTTGGTTGCCACTTTGTTCAATCACGCAATGGCCGGTGGTTTGGGTGCGTGGGTGACAACGGTATTGGGACCAAACATATTGCGTTGGGGTTTGGGCATTTCATTTATCGCGATGGCAGCTTGGATGCTGGTGCCAGACAAGTTAGATGAAGACGAAGAAGAGGTTGCGCCAAAGCTAGGGATTTTTGGAACGACTGTTGTTGCTTTTTTCTTGGCGGAAATGGGAGACAAAACACAGATCGCAACGGTGATGTTGGCGGCTGAATACCAATCATCTTGGTTTTGGGTCGTGGGCGGAACAACGCTGGGAATGATGTTGGCGAATGTGCCCGTGGTTTGGTTTGGAGAACGCATCACACGACTCATTCCTCTAACGTGGGTGCATCGCATTAGCGCACTTTTTTTTGTCGCGCTAGGCATAACGGTATTGGCTCAATAAAAAACGCCCGCACTGAAAAGCGCGGGCGTTTCTAAAGCTTCAAATGAATTATTTAGCGATGACGCGAACCATTTCTAAACACTTGTTTGAATAGCCCCATTCGTTGTCATACCAGCTCACAATTTTTACAAACGTGCTGTCCAACGCAATACCCGCGTCGGCGTCGAACACCGATGTACAAGGCTCGCCTCTGAAATCGGTGGCGACCACTTTGTCTTCGGTGTAGCCCAGAACGCCTTTGAGCGCGCCCTGACTTTGCGCTTTCATCTCAGCGCAAATTTCAGCGTAAGAAGCCTCTTTGTTGAGCTCAACCGTTAAGTCGACGACAGAGACATCGCTAGTTGGAACACGGAAAGACATACCGGTTAATTTCTTGTTCAACTCGGGAATAACAACGCCCACCGCTTTGGCTGCGCCAGTGCTGGATGGAATGATGTTTTCCAAGATGCCACGCCCGCCTCGCCAATCTTTATTAGAAGGGCCGTCGACTGTTTTTTGTGTGGCGGTGGCCGCGTGAACCGTTGTCATCAAGCCGCGTTTGATTCCCCACTTGTCATTCAACACTTTGGCCACGGGTGCCAAACAATTGGTGGTGCATGATGCGTTTGAAACGATGGTTTGACCGGCATAAGTTTGGTGATTCACGCCAAAAACAAACATCGGCGTGTCGTCTTTAGAGGGGGCAGACAACAACACTTTTTTGGCGCCAGCAGCCAAATGCTTTTCAGCTGTGGGCTTATCCAAGAACAAACCAGTTGCTTCGATCACGATGTCCGCGCCAATCTCATTCCACTTAAGAGCGGAAGGATCACGCTCTTGCGTGAGGCGAATCTTTTTACCGTTCACAACTAAGTGACCACCATCAACAGACACATCACCTTTGAAGCGGCCGTGAACACTGTCGTACTTGAGCATGTAGGCCAAGTAGTCGGGCTCGAGCAAGTCATTGATGCCGACCACTTCGATGTCGTTGAAGTTTTGAACGGCAGCACGGAACACCATGCGCCCAATACGGCCAAAGCCGTTGATACCGATTTTGATAGTCATGGAATTACCCTTCTAAAGTTAAAAATAAATTTGTGAAATTAATGCGCTAAAACTGCGCGCACCGTGTCGGCAACGTTTTCAGGCGTGAAGCCAAAATGTTTGAAAAGCACAGGCGCGGGGGCTGATTCACCATATGTGTCAATGCCGACGACAGCAGACACACCATATTTCCACCAACCGTCAGTAGAGCCCATTTCGACCGCAATGCGAGGAATGCCAGCGGGCAAAACGGCAGATTTATAAGCCACACTTTGTCGGTCAAAAGTCGTTGTACTTGGAATAGAGACCACACGAACAGCGATGCTCTTTTCGGCCAGAAGCGCCTGTGCTTTCAAAGCCAACTGCACTTCAGAACCGGTCGCCACAATCACGGCTTGCGCTTTTTTCTTTAAGCCAACTTCGCTGGGCTCAGCCAAGACGTAACCGCCTTTGTTAATGGCATCTAGGCCAGAAATATCGCCAGCTGTTTTGTGGGCGACGGCATCACCTTTGGGTAGATAAGGTAAGTTTTGGCGACTGAGCAACAAGGCCGTAGGTTTGTTTTTGTTTTGTAGTGCAACGGCCCATGCAACGGCTGTTTCAGCCGTATCCGCTGGGCGCCAAACGTCTAAATTTGGAATTAAACGCAACGAAGCCGCGTGCTCAATGGACTGGTGCGTGGGGCCATCTTCACCCAAGCCGATGGAGTCGTGTGTAAACACATGCACCACACGTTGCTTCATTAAAGCAGCCATGCGAATTGCGTTGCGTGAGTAGTCGCTAAACGTGAGGAATGTGCCGCCGTAGGGAATAAATCCACCGTGTAAAGCAACGCCATTCATGATGGCTGCCATGCCAAATTCACGCACGCCATAGTTGATGTGACGCCCGCCAACACCCGCATCATTTTTAACAACATGTCCTGTGCCGTCGACACGCAAGTTGGGCGTAGATTTAGTGTTGGTTAGGTTAGAGCCGGTCAAATCAGCGCTACCGCCTAGCAATTCAGGCAGCGCAGCCGTGAAGTGCTCAAGCGCAAGCTGACTCGCTTTGCGGCTTGCCACTGTTTCTGCTTTGGTGTGGGCATCGATGACGGTGTCCACCACGGTTTG
>CAZEAQ010000007.1:4623-11298 GCA_964510145.1 uncultured Bordetella sp.
TTGCCACTGTTTCTGCTTTGGTGTGGGCATCGATGACGGTGTCCACCACGGTTTGCGTAAAGTTTTTAGGCAGTTCACCCGCCATACGACGCTTTAACTCAGCGGCTAATTCAGGATAGGCCGCTTGATAAGCCGCAAACACCGTTTGCCATTCGTTTTCTTGTGTTTGACCGCGTGCACAGGCGTCCCAGTCGGCATAGACAGACGGGGGAACTTCAAAAGGCGGATGGCTCCAGTGAATGGCTGCGCGAGTGAGCGCGATTTCTTCAGCACCTAGAGGCTCGCCGTGTGCTTTGGCCGTGTCAGCGCGGTTGGGGCTTCCCTTGCCAATGCTGGTTTTGCAAACGATGAGCGTAGGCTTATCTGCGCTCAATTTGGCAGATGCAATGGCTTGACTCACAACTGTCGCGTCATGTCCGTTGATCGGGCCAATGACGTTCCAGCCATAAGCTTTAAAGCGTTCGGGAGTGTTGTCGGCAAACCAAGGGGCAACTTGTCCGTCAATGGAAATACCGTTGTCGTCATAAAGCGCAATCAGTTTGTTTAATTTCCAAGCACCAGCTAACGAGCAGGCTTCATGGCTAATACCCTCCATCAAACACCCGTCGCCCAAGAATGCGTAGGTGTGATGGTCTACCACTGCGTGACCCGCGCGGTTGAACTCGCTCGCCAACAATTTTTCAGCCAGCGCCATGCCTACCGCATTGGTAATTCCCTGGCCTAAAGGACCGGTTGTTGTTTCAACACCTGGCGTCACACCAACCTCTGGGTGTCCCGCTGTTTTACTGTGCAAGACACGGAAGTTGCGTAGCTCGCTCATGGGCAAGTCGTAACCCGTTAAATGCAGCAGCGCATAAATCAGCATCGACCCATGGCCGTTTGACAAAACAAAACGATCACGGTTCATCCAATGTGGATTTTTGGGGTTGTGTCGTAAGTGATCTCCCCACAGAGCGACGGCCATATCGGCCATGCCCATAGGTGCGCCAGGATGTCCTGAGTTGGCTTGTTGAACAGCGTCCATTGCTAACGCACGAATTGCGCTAGCCATTTGTTGGGTGTTTGCCATGTCAGGCGGCTCCGGTGGGTAAATTAGGGAAAACCAAGATTTTAGCGAGCCTGCCTAACCGAGCCTGACCGTCAGGGCGCCTTCGCTACACTGCCACGCGATGACCCAAACCTCTTCACATTTAGCAACGGCGCTACTCTTAGCCGCGGGCCGGGGCGAGCGGATGCGCCCATTGACCGACGCTCAACCCAAGCCACTATTGAAAGTCCGCGGATTGCCGCTGATGCAGTGGGCGATGCAGGCCTTGCAGCGCTCAGGCGTGACCGATTTGGTGATCAATACCGCTTGGTTGGGTGAACAAATTCCAAAGCACTTTGGCCACGTTTTTGAGGCGCAAGGGCATTCATCGATGCAGCTGCACTACTCAGAAGAGGGTCTAGATTTTGGGGGCGCATTAGAAACAGCGGGCGGCATTGTGCGAGCACTGCCAAAGCTTGCGGATGTGTTTTGGGTTGCGGCAGGCGATGTCTATGCGCCAGACTTTGATTTTGCAAAGCAAGATTACGACCGCTTTGCGCAGAGCCCGCACTGGGCGCACATTTGGCTTGTGCCCAATCCAATGCACAACCCCAGTGGCGATTTTGGTATCTCAGAAGAGGGGCTCGCTTTGAATTTACCCACACAGGCAGACGCAAAAGTAGTCGAAGGACAGCGATTCACATTCAGCACAATCGCGCTCTATAAACGTGCTTTTTTTGAGGCCGATTGGTGCCAAATACCGATTGGAAATTCAGCCGGCATCAAAGCCCCTTTGGCGCCCATGCTGCGTGCTGCTATGGACAATGGCAAAGTGAGTGCCTCGCTTTACACGGGCGCTTGGACCGATGTGGGAACGCCAGAGCGCTTGGCGGAATTGAATAATTGATCAACACTCAAAATGACTCAGAACCTTAAAACTTTATACGCGCAAAGACGGGCGAAGTTAGCGGCGCAACTTGGCCAAGATGGGGTCGCGATTATTCCGACAGCGCCCGAAAGAAGCCGCAACCGAGACAGTGATTTTCCCTATCGGCACGACAGCTATTTTTATTATTTAACAGGCTTTATGGAGCCCAACGCGTGGCTTGTGATTGAAGCGACGGGCTGTTGCACTTTGTTTTGCCAGCCCAAAGACTTAGAGCGAGAAATTTGGGACGGCTATCGCCTAGGACCAGAAGCTGCGGTAAACACATTGGGCGTTGACAAAGCACATTCGGTCACGGACTTGGACAAACAACTCCCCAAATTGTTAGAAAACCAGCACACCGTTTGGTATCCGTTTGCAACGCATCAAGGCTTAGAAACTCGCATCAATGAATGGTTAACAGCTGTTCGCTCTCGTGTGCGCATGGGGGCGCAATGCCCCGCGCAGCAACAAGATGTTTGCGGTGTACTGGATGAAATGCGTTTAATCAAAGACGCGCATGAGCAAGACATCATGCGTCGCGCAGCACACATTAGTGCGCAAGCTCACAATCGAGCGATGCAAACAAGTGCCCGTATGTTGCGTGCTGGACAAGACGTACGCGAGTACCACTTAGATGCAGAGTTACTGCACGAATTTCGTCAGCACGGTTCACAATTTCCGGCCTACACATCCATCGTTGCAGCAGGTGCAAACGCATGCGTGTTGCATTACCGTGCCGATGCAGCGCCAGTGCGTGATGGAGAGTTAGTTTTAATAGACGCCGGTTGCGAGCTTGATGGTTACGCCAGCGACATAACCCGCACGTTTCCAGCCAACGGAAAATTCACCGGTCCCCAACGAGACCTCTACAACTTGGTGTTGGCCAGTCAAGATGCTGCTGTGGCGGCAACCAAGGCTGGCGCAAGATTTACAGATCCGCATGACGCAACGGTGAAGGTTCTTTCGCAGGGACTTTTAGACTTAGGGTTGTTGAATAGAGACAAACACGGCAGTGCGCAAGACGTGATTGACCAACGTGCTTATTTTTCTTTTTACATGCACCGAACCAGTCATTGGTTAGGAATGGATGTGCATGATTGCGGTAGCTATATCGAGCCAACCGAGACAGAAAAAGTAACACAACGCAAAGACCCGCTTTCAGGCGAAACAATCCTTCACAGACCGAGCCGAATTTTGCAACCTGGCATGGTGCTAACCCTCGAGCCAGGCTTGTATGTAAGACCCGCGGAAGATGTGCCCGAAGCGTTCTGGAATCTTGGCATTCGCATTGAAGACGACGCGATCGTGACAAATGACGCTTGCGAATTAATATCCCGAGGCGTACCCGTTAAAGCTGAAGACATCGAAGCTTTGATGCGCGGCTAGCGCGAGTGTCAATGAATGCTCTGCTAGAGGCCATTGCAAAGATGGACTTGCCCATCGATGCGCAACGTATTTTTCATGGCCGTGGCGGCCGTTATTTAGGTTGTGAACACTGGGTGCTAGATGCCTTTCCGCCGGTATTTGTTGCAACTAGTTTTAAACCCATATCGGAAACCGACTTATCTGTTTTACACGACGCCTTAGCAAATCGTTGGCGCGAAATTGCACCGCAGCAACCATTAAATTGGGTCTTTCAGTGTCGTCAAGAAGGCGAGCCAGAAACACGTCTGATGAGTGGAGCAGTTCCAAACCCGCACGAGGTAACAGAACGTGGGTTGCGATATCGCGTGCATGTGTCCCGCGGACAAAACCATGGCCTATTCTTAGACATGGCCCAAGGCCGTCAATGGGTGCGTGACTCTGTCATGGCTCACGCAAATTGCAAAGTGCTTAATTTGTTTGCCTACACCTGCGCTTTTTCTGTCGTGGCGTTAAGCGCTGGCGCCAAGCAAGTGGTGAATGTAGACATGAGTCATGGAGCGATGGCGATTGGTCAACAAAATCACGCGCTGAATCATCTGAATTCAGGGGCTAGTTTTCTCACACATGACATTTTTAAAACGTGGGGCAAGATTTCTCGAAGCGGCCCTTACCATTTGGTTATCGTGGATCCGCCGAGTTATCAAAAGGGTAGTTTTGTTGCCACAAAAGACTATGCAAAATTAATCAAACGGCTACCGGGCTTGTTGCGACCAAACGGCCGCGTCTTGCTTTGTTTGAATGCGCCAGAACTTGGCGTAGATTTCTTGCATCAGCAAATACAAGAACATGCCCCGACACTGAGTTTTGTGCAACGCGTTGAAAACCCGCAGGTATTTGAAGACGTATCGTCAGATCGATCTTTAAAAGTCATGGTCTATCAAGCGCCAGTAATGGCTGAGAGGGGTTGAAACGTTGGTAAAAACCATAGTCTTCAAAGCGTATTTATTATGTGGATTCATGGGCAAATAGTCTTGCGCTGCCCCCTAAAATGAGACAACAAGCGAGGGCGGTTGCTATTGGTAAAAGCAACCGCTTTTTGCCCTATACAAGGAGATTTCATTGAGTTCAAACCCTTCACACAACAGCACCGAAGCGCGTGCTGAGTTACGTCGTGCCGCTCTTGAGTACCACGAGTTTCCAACTCCCGGAAAAGTGGCCATTCATGCGACCAAACAGTTGGTGAACCAGCATGACCTGGCGCTGGCTTACTCGCCTGGCGTGGCGGCTCCGTGTGAAGAAATTGTCAAAGACCCTAATGCTGCATACAAATACACAAGCCGAGGTAATTTGGTTGCGGTGATTTCAAATGGAACGGCCGTTTTAGGGTTGGGTGATATAGGACCGTTGGCTTCAAAACCCGTCATGGAAGGTAAGGGCGTTTTATTTAAAAAATTCGCCGGTATTGATGTTTTTGATTTGGAGATAGACGAAAAAAATCTCGACAAACTCGTCGACATCATTGCGGCACTAGAGCCTACGTTTGGTGGCATTAACTTAGAAGACATCAAAGCGCCTGATTGTTTTTATGTCGAGCGTAAATTGCGTGAGCGCATGAAGATTCCAGTTTTTCATGACGATCAGCACGGCACGGCGATCGTCGTTGGCGCAGCTATTTTGAATGGCCTAAAGGTCGCGGGCAAAGACCTTAAAAAGGTCAAGATCGTGACCTCAGGCGCTGGCGCAGCTGCGTTGGCGTGTTTGGGGTTGTTGGTCAAAATGGGTGTGCCGCGCAGCAATATTTACGTCACCGATTTGGCGGGCGTGGTCTACGAGGGCCGCACGGAGCTGATGGATGAAGACAAGATTCAATTCGCGCAAAAAACGACTGCGCGTACGTTGAGCGAAATCATTGAGGGCGCAGATATTTTCTTAGGCCTCTCAGCAGGCGGCGTGCTGAAAGGTGACATGGTGAAGAAGATGGCGGCCAAGCCCATCATCTTGGCACTCGCTAATCCAAACCCAGAGATCTCGCCTGAAGATGTTCAAGCCGTTCGCACAGATGCCATCATTGCGACAGGACGCAGCGACTATCACAACCAAGTCAACAACGTTCTTTGCTTTCCTTATATCTTCCGCGGAGCCCTAGACGCTGGCGCATCCACCATTACGGATCAAATGGAAATTGCCGCTGTTTATGCCATTGCCGAGTTGGCTCAAGCAGAGCAAAGTGAAGTTGTGGCGGCGGCTTACGCAGGTGAAAAATTGGTGTTTGGCCCCGAATATTTGATTCCCAAACCGTTCGATCCTCGTTTGATGATGAAGATTGCGCCAGCCGTAGCCAAGGCGGCACAGGAAAGCGGAGTCGCCACACGCCCGATACAAGACATGGAGGCTTACATAGAGAAGCTTCAAGGTTTTGTGTATGCCTCAGGTTCCATCATGAAGCCTATTTATGCGGCGGCTAAAAATGCAACTAAAAACCGCGTTTGCTACGCAGAGGGTGAAGAGGAGCGCGTCTTGCGTGCGGTGCAAATTGTGGTTGATGAGGGACTCGCGAAGCCCACGCTAATTGGAAGACCTGCGGTGATTGCGCGGCGTATCGAAAACTTCGGGTTGCGTTTAAAAGAAGGCGTTGACTATCAAGTGGTCAATGTCGAGCAAGACCATCGTTATCGCGATTTTTGGCAAACCTATTTGAAGATGACTGCACGAAAAGGCGTCACCGAGCAGCTGGCCAAGATTGATATGCGTCGTCGCTTGTCTTTGATTGGCACCATGATGTTGCTCAAAGGCGAAGTGGATGGCCTTATTTGTGGAACGTGGAGCACACCGCTGACGCATTTGAACTACGTTGACCAGGTCATCGGAAATCGTCCTGGCGTGAGCACATACGCAGCCATGAACGGATTGATATTGCCTGACCGTCAGGTTTTCTTGGTGGATACCCACATCAATTACGACCCTAGCGCTGAACAACTCGCAGAAATTACGGTCATGGCGGCAGAAGAAATGCGACGTTTTGGCATTCATCCCAAGGCAGCGTTGTTGTCGCACTCAAATTTCGGAACAAGCAATCAGCCCACGGCCATCAAAATGCGTGAAACCTTGGCGATCGTCAGGAAAAAAGCGCCTTGGCTAGAGATCGACGGCGAAATGCATGGCGATGTGGCATTGAACGGGCTCGCTCGCGAGGCGCAAATGCCAGACACCACCTTGATTGGCGATGCTAATTTGCTGGTTCTTCCGAATTTAGACGCCGCTAACATTGCCTACAACTTGTTGAAGACCGCAGCGGGTGGCAACATTGCGATTGGCCCAGTTTTGTTAGGCGCGGCCAAGCCGGTTCATATTTTGA
>CAZEAQ010000007.1:11398-12812 GCA_964510145.1 uncultured Bordetella sp.
AACATTGCGATTGGCCCAGTTTTGTTAGGCGCGGCCAAGCCGGTTCATATTTTGACGGCCAGCACAACGGTGCGAAGAATCGTCAATATGACGGCATTGACCGTAGCGGACGCCAGCGCAGTTCGTTAATTCAAAGGGCGGTTATTTAACCTAAAAAGGTTAAATAACCCTACGAAATTTGCCAGACTTTGGGCAAACCCTTGCATTTTTTCCTCGTTTCGAAGACACTTGAGCCTCAAATTTTCGGGTTTACCCGAAGGCCAACCTAGTTTTTTGTTTTTTTAGAAACGACGATCCCAATGCCATTGCGTACGGTCAAAACCAATATTGTTCAGTCCATCCGCGCGTTTCGCGTGCCCGATTTACAAGAGGCTGCCAAGTCTTTAGGACATCACTTTTTGTATGCCAACTTGGCGCAGACTCAGAGCAAGCAAGACATCTTAGATTTCATCGCTAAGGAGTTCAACCTGTCGGCACAGGCAAGTAAGAACTTTGACTCTTTGTATGACGGCATGACCGACCCTCTGCACAAGTCTGGCCCGCAGCCCGGGTTTATCGTGGTTTTGGAGCACATTCCTGCGCATGCCAAGTTTGACAAAGAGGCGCGTGAACAGTTGTTGGACATCTTCCGTGAAGCCTCTGACTATTGGTCAGACCGCAAGGTGCCTTTCCGTTGCTTTTATTCTTTCTCTGTGGCGCGTGCACCTTCTGCTGAAAAAGCGGGGGTGTCACCAGAAGGCATCGATTTGTTGGAAGAAGGCGAAAAAATGCCAACAGACAAATTGGTCGACGTATCGCCCATGGCCTTGCGCATGAGCAGTCCATTTAATGCGGGTTACTGGCAAACAGCCGCTTAACTTAAGAGCTTGCAAAAAGCAAAAGCCCGTCAGCAGACGGGCTTTTTTTCGTTTACGAGATTAGAGGCTTTGCAAAAGCGAAATATATTCTTGTGGGGAAACTTCTTCTGCTCGGCGTTGCACATCGAAATCGCCAGAAAACTGACGCGCTTCAAGCCAACGACCTAGTGTGTGGCGCAAAAGCTTGCGCCGCTGACTAAAAGCAACCTGAACCATCGACTCTAGCAAGCGAAGATCAATTTGGGGTGGATTTGCTAAAGGCACCATTCGCACGACAGCACTGTCAACGCGAGGAGGTGGATCAAAGGAGCTCGGCGGGACAAACAAGACGTTCTCCATCTCATAGCGCCATTGCAACATGACGCTCAGCCGACCGTAATCGCTGGTGCTGGGGCGGGCAACCATGCGATCAATCACTTCTTTTTGCAGCATGAAGTGTTGATCTTGAATAACGGCAACGTGATCGAGCAAATGAAACAAGATGGGCGATGAGATGTTGTAAGGCAGATTACCCACGACGCGCAATTTTGGGACGTTAAAGCTATGAGCGAGTTGTG
>CAZEAQ010000007.1:12912-14251 GCA_964510145.1 uncultured Bordetella sp.
ATTAATTGGATGAGGTGCACGCCGAAACGAGAGGCGACGGGGTCTGCTATTTGACTCGGCTGAAGCTTGTTCATCACCTCTTCGAATTCGGGAACAAAAGTGCCTGCTGGAACCCAACCTAAATCGCCGCCATTTGCGGCGCTGCCATCTTGAGAGTGTTCTTGTGCCAACTTTGCAAAGTCTGCTTTTCCACTTTCGATTTGACGTTTCATTTCCGCAAGCTGGCCGCGTGCCGCAGTTTGACTGAGCTGACCACCGGGACGTAAAAGAATGTGGCGCGCACGCGATTCGGTAACTGTTGCCACATTGCTGCTGCGTTTATTGATGAGCTTCAAAATATGAAAACCAGCACCGGAGCGGATGGGTTGAATGAACTCTCCCACATTTAAAAACTTAGTTGCCTCGGCAAAGAGAGTCGGGTATTTGTCGGCGGGGCGCATGCCCATGGAGCCGCCTTTGTCGCGCTCAGCACTGTCTGAAAACTCTCTGGCCACGCGTGCAAAATCATCGCCCCGTTGCAGGTGAGCTAATGCAGTCTGTGCTTTGGCATTTAAAGAGGCCACTTCGGCATCGCTGGCTTTTTCTGAGACGGCAATAAAGATATGACCCAATTCAATTTCAGGATTGATGTTCGCAGATGCATTGAGCCGGGCGCGAATGGCTTGATCAACCTCAGCATCGCTAATTTTGATGCGGCTTGGAACATTGCGTTCAGTCAAGCGTTGAAGTGTCATTTGATCGCGTAAATCTTGACGAAATTGCTCGTACGAGACACCTTCAGATTTGAGTTTTTTTCGCAACGCCTCCAAACTCATTTGCGATTGCGCTGCAAGACGTTTTTCATTTTCATCAAGTGCAGCATCATCAACAACAACACCCGTTTCTTTTGCAAAAGAGAGCAATGCTTTTTCAGTCACCAAACGTTCTAGGCTAATTTGAAGCAGTTGTTTCCGTTCGGGCGCTGCTCTTTTTTGCTCAGCAAATTGTTTCAAGGCTTGAGAAGCCCTAAGGGTGACATCAAAGTTTGTAATAGGCGTTGAGTCCACTAAGGCAACGATGTAATTAGCACCCGATGACTTAGGAGAGGGCTGAGTTTGAGCAACGACAGAAACTGCAGACAACACGGTCAGAGCAGCAACAAGCGAGGTCCGAAGTGAGAGGCGGAGCATCAAAGAAGGCATAGTGTCTGTCAATCGTAGTTGCCGAAACGGCTAGGAGTCATGGAGGGCAAACGCAGGGGTTGATAACGAGATACGTTTGAGCGTAAGGATCCTAAAGCATTGGTGCCAACGCGAGAGAAGCCGACAAATTCAAGTTGGAACAAGATCCGTTGACGCGC
>CAZEAQ010000007.1:14351-24900 GCA_964510145.1 uncultured Bordetella sp.
TCGAGTGTTTGCGTCCAGGTGCGTCCAAACCAGCGCTCTTTGCGCTCGAAGGTCACGCCTGCGTCTAAGCTAAAAGTGGGAACTGTGACGCTGGCGGTTGTTCTACCTTGCTGATCACCATAAAAACTGGTGTTGGGCAAACCACCTTCGAATTGGTAGCTGCGGCTATGCCATTGAATTTTTGGCGTGAGATAGCCAAAGGATGAAACGAATGGGCGACTGAGTTGCGCCCACGTCACCGCCCGGTCGGCGTTCGGGGCGCAGTTGTTGTAAAGCTTCGTTGAGCCATTGCTGCCAATGTTTAAACACTCATAGTCACGCGTCGATTGGAAGCGTGTGACATCGGCATTTAAATTAAAGTCAAATCCACCGGGGAGATTGAACCGCTGCATTTGCGCGGTTAACTGCGGGGCCTTATCGAAAGGCGGCGTTATGCGGTTGTTGACATTTGCCAAGTCTTGTAGCGTTTGCCAACGTTGCACCTTGATGCCTGTGGAGTAGTAGCCGTTAGACCAAGTTAACGCCGCGTCGCTAGAGAGTACGCGTTGAATGCCTGACCCCCCACTGAGCGAAAAGTCTTTCCAGTAGTTGTCATCGCTGACGCGGTTCACGTTGATGTTTAAAGCAAAAGCGCCGCCCGCAAAAGCAGGGTTGATCAATCCGGTATGAGAGTATTTGGTGCTCCAGCGTTTACTGCCGTTGCGCAACTCATCTTTATCCATGTAGTCGAATCGCATGATGCCCTGGAAGGGCGCTTGACCCGCGACCCCGCCCTCGAGGTAGCGAAATTCAGTGCCTAGGTTGAGGCCTCGACGACTCCAATAAGTCGGATAAAAAGTCATGTCGCGGTTAGGCGCCAAGTTCAAATAGTACGGCTGCGTGTATTCGAGGCCGCCAATGTTATCGATGCCAATGTTGGGGGGTAAGAAGCCAGACTTACGTTCATCATTGAGCGGGAAATCTATTTCTGGAACCGGCAAAACTGGCACGCCTTTGAAGCGCAGCGACGCGCCTTCTGCAACACCAATATTTCGGTCGGTGTCTAGAGTCACTTTGTCGCTCTTAAAAAACCAATCGGGCATCCAGTCGGGGCCAGGTTGGCGTTTGCAGGTCGTGAACTGGGTGTTGTGCAAAACCGTATGGGCGCTGTCAACAAAGTCAATGCGATCCGCTTGGCCATAAGCATTGTTTTTCTTCAATTGATACGTTGGTTGCGTGAAGAAACCTTCAAACGCATCCAAATGCAGATCTAAAGCCGGTCCTTGGTAAACATTCCCAGATTGATTGATGTAAACGTTGCCGCGCGCTTTGGCAAGATCTTCTACTTGGTCGTAATCGACTTTATCTGCACGAATCAAGATTTCACCGCGCCTCAACACCACCTGACCTTCTAGGGTGGTTTGCAAGCTGGTTTTTTCTTTCAGGCTATCGCTTTGCAAATAGGTGGGCAGCTGCTTGTTGGTGTCCTCGGGGATACTTTCTTGCAAAGCGTTACTCGACCTTAAGACAAGTGGGACAGACGCAGCTTCTTGAGCCCAAGTGGTCGGATTCGCACCCAAAATAACCAATGCCGACCTCGACAGGGCACGAATTAGGCGTTGGAAAGTGGGCGAAAACATGGAAACTAAAAACCTGAAATCCCTAAAAAGGGCGAAATTGAGCTTGATTTGTAAAATCAAGATTATCCATGAGCACTCAGCCTAACCCCCAGCCCTCGGGCACCCCCTCCCAAACTGCCATCGAATGGGCACAACCCCAGCGAAAAGCCGCTTTTGAACACTGGTTACAGCAGCAAGCAGACGCCCATGGCGTGAGGCCAGAAACTGTCAGAGCGGCCTCTGCGGATGCTAGCTTTAGGCGTTATTTCCGCGTAGATACGGCGCTCGGATCGTGCATCGTGATGGATGCCCCGCCAGACAAGGAAAATTGCGAGCCTTTTGTACGAATTGCGCGGTTAATGACGCAGGCAGGGCTCTACGCGCCCAACATTTTGGCGTGGGATGCCGCGCAAGGATTCATGCTTTTGGATGACATTGGCGCCAAAACCATGATGGAAGTGATTGACCGAGACAATCCGCAAGCCAACCACGACTTGTATATGCAAGCTATTGAGGCCTTGCTTCTTTTGCAGCAAAGCAGTCGTCCGGGAGTGCTTCCAGCGTACGACGAAGCCTTGCTTCAGCGAGAGTTGTCTTTATTTCCAGACTGGTATTTGACCGAGCATCGCCAACTGCAAATAGATGAAAGCCAACGCCAGATGCTGAACAAAACGTTTGCCACCATCGTGCAGCGTAATTTGGCAGCCCCGAGCGTGTATGTGCATCGCGACTTTATGCCTCGTAATTTGATGATTCCGCACAACCCAAATGAAAAACGATTGGGCGTGCTTGATTTTCAAGATGCGGTGTATGGCCCCGTCACGTATGACATCGCCAGCTTGATGCGCGATGCTTTTTTGTCGTGGGACGAAGACTTTGTGCTCGACATCACCATCCGTTATTGGGAGCGCGCTCGCAAATTAGGGCTGCTCGATCACCAAGGATGGGCACAAGATTTTGGAGAGTTTTGGCGAGCTGTCGAATGGATGGGGCTTCAGCGACATCTCAAAGTTGCAGGTATCTTTGCGCGCTTAACGCTACGTGATGGGAAGCCCAAATATTTGGCGGATGCGCCCAGGTTCATCAACTACATCCGTTCGACGGCGAGTCGTTACAGCGAGCTCACGCCACTGTTGCGGCTGATCGACAAGATAGAAGGCACGGAACCAGCCATTAGTCTGTCTTTCCCTCGTTTGTCGCCAGCCTCTGGCAAACAGGCATAAGCGTGGCGCGTTTTTATTGCCCCATTCCGCTTGCAACGGGCGCGCAAGTCGAATTACCAGCTGCGGCAGCGCGTCATGTTCAGGTGCTTCGAATGCAGCCCGGACATGCGCTCACTTTGTTTAATGGCGAAGGCGGCGAATTTAGTGCCGAGGTGCAACACATGGGTCGCAGCGATGTAAGCGTGCTTGTTGGTGCGCATCATGCGGTAGAGAGAGAGGCGTCGCCGCAAGTTCATTTGGCAGTTGGAATGCCAGCGAACGAGCGCATGGACTGGCTGGTCGAAAAAGCGACAGAGCTGGGCGTGCAACGCATTACGCCATTGATGACCGAGCGAAGCGTGGTGAGACTCACAGGCGAACGAGCCGAAAAAAAACAACTCCACTGGCAAGCCGTGGCGATTAGCGCGTGTGAACAGTGCGGGCGCAACCAAGTTCCGGTCATTGAGGCGCCCCAAAAATTAGAAACGTGGTTGTCGGAGCAAGCTGCATTCACGTCGTCAAAACAAGTGGCCTATGCGGTCATGTCGCTGCATTCGAGCACGCAAGCATTGAGCGATATTCAAGCTAACGCTGCAACAAACAAATGGGTGCTTCTCAATGGCCCCGAGGGTGGGCTTAGTGATGCTGAAGATGCGTTGGCTAGAAAGCTCGGGTTCACGCCGGTCAGTTTGGGCGAGCGTGTTTTGCGCGCAGAAACTGCGGCTATTGGCGCGCTTTCTTTGTTGACGCTTCGAGCTTAAAAACAGCTGTACCGGCCATGAGGTTGGGCCACACATCAACACGCTCGCCATCTTGCAAGCCAAAGGCATCGGTAATGTGCAAGCCATTTTTCTCGGCCAATACGCCAAAGTCTGCAAAAGTGCCCACCCGAATGTTGGGCGTGTCGTACCACTGAAAGGGCAGTCGCTTGGTGACGGGCATACGTCCTAAAAGCACGCTGAGTCGGTTGGGCCAATGCGCAAAATTAGGGAACGCAATGATGCCTGTGCGCCCCACGCGAGCCGTCTCGCGAAGCATGGTTTCGGCATTTCGTAAATGTTGCAACGTGTCGATTTGCAAAACCACATCGAAGGTTTGATCGCCAAAAATCGTCAACCCTAAATCTAGATTAAGTTGCAGCACGTTCACACCGCGTTGTACACAGGCGTGCACGTTGTCGTCGTCTAGCTCGACGCCATAGCCGGTGCAGCCCTTGTGCTCTTGCAGATGGGCGAGGAGTGCGCCATCGCCGCAACCCAAGTCGAGCACGCGACTGCCGTGGGGCACGAGCGCAGAGATGGCGAGCAAGGTGTCTTGAGTCATGCCGCAACTCCTTGCGTCTGCAATTCGGCGTTGATGCGATCAAAGTAAGAGCGAACCACGTTCATGTAGCGGGCATCGTCCAGTAAAAAAGCGTCGTGTCCGTGAGGGGCATCGATTTCTGCATAGCTCACATCGCGCTGGTTATCGAGCAAAGCTTGCACCATTTCACGACTTCGCGAAGGCGAGAAGCGCCAATCGGTGGTGAAACTCACCAACAAAAACTTGGCCTTGGTGCGTGCAAAAGCGTTTGACAAATTGCCGCCAAATTGTCGGGCTGGATCGAAATAATCCAGCGCACGCGTGATCAACAAATAAGTGTTCGCGTCAAAGTATTCGCTGAATTTGTCGCCTTGATAGCGCAGGTAACTTTCAATTTGAAACTCAATGTCTTGCGTTGAATAACGATAGCCAGTCACGCTGTCGACCACCGCTTCACGTAACTCACGCCCAAATTTTTCGTTCATCACGTCGTCGCTTAAATACGTGATGTGTCCGACCATGCGTGCAATGCGAAGACCGCGTTGCGGCACGACGCCGTGCTCATAAAAATGCCCGCCATGAAAGTCGGGGTCAGTCACGATGGCGCGTCTGGCCACTTCATTGAACGCAATGTTTTCCGCTGTGAGGTTAGGCGCACTGGCAACTACAACCGCGTGTTGAACGCGCTCAGGGTATTGCAGGGTCCAGCTCAAAGCTTGCATGCCACCCAAGCTTCCACCCATGACTGCGGCGAGTTGTGTGATACCCAAACGGTCGAGTAACAGCGCTTGCGCATTGACCCAGTCTTCCACCGTGACTACTGGAAAGTCAGCGCCGTAAACCTTGCCCGTGTCGGGGTGGTTGTGCATGGGGCCGGTTGAGCCAAAGCAAGAGCCGAGGTTGTTCACCCCAATGACAAAGAAATGATTCGTGTCGAGTGGTTTGCCAGGGCCGATCATGTTGTCCCACCAACCTTCGCTTTTGTCTTGCCCTTCATAAACGCCCGCCACATGGTGCGACGCATTCAGTGCGTGGCAAACCAACACGGCGTTCGATCGGTTGGCGTTTAACGTGCCGTAGGTTTCATAAGCCAAGGTGTAGTCGCGAACGCTTGCGCCACTTTGCAGCACCAAGGGTTCAGCAAAGTGCATCGATTGCGACACAGCGACAAGCGTCGAAGGTAACGCGGTAGAGGGTGAAGTTGCGTTCAAGGACATGCGTTTGAAGTTGCGAGTTTATTCACCAATAGGACGCAAATGTTTTCCAGCGATACCTGCGAGTTCAAACATGGTCACTTGGTCTTTTCCGAATACGGGTTTGAGTTTTGCATCCGCATTGATAGCGCGCTTGTTGGTGGCGTCTTGCAGACCGTTGGCCTTGATGTAGTCCCAGAGCTTTTTAATCACCTCTGTGCGCGCGACGGCTTCTGCGCCAATCACGTTGGCGAGTTCGGCGCTCGGTAAAAAGCCCGCCGTGACTTTGCGCGGTACTTTGGGTTTGGCTGCTTTTTCAGCTTTGCTGGCTTTCGCCGTTTTGGCAGGCGCTTTTTTGCCAGCAGCTTTGATCAGGGCATTGGTGGTGGGCGTTTTGCCGCCGCGCGCCGGATACTTGCTGGTGCGGGGTTCAAACGCAAAGTTCACTTTGCCGGCTTCGGCGTCCCATTGCAAAAATGCTTTGAAGGGACGGCGAGTGCGCATCGAAACAAACTTGTCGAGCAAATCGGTTTTGCCTTCACTCAGTAACTTGGTCATTTGTTCAACGGCAACGGGTTGCTGCAAGATAATTTTGCCGCTCTTGAAGTCGCAACTCGGTGTGGCTTGTGCGTGCGTGGGCACCGATTTGCTGCAAACATAGTTGCTACCGTGCTCGTGCACGGGGCTACCGCACTTGGGGCAATTGCCGAGTGAGGGCGCATCGCCAAACTCAACAATCTCACCGGACTCGGCGCTTTTGTCGTCGCCGAAGTCAAATTCGAGCTTCCAGTTTTGATCTTCCTCACTGTATTTGAGCGCGATTTCGGCGGTGAATGGCCAACCCGCTTTGGATCGAAAACCATCGAGCGGACCAATTTTCTTATCGGTTAAAAATTGCTCAACTTCGGGTATGTCAAAGGTGCGTCCGCCCGGAATTTTGCTGATTGAAAAACCGCAACCTGCACCGCTGTCACCCGAATCAGAGGCGTTGGCGTCTTTGCCAACACACGCAAAGCGGCGATAGTTTTCTTTAACCACGCCGCCACATTTTGGACAGGGTGTTTTCAACGTGGCGTAGTCACCTGGAATGGTGTCGCGGTCAAACTCCTTGGCCTTCTTCACAATGTGCTCGGTCATCTCCGCGATCTCGCGCATGAACTCTTCGCGGCTCAGTTGCCCGTGCTCCATTTGAGACAGCTTGTGCTCCCATCCGCCGGTCAGTTCAGGCTTAGACAACTCTTCAACACCTAAGCCACGCAACAGCGTGAAGAGTTGAAAAGCTTTGGCTGTTGGAATCAGTTCACGTCCATCACGAATGATGTATTTTTCGTTCAACAACCCTTCAATGATGGCGGCGCGAGTGGCCGGCGTGCCCAAGCCTTTCTCTTGCATGGCCTCACGGAACTCATCGTCTTCCACCAGTTTGCCGGCGCCTTCCATGGCACCCAAAAGCGTGGCTTCGCTGTAGCGTGCAGGGGGACGTGTTTTGAGGCCCTTCGCATCGACGAGTTCATTTTTGGCAGACTCGCCAGCGGCTAAGGCGACGAGTGTTTTGCCGTCTTCTTCGTTGTCAGAGGCTTCTTGCGCGGCATCTTTGCCGTAAACGGCCATCCATCCAGCATTCACCAATACTTTGCCTTCGGTGCGGAAATGATGTTCTTTGCCCGCTGCTTTGACGGTGCTAATGCGTGTGGTCACCATGTATTCGGCGCTGGGGAAAAACACCGCCATAAAGCGACGCACCACCAAGTCATAAAGCTTTTGCTCCGCCTCAGACAAACCACTCGGCGCTTGCAAAGTTGGAATGATCGCAAAGTGGTCGCTGACTTTCTTGTCGTCAAACACGCGTGGCAATTTGCGCACGTAGTTGTTGTTGAGCGCGAAGGTGGCGTGCTGTTCTAAGTGCTTCATGCCGCTGTCGGCGAGCATGGCAAACGTTTCTTTCACCACAGGCACGTAGTCTTCTGGCAAATGGCGTGAATCAGTACGCGGGTAGGTCAACGCCTTGTGGCGCTCATACAAACTTTGTGCGAGTGCGAGAGTGGTTTTGGCGGAAAAACCAAAACGCCCGTTGGCCTCGCGTTGCAGCGAGGTGAGGTCGAACAAACCCGGGCTGGCTTTGGTGGTGGGCTTGCTTTCTTCGGTGACGTTGGCGGTTTGATGACGCACGGCGTCAGCAATGGCTTTGGCCTCAGCTTCGCTCCAAACGCGGTCGTGTTTTTTCTCCGCGTCTTCCGCGTCTTTTTTGTGTTCGGGGTTAAACCATTTGGCGGGGTAGCTGCCGGCTTGTACTTGGAAGCTGGCGTGAATTTCCCAATAGTCGCGGCTGATGAATTTGCGAATTTGTTCTTCGCGTTCCACTACCACGCTCAAGGTTGGGGTTTGCACACGCCCCACGGTCGTGAGAAAAAAACCGCCTTCGCGAGAGTTAAACGCGGTCAATGCGCGCGTGCCGTTGATGCCCACGAGCCAGTCCGCCTCTGAGCGACTGCGTGCGGCATCGGCCAGGCCTTGCATTTGTTGTTGTGTGCGCAAAGAGTCAAAGCCATCGCGAATCGCTTGGGGAGTCATCGACTGCAACCACAAGCGCTTGACAGGTTTGTCTAGCGCCTTTTTACCGCCCGCATATTGCTCGATCAAGCGAAAGATCAATTCGCCCTCGCGCCCCGCGTCACACGCGTTGATGAGGGCGGTGACGTCTTTGCGTTTCGCCAGTTTGACAACGGCATTCAAGCGCGACTTGGTTTTCTCGACCGGCTTTAAATCAAAGTAAGGAGGAATAACGGGCAAGTTGGCAAAACTCCACTTGCCGCGCTTGACGTCGAATTCTTCCGGCGCTTGAATTTCTACTAAGTGTCCTACTGCGCTGGACACCACATACGTGTCGCTTTCAAAGTGATCGTCGTGCTTTTCGAATTTTCCGGCCACGGGTGTGAGTGCGCGCACGATGTCTTGTGCAACCGATGGTTTTTCGGCAATCACGAGGGTTTTACTCATTTCGAAGTTCCTTAAAAACTGACCACTACAATTTGCATCTCTCGCGCGCACGCGCACGCGCCTACGCGCGCGCACATGTGTGCGTACGTATTTAAGTTAACAGAAAAATTAAGTGACTCAAAAATCTCGCGCTCAAACCCCTTCGGCCATTTCTGGACGACGCATTCAAACCCGACGCTCGGGTGTTCATGGAAAAGGTGTTTTTGCGGTGACGGACTTCGCACAAGGCGAAACCATCATCGAGTACGTCGGCGAGATCATTAGCTGGAAAGAGGCGCTGCGCCGACACCCCCACGACCCACAAGACCCCAATCACACCTTCTACTTTCACATCGACGAAAAGCATGTGATTGACGCTAAATACGGTGGCAACTCCTCACGCTGGATCAACCACTCGTGCAAACCCAATTGCGAGCCTGATGAGGTGGATGGACGAATCTTCATCAAAGCACGGCGCAATATTTTGGCGGGCGAAGAGTTGAACTACGACTATGGCCTCGTCATTGATGCGCCGCTGACAGACGAACTCAAAGCCGAATACCCCTGCTGGTGCGGCGCAAAGAAATGTCGAGGAACGTTGCTGTCTTCCTCTTCTGATTTATCAGACAAAAAAGAAAGCTCGCGCAAAGCCAAGCGAGCCCCAAAAAGCGCAAGCAAACGTTGACCGCATGATCTGGCCTGCCGAAGACCTCTGGCTAGATATGGTGGCCTTGCAACCGGGGCTAACGGTCGAGGTGTTGCCAGAAATTGACTCCACAAACACCGAGCTCATGCGTCGTGCCCGCGCGGGCCAAACAGACCCCGTGCTGTTGGTGGCAGAGCTGCAAACCGCGGGACGAGGACGTCTCGGACGACCTTGGCACGGCGAGGCAGGGCAAGCGTTGACGTTTTCTATCGGCTTGATGCTTCGTCCCACCGATTGGTCGGGGCTGTCGCTGGCGGTAGGGCTGTCTTTAGCCCGAAGCCTCGACCCAAAGGGCGATTTGGCTGTGCGTTTGAAGTGGCCCAACGACCTATGGGTCCCCCGCCCGCAAACGACCCAAGGCTGGGGCAAATTGGCGGGGATATTGATTGAGACAGCGACAAGCCCGTCACCCCATTCCAGTGCAGAGGCGGGCCGCTACTGCGTGGTGGGTGTTGGAATCAATATCGCTGCCCCAATGGCAGAGGGCTTGTCGACCGCTCCATTGGGACTGCAAGATTTGGGAGTCAACATCTCAGCACCGCAGGCTCTTGCGCGCGTTGCCAAGCCTTTGCTCGAGACGCTGATGGCGTTCGAGCGATCGGGTTTTGCGCCATTACAAAACGCGTTCAATGCACGCGATGCCTTGAAAGATTTACAGGTAACGCTTAGTGATGGGCGTCACGGCGTAGCCAGAGGCGTCGATGCGCAAGGTGCGTTGCTAGTGGAGACGGAGCAGGGACAAGAGACCGTCAGCAGTGCTGAGGTGAGTGTGAGACCAATTTAAGGGAAGGCGAGAAGACGATGAAATCTAAGTACTTCTGGCGCAACGCGGTTTACGTGCTGGCGCTCATTAATTTTTTGTTTTGGCTATGGAGCGACGGCAATTTACGTTTTCTAGGACTTGGCCCCAAGCCGGTGCAAGAGCCCCAGCGCTTGGAGAACCAAGTCAACCCAGAAATGCTGACCGTCAAGCCCGCATCGTCGGCATCACAGGCGAATTAAATAATCAAACGCGGATAGCGCCGCTTTTGATCCCTCGCCTGCCGCAATGATGATTTGTTTGTAAGGCACCGTGGTTGCGTCGCCCGCCGCAAAAATACCGGGCACATTGGTGTGACCTTTCGCGTCCACCACAATTTCGCCGAACTTGCTGAGCTCTATCGTGCCTTTTAAAAACTCGGTGTTGGGCACCAAGCCAATTTGTACAAACACGCCTTCTAGTTCAACGTGATGCACTTCCTCGGTGGCGCGGTCTTTGTAGTTCAAGCCATTCACTTTGCTTCCGTCGCCTGTGATCTCGGTGGTTTGCGCGTTCACATGAACGGTGACGTTGGGCAAACTGTTCAGCTTTTTCACCAACACGGCGTCAGCTTTTAAAGCGTCGGCAAACTCCACCAAAGTGACGTGCTCAACCACGCCAGCTAAATCAATGGCGGCTTCAACGCCTGAGTTGCCACCGCCAATTACGGCGACGCGCTTGCCTTTGAACAGCGGGCCATCACAGTGCGGGCAATAAGCCACGCCTTTGTTTTTGTACTCGGCTTCGCCGGGCACGTTCACATTGCGCCAGCG
>CAZEAQ010000008.1:0-23594 GCA_964510145.1 uncultured Bordetella sp.
GCTCTGCCATACGACGAATCCATTTATCGCTCTTGATGCTCATCATTCAACCTTTGAAGAAGTCTTATATTTTAGGCGCCTCGGCCGTGTCGCCTCGCTGACTAAAGAGCGACTGACAAACATCAAGATGGCCTAGGATTCACAGCGCACGATGCTCTCGGAGACCACATGAAACGTCGCACATTACTTCAAGCCTCTCCCTTGCTTTTTGCTGCCGTGGCGAACGCGCAAACGCCTTATCCTCAAAAGCCTATTCGCTACATCGTTCCTGTCGCTGCAGGCGGCGGCTCAGACATGATTGGCCGCACATTTTGCGAGCGACTGGGGCGAGTGCTGGGACAAACAGTACTTGTAGATAACCAAAGCGGCGGCGGCGGTGTGATTGCGTCACTCAACACGCTGAAAGCTCCGCCTGATGGTTACACCCTTATGCAGGGCTACGTTGCCACACACGGCACGGCCCCCGCCACTCGAAAACTGAGCTATGACCCGGTCAAAGATTTCACTGCCATTGGAATGATTGGTAGCACGCCAAACGTTTTGGTAGTGAACAGCGCATTACCCGTCACCAGTGTGAAAAGCTTCTTAGACTTTGTTAAAAAAAATCCAGGAAAAATTTCTTACGGATCAGCTGGAGCTGGCTCATTGACGCACTTAACCGCTGAGTTATTCAAAGCGCAAACAGGTGCGTTCATGGTGCATATTCCCTATCGAGGCATTGCACCTGCAACGACAGATTTAATTGCAGGCCAAACACAAGCCATGTTTCCGGGATTGGCAGCGGCACTGCCTCACATTCGCAATGGTCGCCTGCAAGCATTGGCGGTGACAGGAAACCAGCGCCACCCTGCGCTCAAAGATGTGCCAACGATGGAAGAGGCAGGTTTAAAAGGTTTTGACGCCCAACAGTGGTACGGCGTGGTTGGCCCCGCCGGAATGCCCACTGCACTTGTCAAACAACTTAACGATGCGATGGCTCAAGTTTTATCGATGCCTGATTTGCGTGAAAAACTCAGTGCAGAGGCAGTTGAACTGATGCCGATGACTTCCACACAATTTGCGGAATACATTAAAAAAGACTTAGCCCGATGGACCGACCTTGCGCGTGAACGCAAAATAAATCTTGACGCAACATAAGACACAACACTTTATTTTTTTACTTCTCTCAAACGGATTCACAATGACTGTTAACACCGCCGTAGCCGCTGACCACCACTCACCCGCTATTACTTCACAACTTGCGCACTTTGTTGCAGAGCATCCTTCACAAGGATGGAGCAAAGAGGTTGAACACGAAGCGCATCGCACATTTCTAAACTGGCTAGGTTGCGCGATCGGCGCAGCCAAACACGAGGCGGTTGATGCTGCCTTAGCTGCTGTTCAAATGCTTTCGCCTGCGCCACAAGCCACGTTAGCAGGACGCAGTGAACGCGTCGACATGGCCAATGCTGCACTCATCAACGGCATTTCATCTCACACATTTGACTTTGACGATACCCATCTCAAAACAATCATTCATCCTGCAGGCCCTGTTGCCTCTGCGGTCATGGCTTTGGCAGAACATCAAAACTCTTCTGGTCGTCAAGTGATTGACGCCCTTGTTTTAGGCATCGACGTCGCGTGTCGCATGGGCAACTTGGTCTACCCCGAGCACTACGATCGCGGGTGGCACATTACCGGCTCGACGGGAACGCTTGGGGCTGCTGCGGCCTGCGCTCGACTGCTGGGTCTCAACGCACAACAAACCACGATGGCTATCGGTATTGCTGCCTCGCAACCCGTTGGCCTGCGCGAGCAATTTGGCACCATGACGAAACCCTTCCACCCCGGAGGTGCTGCGCGTGCAGGACTGATGTCTGCGCTGTTGGCACAAAAAGGATTCACATCGAGTGCACGATCTCTAGAAGCACCTCGCGGATGGGCGCAAGTGTTGTCAACGAAATACGATTGGCGCGAAGCACAAGATGAACTTGGACAACGATTTGAAATTAGTTTCAACACCTACAAGCCCTTTGCATGTGGCATCGTGATTCATCCAAGCATTGACGCCTGCGCTCAATTGCGTGATCAAGGCGTGACAGCAGACGATGTCAAAAGTATCGAACTTTGTGTGCATCCGCTTGTTCTGGAACTGACTGGCAAGAAAACCCCGCAAGATGGGCTGCAAGGAAAATTCAGCGTTTATCACGGTTGCGCAGTCGGTTTGATTTTTGGTCGCGCAGGTGAAGACGAGTTTTCTGACCACATTGTTCGACGCGCAGACGTTGTGGCGTTGAGAGACAAAGTCAATGCTGTGGTTGACCCCTCTGTTCGAGAAGAAAGCGTATTTGTAACGGCCCATCTACAAGATGGCCGTGAAATTAAAGTTCATGTTGAGCACGCCATCGGGTCATTGCAACGACCCATGACTGATACCAATTTAGAGAATAAATTCCACGATTTATCCGACCCCATCCTAGGCTCAGACAAAGTTTCTAGCCTGTTAAAAATATGCTGGAACCTTGGGCATGAGCCCAACTTGAAAGCCTTAGTTAGCTTGTTGAAACCCTAGAGTTTGCTTGTTGTTAAGCATCAGTCTTGCTCGACAAACCGCTGAAAAGTTTGTTTTAGTGCGTGCAGCCACTGGTTCTTTTGCACGTCGCTGACAAAGCTCGCGACGATGCTATTGGTGGCCAGCTTATAGGCGTGACCTGCGTCAAGGGGTAAGGCTTCAAAGGTTTGAATAAAGTTGTCGTTCAAGTAGCCGCCGAAATAAGCAGGGTCGTCTGAGTTGATGGTGACGCACAAACCAGCATCTAACAATTGCACCAGGCTGTGATCTTTCAAATTTGGAAAAACGCACAGCTTCTGGTTCGACAAAGGGCAAACAGTCAGAGGCGTTCCGTCCTTCGCCAGTCTTTCCATCAGTGCGGCGTCATGCACTGCCTGTACTCCGTGGTCTATGCGTTCAACGTGCAGCACATCCAGCGCGCTCCACATGTATGCAGGCGGTCCTTCTTCGCCTGCATGGGCGACCAAATGCAGGCCATGCGCTTTGGCAAGTGCGAACACGTTTTTAAATTTTTCCGGTGGATGCCCCACCTCACTCGAATCCAAACCGACGCCAATGAATTTATCTTTAAAAGGCAAAGCTTCTTGAAAAGTCTGCAATGCAGCCTCTTCGCTTAAATGACGCAAGAAACACAAGATCAACTGAGCACTGACGCCAAGTTGCGTTTGCGCATCTGAACAAGCGCGGTGCAAACCGTTGATCACCACAGACATGGGCACACCACGTTCGGTGTGAGTTTGTGGGTCAAAAAACATTTCTGTATGCACCACATGATCGGCGGCAGCGCGCTTTAGATACGCCCAAGCCATGTCGTAAAAATCTTGCTCGTGCAAAAGCACACTGGCGCCAGCGTAATAAATATCTAAGAAGCTTTGCAAGTTTGTAAACGCGTAAGCTGCACGCAAAGCCTCCACATTGGCGTAAGGCAATGACACGTTGTTACGCTTGGCCAATTCGAAAATTAGCGCCGGCTCAAGCGAACCTTCAATGTGAATATGCAACTCCGCTTTTGGCATTTCGCGCAAAAGTAGTGGCAGTCGGTGCGGCGCAATCGCGTGAACTTTAAACATTAATCAAGCTTACTTGGTGCCACCGGGCACTTTGCCTTCCACGCCTTTGACGTAGAACATGATGCCGCTGAGGAACTGGTCATCCGCCACTTCGTCTTTCTTCAAAACAACTTTGCCGGTGTTGTCTGACAAGGGGCCTTTCCAAATTTGGAAAGTGCCTTCTTTCAAACCTTTTTTCACCTCTTCGACTTTGGCTTTGGTGTCTGCAGGAACATCTTCCGCGATCGACACGATATCGATAGCGCCATCTTTCACGCCAGACCAAGTGTGTGAATCGCCCTTCCATTGCCCTTCAAGGGCTTCGCGTGTGGCTCGAATGTAGTAAGGCGTCCAGTTAATTACAGCCGACGCCAAGTGTGCTTTTGGCCCGTAAGCGGTCATGTCTGAGTCCCAACCAAAGGCGCGTTTACCTTTGTCTTGCGCTGTTTTTAAAACGGCAGGCGAGTCGGTGTTTTGAAACAGCACATCCGCACCGCCATTGATCAACGAAGTCGCGGCTTCGGTTTCTTTGGGTGGGTTAAACCACTCGTTCACCCACACTACTTTGGTTTTAACTTTAGGGTTGCTGGACTGCGCACCCAACGTAAAGCTGTTGATGTTGCGAACCACCTCTGGAATAGGCATAGAAGCCACGACACCCAAGGTGTTGCTCTTCGTCATCTTGCCAGCAATAACGCCAGCCATGTAGGCGCCTTCATAGGTGCGGCTGTCGTAGGTGCGCATGTTGTCTGCACGCTTGTAGCCTGTGGCGTGCTCGAACTTCACGTCTTTGTGGTCTGCAGCCACTTTGAGCATAGGCTCCATGTAGCCAAAAGTGGTGCCAAAAATGAGTTTGTTACCTTGGCCCACCATGTCACGAATAACGCGCTCTGCATCTGCTGACTCAGGAACGCTTTCTACAAACGTGGTTTGAACTTTGTCGCCAAATTCTTTCTCTATGGCTTTGCGTGCGTTGTCGTGCGCAAAGGTCCATCCGCCATCACCGACGGGGCCGACATAAGCAAACGAAATCTTCAAAGGCTCGGGCTTAGCGACTGCAGCAGAGGCCGGTGCCTCGGCAGGTTTGACTTCTTCTTTTTTACCGCATCCGACCAAAGCAACTGCGGCAATAGCGCTGAGTGCGGCCCATTGAATAGAACGACGTTTGTAAAAATCTTTCATGCAAATTCCTTTGAAGAAACGAAAAAAACTAAGAGCCAGGAAAAAACGGTTTACCCATCGATGCTGGCATATTCACACGCACCCAACGTGGGTTCCTAGAAATGATAGCCAACACGACGATAGTAGAAATATAAGGCAACATGCTCAAAAATTGCGTGGGCACCTCGACACCAGAAGCCTGCATATGAAACTGCAACATCGTGACACCGCCAAACAAATAGGCACCCAATAAAACACGCGCCGGACGCCAAGTCGCAAAAGTGGTCAGCGCTAATGCAATCCAGCCCTTGCCCGCGGTCATTCCTTCAACCCACAGTGGCGTGTAAATAATAGAAATATAGGCACCCGCTAGTCCGCACATGGCACCACCAAAAACCACTGCCATTAAACGGATTTGACGCACCGAATAACCCAGAGCGTGCGCCGATTCGGGCGACTCACCCACCGCACGCAGCACCAAACCAGCGCGTGTGCGGTACAGAAAATAAATAAGCGCCAGCGTGAACAAGATAGCGCCATACACAAACGGGTGGTGCCTGAATAACGCGGGGCCGAGTACTGGTATGTCCGTTAAAAAAGGCACTTCGTAAGACACCCGATCGGGTAATTTAGCTTGTACAAAACCCACACCCACGAACGCCGAAAAACCTGTACCGAACAAACTCAATGCCAAGCCCGTGGCGTATTGATTGGTGTTTAACCAAATCACCAATAAGCCAAACAGTGCAGCCATCACGGCACCTGCGCACATACCCGCCAAAAACCCCAGTGCATCGCTACCCGTGATCGACACAGTGGCAAACCCAGCCACGGCGGCGCAGAGCATCATGCCCTCTGCGCCCAAATTAACGACACCCGCTTTCTCGTTAATGAGTAAACCTAACGAGGCTAAAGCCAGCACAGTACCGGCGTTCATCGTGGCGGCCCACAACAGCGCGTATGAATCCATCATGTCGCCACCCTCCAACGCACACGGTATTGCAGCAAGGTGTCGCACGCCAATAAAGTAAACAACAGCAACCCTTGAAACACACCCGTCAACGAACGTGGCAAACCTAAACGCGATTGCGCTAATTCACCACCGATGTAGAACATGCTCATCAACAGCGCCGAAAAAACCATGCCCACCGGATGCAAGCGACCGACAAATGCCACGATGATGGCGGCAAATCCGTAGCCCACAGGCACAAAGGGCGTGAGCTGTCGCAGCGGCCCCGCCACTTCTAGCGCACCCGCCAAACCAGCAGCCGCACCTGAAGTTAACAACGCAAGCCACAACGCCTTGCGCGACGAGAACCCTGCATACCGAGCCGCATCGGGAGCCAAACCTCCCACTTGTTGAGCAAAGCCCGCATAGGTTCGAAACAAAAACAACCACAACGCAGCCACGCCAGCCAACGCCATCAACACGCCCACATTCACACGCGTACCCGAAATGAGTTTGGGAATTTGTGTGATGGCATCAAACGTTTTTGTTTGCGGAAAGTTATAACCCAGAGGGTCTTTCCAAGGCCCATAAACCAAATAGTTGAGCAGCATGACGGCGACATACACCAGCATCAAACTCACCAATATTTCACTGGCATGAAAACGGTCGCGCAGCCATGCGGTGATGGCCGCCCACACCATGCCGCCCACGATGCCAGCAAGTACAACAGGAACCCAAAACAAGCTAACGCCAGCAAAACTTGCAGCGCTGTTTGCGTCGGCCGACAACGCAACGCCCGAGGCAAAAATTGCCCCCATCACAAACTGTCCCTCCGCGCCAATGTTCCAAACATTAGATTTAAAACACACCGCCAAACCCAAGGCAATTAAAAGCAATGGCGTGGCTTTAACCAGCAACTCTGACAAGGCATAAACGCTCTTAATGGGCTCCCAAAAAAACATCGACAAACCGCGCACCGGGTCTTTGCCTAAAGCCACAAACAACAACGTCCCCAACACCACTGTCAGTAACAGCGCAAGCAGCGGCGATGCAAAACGCCACACTTCCGAGGGTTGTGCTCGAGGTTCAAGTTGCAGCACGTTGTACCTCCGATTGAGCCGTTGGCCACAACCCACTCATCCACTCGCCGATGCGCGATACATCGGCGTCTTCACGCTCAATCGCGGGTGACATTTGCCCTTCAGACATCACATGCAAACGGTCAGACAAACTCAGCAGTTCATCCAGCTCTTCGCTCACCACCAACACGGCGCAACCTGCATCGCGCAGCGCTAAAAGCGCCGAACGAATTTGCGCCGCTGCGCCCACATCGACACCCCAAGTTGGTTGCGACACGATCAGCAATTTAGGTTTGGCTTCTATCTCACGCCCCATCAAAAACTTTTGCAAATTGCCCCCTGAAAGAGAGCGCGCTGCTGCATTGGGGCCATTCGTTTTCACTTGGTAACGGGTAATAATTTCTTTCGCTTGCTGTTGCAAAGCGCCCAAATTCAGCCATCCCAAAACGCCCGCCCAACCGCGACGACTCACAGCCTCACCGCGCGTCAATAACAAATTGTGTGCGAGTCCGAGACTGGGTACTGCGCCTCTGCCCAGTCGCTCCTCTGGCACAAAGTGCAAACCAAGTGCACGTCGCTGCGCGGGGTCGAGTTGCGCAATCGGGTGTGTCAACAACTCCATACTTTGAGGTGCGGCACGAGCGTCTTCACCCGATAAAGCAAACAGCAATTCACGCTGTCCGTTGCCCGACACGCCAGCAATGCCCACCACCTCACCCGCTCTAACTTGAAGGTTCACAGATTGAAGATCAACCCCAAACGGATCGGTCGCGTTTAAATTTAAATCGCGCACATTCAGCACCACTTCACCGGGGTTGTGCATACGCACTTGCAACTCGGGGGGCAAGCTGCCAATCATCAGTTGGCTGAGCGACGCATTGGTTTCTTCACGCGGATCACACTCGCCCGTCACGCGTCCGGCACGCATGACCGTGCAAGCTGTACACAGCGCACGAATCTCGTGAAGCTTATGGCTGATGTACAAAATGCTGCGCCCTTCAGCCGCAAGCTGACGCAACACCACAAATAATTTTTCTACCGCTTGCGGTGTCAACACCGAGGTGGGTTCGTCCAAGATCAACAGCTGCGGATGGGTGAGCAACGCACGAATAATTTCTACGCGCTGCATTTCGCCCACCCCCAAGGTGTGCACCAAACGCGCGGGGTCGATGTCTAAACCATATTGCGAAGCAATGTCGTTAATGCGCTGCGTCACTTCGGCCAAGCTCAACGATTGATCAAGCCCCAGCCACACGTTTTCTGCCACGCTCAAGGTGCCAAACAAACTGAAGTGCTGAAACACCATGCTGATGCCCAAGCGTCTGGCTTCTTGCGGGCTTCGAATACGCACACGCTCGCCGTTAAATCGCAACTCACCCGCATCGGGTTTAACGGCGCCAAAAATAATTTTCATCAGGGTCGATTTACCTGCGCCGTTCTCTCCCAGCACTGCATGAATTTCGCCCGGTTGAACGGTGAGCGACACATCGTCGTTCGCCACCACGCCCGGATAGCGTTTGGTGATGTGCGACAGAGAAAGTCTGGGTTGCAGCGTCATAACTAAATGATGAGCAAGGCCCTGAAGTCGTTCACATTAGTGTGCGTTGGGCCGGTGATCACCAAGTCGTTCAGCGCACTAAAAAAACCATACGCATCATTGCGATCTAAACAATCAGCAGGCTTCATGCCCAGTGCTTGGGCGCGAGCGAGCGTGTCGGGTGTCACGCGTGCACCGGCGTTGTCTTCGATGCCGTCTATACCGTCGGTGTCTGCGGCAATGGCCCAAACATTGGCTTGTCCTTGCAGCGCAACTGCCAGACCCAAACAAAATTCACCCGCGCGTCCACCCCGCCCCTTGGGCGTTCCAGCCGCCTGCTTGCGAATCGTCACTGTGGTTTCACCACCGCTCAAAATAACGCACGGCTTTTGAAACGGCCCTTTGCCATTCGCCGCCGCACGCGCCAACGCAGCGTGTACTTTGCCCACCTCGCGCGACTCACCCTCAAGCTCGTCACTCAACACATAGGCGTTCAAACCTGCGGCACGCGCCAGTTCGGCGGCAGCGTCGAGCGACTGTTGGGGTGTGGCAATTAAATGCACCGGCTGTTGTGCCCATGCAGCGCTCGGCTTCGGTGTTTCTAAATCGCCCTTTTTGAGCGCAGCTTCAATCGCGGCTGGCACTTGAATGTGGTAGCGCTGCAAGATGGCCAAGGCATCAGCGCACGTAGTGACGTCGGGCACGGTAGGGCCACTGGCAATGACTGAGGGGTCGTCGCCCGGCACATCACTAATGGTCAGCGTAACCACCTGCGCAGGAGCGCACGCCGCAGCCAAACGCCCACCTTTGATGCGCGATAAATGTTTGCGCACACAGTTCATCTCGCCAATATTGGCGCCGCTATTTAGTAGATCGCGGTTAATGCGCTGCTTATCTTCTAGCGTCAAACCATCGGCGGGCAACGTTAAAAGTGCGGAGCCGCCACCGGAGATGAGGAACAAAACCAAGTCGTCTTTCGTCAAGCCTTGTGTGAGCTGCAAGATGCGCTCTGCCGCTGCCAAACCCGCAGCGTCGGGCACGGGGTGCGAAGCTTCCACCACCTCAATGCGCTCGGGCAAACCAGCGGGCCGCGGCGGCGTGTGGTCGTAGCGCGTGACCACCAAACCCGACAGTGGTTTGTCTGCTGGCCAAAGCGCCTCGACCGCTTGAGCCATCGCGCCCCCCGCTTTTCCGGCGCCCAAAACCAAGGTTCGTCCCTTGGGTGGGCTAGGCAAAAAAGCTTCCGTGTTGTGCAACGGTAAAGCCCGTTTGACGGCGGCTTGATACAAAGCCAATAAAAATTCGTTGGGTTGATTAAGGTCTGCCATAAGCGAATTGTGCCGTGAGTTAAATCAGCAGTTAAAGTTTAGATATGTCACGCTTACTTATTCATCGCGCTCGATGCATTGCCACACAAGACGATGCACAAACCGAACTCAAAGACGCCTCGTTGCTCATAGAAGCTGGGCGAATAAAACGCATTATTCCTGCGCAAGAAAACACCGACGCACTGCTGAACGACGTCGACGAAGTCATAGACGCACGCCGTCATGTGGTGGTGCCTGGCCTAGTGAACACGCATCATCACATGGTGCAAAGCCTGACGCGTGCGGTGCCACAGGTACAAAACGCCGAGCTATTTAGCTGGCTCAAAGGGCTCTACCCCATTTGGGCGGGACTGACCCCCGAGATGGTGCGCGTGTCCACCCAAGTGGCCATGGCCGAACTGTTGCTAAGTGGTTGCACCACGAGCAGCGACCACCTCTACATCTACCCCAACGGTGTGCGCTTAGACGACAGCATAGAAGCCGCGCACACCATTGGTATGCGCTTTACGGCCACACGCGGCAGCATGAGCGTGGGCGAGAGCCAAGGTGGTTTGCCGCCCGATCAAGTGGTCGAAAAAGAGGCCTTCATTCTCAAAGAAACGCAGCGCTTGATTGAGACCTATCACGACGCCACCTTTGGTGCGATGACACATGTAGCCGTCGCTCCTTGCTCACCTTTTAGCGTGAGCCAAGACCTGATGCGCGAAGCCGCCAAACTCGCCCGCGCACATGGCGTGCGACTGCACACGCACTTGGCCGAAAACGACCACGACATTGCCTACACCCAAGAAAAATTTAACTGCACGCCCGCGCAATATGCCGAAGACCTTGGCTGGGTTGGCCACGATGTGTGGCACGCCCACTGTGTGAAGCTTGACGACGAAGGCACCTATTTATTTGCACGCACACGCACCGGCATAGCCCACTGCCCTTGCAGCAATATGCGATTGGCCAGTGGCATATTGCCACTGCGCAAAATGTTGAATGCAGGCGTGCCTATTGGCTTGGGCGTTGATGGCAGCGCAAGCAACGATGGCGCACATTTGTTAAACGAAGCGCGACAAGCCATGCTGTTAGCGCGGGTAGGCCGAGCGCTAGACCACTTTGGTTGCGACCACGGCCCTGCCGAAATGACACCACGCGACGCCTTGCGCCTAGCCACCCGCGGTGGCGCTGAGGTGCTAGGACGTGCGCATGAACTGGGACAAATTAAAGAAGGCTATTGCGCCGACATAGCCATGTTCAGAACCGACACCCTCAACATGGCCGGTGGCGCAGTGCACGACCCCGTGGGCGCGTTGCTGCTATGCGCAAGTGACAACGCAGACTTCACCATCGTGAATGGGCGAGTGGTGGTGCGTGAGGGACAAATTGCAACGGTGGAGATGGGGCCGTTGATTGAAAGGCATAACCAACTGGCTATGCAGTTGGCTTATGCAAATAACTAGAGAAAAGCAGTTTATTTAATTCCAGTAATTTGAAGTTCTTTCGCTGTCTGACGAAGATGTTGAACGAACTTCTGATACTCAGGTTTTTGCGCTTTAGCTGGTGCATCGCGCCAACCAAAAATATAAATAACGAGATTGCTATTGGCTAATTCAAATTTCTCACAGATCCAAGTGGCCTTTGTTTTGCTCGTTACTTTTTGAAGAAACTCCGAGTATTTTTTCCCTTCACCATCAGAACAGATGGCCACAGCAGTCACGCTTCTAAACTCCCAATCTCGGCCGATGCTTTTGTCCAACTTAACCAAATCGTTAATCGCTCTTCGAACAGCGGCTGACTCATGCTTGGTAACCTTAAGTTCGATAGCGTGCAAGACCTCTTTTGATTTCCCCTTCATTCTGACAACTAAATCAATTTGACTTTTGTTTTTATCGCTCATTCGTGAGTCAACGTTGACAGAGTGCTCAAGACCTACATCATGATATTTTTTTGTACTTAACCAATGCATCAATTCAAATTGAATCCATTTTTCAAATCCACTGCCGTGATTTTCATAAAACCAAGAGATTTTTTTCTTGGTTGCAGATGATTTAAAGAAGCTTTTAAGTTCATCGATCATTGAAGCCATAAGATGCCTTTTCAGTTAAAAAGGTATCTTAAATATATAGATATTTATGTTTTTTAGTTTACTTAACTAATAAACAATCAATCACTCAACAACAGGCGCAACCGAAGCACCCTTAATCTGATGCCGCTTCATAGCATCGGCTACAAAGCCCGACGCTTTCATCTCTTCAACATACTGACGCAAAAATTCTGCGGCTTCGTTGCCGCGTGATTTTGATAAACCCATCGCTTGCTGAATCACCATAAAACGACCTGGCAACAAGCGATAGCCGGTCATTCGTTGCAAGTCTGCCTCGAGTTGTTGGCGCACGCCAGCGGCCACTTCTAAGCGCTGTTCCATAAACACTTCGACCACTGCTGGCGACGAGGGGGCTCGAACAATTTGCGCATGCTTGAGTTCACGCGTTAAGAACAAGTCATAGGCACTGCCCTTGCCAACGGTGACGCGGTGTTCGGGTTGATCCACATCGTCATTCGATTGAATGGGCGAATGAGTTGGCACCATGTAACTGCCTTCAATCAACACATAAGGCGCCGTAAAAGTAATGCCTTCGCCGCGCAATGGATCGACTGCAAAAAAACCAATGTCTGCACGCTCTTGCCTGACCGCTTCAACTGACTGTGCCGCCGTGTCGAACACCACTAGCTCAATATCCACGTCCAAGCGCTTGGCCAAACCCTGCGCGAGATCAATCGAAATACCAAAGGGTTGCCCCGTCTTGCCATCACGGTTGGCCAAGATAGGGTTGCCCAAATTAATAGAGGCACGAAGCACGCCTGTTGGCGCAAAAGCTTTAACAAGTTCAGTTGAAATGCGCATGATCTAGCGGTTAAGTTTGAGTCTGTGAATGAATTGAATGACTTGCAATCTACAAATTTCATCACATTTTCACTCGCCAAATATCACCAGCTTGCCTAAACTCACCCCATGATTCAAGGCCTCGTTCAACTCTTCATCTTCCAAGCATTCGGCGAATTGCTGTCTAAATTCGCGTTGCCTTTTATTCCTGGCCCCGTCTTGGGTTTGGTTTTATTGCTGGTGTTTTTTTCGCTGCGAGGTCGGGTGCCAGAGCACATCGACATGGTGGGCAGCAGCGTTTTGCAGCACTTGGGTTTGTTGTTTATTCCTGCCTCTGTGGGCGTGGTGCTTTACCTGCCGCTGCTTCGCGCCAATGCATGGGCGATCAGTGCAGCACTTGTGGTGAGCGTGGTGGCCACGGTGGCTGTGACGGCGGGCTTGCTCAAGTTGCTGGCAAAGAAAGATTAGTCGCATGGGCCAAACGTTTCAAAACAATTTGCCGCCCATCACCGAAATTTGGGTTTACCTCTCCGGCAGTCCGCTCTTTGCGCTGGTGCTAACACTCAGCGCTTACTTGTTAGGCCTCACGTTGTATGAGCGCAGTCAACGCAATCCGTTCGCCAACCCCGTTCTGATTTCGGTGCTGGTGGTCACGCTGAGTTTGAGCGCGCTCGATATGCCGTATGCCAAATATTTTGAAGGCGCGCAGTTCGTGCACTTCTTGCTCGGCACTGCCACGGTGGCGTTGGCTATTCCAATCTACAAAGGTTTTGCATCTATCAAAGGACGCATGGGCGTTTTGCTTTTAGCGCTAGTCGCCGGTGGCGCTACATCCATCTTTACCGCGGTGGGCATGGCGCGTTGGTTGGGCGTGGACGAAGCGTTGGTGCGTGGCTTGGTGGCCAAGTCGGTCACTGCACCTATTGCGATGGGCATTGCCGAACGCGTGCAAGCGTCGCCTACGTTGACCGCAATTTTTGCAGTGAGCACGGGCATATTGGGCGCCGTACTCGGTCGCTTTGTGTTGGACGCGATGCGCATGACCGAATGGTGGCAACGCGGTTTTGCGCTGGGTGTGGCTGCACACGGCATAGGCACGTCACGCGCCTTTAGTGTGAATGAACAAGCGGGCACTTACGCCAGCTTAGGCATGGGTTTGCACGGCATTGCAGGTGCAGTGCTGATTCCGTATGCCGTGGCTTGGTGGTATTGAGCCTTACTTCACCAAAGCCACCGACTTCACCTGCGCCCAGACCGGCATGCCGACACGCAAGCCAAGGTCATGAACGCCACGCGCCGTCACTCGCGCCAGCAACATCGTTTCGCCACAGCGCACATGCAATAAGGTTTGCGAAGGGTGCGACTCTGTCGTCATAGCCTCCACCACGCACGGCAGGTGATTTTGAATACTGGTTTGCGTTGCCTCTTGCAATGTCACGCTCACATCACGAGCCAATACACGCAAGCGCACGGTTTGCCCCACTTGCAAGTTGTTGTCGCGCACCCACAGCGCACCACCGGCGAAACCTATTTCAGCCAAGTGCCATGGACTGTCAATGCGCAACACCATGCCGGTGATCAACGCACTGGCGTCTTCGCCCACCATCACGGGTAAGTTGGTTTGCGTCAACACCTCAGCCACGGGGCCGGTGGCTTGCACACGGCCTGCATTCATCACCACCAAGGTGTCGGCCAATCGCGCTACTTCGTCCACCGCATGCGTCACGTAGAGCATGGGAATGTTCAAGTCATCGCGCAATTTTTCTAACCACGGCAAAACCTCTTGCCGACGTGCGTGATCGATTGCCGCCAAAGGTTCGTCTAGCAACAGCAAACGGGGTTGCGTCACCAACGCCCTCGCAATGGCCACACGCTGACGTTCACCCCCCGACAACTCATGACTGCGTCGCTTGAGCAAATGCTCGATACCCAGCAGCGCAATAGCTTGCTGCAACACAGCGTCGCTCACATGGTTGCGACTGCGCTTGAGTCCATAGGCCAAATTACCGGCCACGTCCAAATGCGCGAATAACGAGGCCTCTTGAAACACGTAACCCACGGCACGCTGATGGGTAGGCAAACACACGCTGTTTTGCAATGGTGTTGAGTTGTCTTGCCACACTTCATCACCCACTTGCACGCGCCCACGCGACTGCGGCTCTAGCCCTGCCACACAGCGCAGCAACGTCGTTTTTCCGCAGCCCGAGGCACCATAAATAACGCTAATGCCATGCGCGGGCAATTGCACATCGAGGTGCAAATTAAAGTCGCCACGCGTCAAGGCCAGTTGCAAATGAACAGCGCTCATGCCTGCATCACCCTACAACTCTTTGACGGCGGTTCAACCACGACAGTGCCATCAACACGACAAACGAAAACACCAGCATCACCCCCGCGAGCCCATGCGCTTGCGAGTATTCCAACGCCTCAACGTGACCATAAATTTGTGTGGACACCACTCGAGTTTTGTCGGGAATGTTGCCGCCAATCATCAGCACCACGCCAAACTCGCCCACCGTGTGTGCAAAGCTCAACATGGCGGCCATCACAAATCCGGGTTTTGCCAAAGGCACTGCCACGCTAAAAAAAGCATCCCACGGACTCGCCCGCAAAGTGGCCGCGACCTCCATCGGTCTAGAGCCCATGGCCTCAAATGCATTCACCAAAGGTTGCACCGCAAATGGCAGCGAATAAATGACAGAGCCCACCACCAAGCCCCAAAAACTAAACGCCAACAAACCCCAACCAGCCCACTGCGTGAACTGACCCACCCATCCGTTGGGCCCCAGCGCCAGCAATAAATAAAAGCCCAGCACGGTGGGCGGCAACACCAAAGGCAATGCCACTAGCGAAGCCACCGGCGCACGCCAAACCGAGTGCGTATGCGCCAACCACCAAGCCACAGGCGTTGCTATGAGCAACAGCAACACCGTGGTGACGCTGGCTAATTGCAGCGTGAGCGAGATCGCCAAAAAATCTTCTGCACTTAAATTCATAGCCACACTTTACAGGGCATAACCGTAGGAGCGAATGATGTTTTGAGCGCGATGGCTTTGTAAATATTGAAGCAGCGCAAGCGCCGCTGCATTGTCTTTGCCGGGGTTTAACAAAATGGCGTCTTGCTTTAAGGGCTTGTGTAAATTTGGCGGAACCACCCAGGCCGAGCCTTGCGTGATGCGCCCCTCGAACCATATTTGCGACAGCGCCACAAAACCTAACTGCGCGTTTTCTGAACTCACAAACTGAAAAACCTGTCCAATGCTTTCGCCCTGCACCAGCTTTGGCAAAACGTTAGCTTGCACCTTCATGCGCTCAATCACCTCTAGGGCCGCTGCGCCGTATGGGGCGAGCTTGGGGTCTGCGATGGCTATTTTTTTAAAACCAGAAGTGCGCAACACCTCGCCTTTGTCGTCTACGAAATTGGGTAGCTTGCTCCACAACGCCAATCGTCCCGTGGCATATGTCAAACGTGTGCCTGCTATGGCAAGGCCCTCTTTTTCTAACCGTGTTGGCGTTTCGTCATCCGCAGATAACAGCACGTCAAAAGGCGCGCCGTTTTTAATTTGCGCGTAAAACTTTCCTGTAGCTCCGAGCGCTAGCTGCGCTTTGTGTCCGGTTTCTTGCTCAAACGCTTGCGCTATTTTTTGCATGGGAACGGCGAAGTTAGCCGCTACCGCCACCGTGACATTTCCTGCACTTGCGTGCGCACTCCATAAACACGCGAGTGCCAAAAAGAAACGTCGCATCATGCAGAACTATTCAACAGCCGCACCACCCTCATACCAGCGCTTGATGAGCTGACGCTCTTCTTCTGTAATTCCAGTGGCGTTGTTCATCGGCATTTGACGCGTGACTACCGCTTGTTGATAAATACCCAAAGCGTTTTGCTTCACGCCAGCGGGTGTGTCAAAGCGAATGTTTTTCATCTGCACTTGTGCGCCATGACAAGAGATACACCGTTGCGCGAACACCGCGTTCACTTCAGCAAAACTCACAGGGGCTTGGCTTGCAGGCGCAACCGAGGCTGAGGGCGCAGGGCGCATCCACACAATCACACCCAACAACAACGCCACACCGGCAATGGCAAAAGGCAAGGGGTTCTTTGCGCGGCCTAAGTGGTAGCCATGGCGTTGCACAAAGAACTGACGAATCAAAGCACCCGCCAACATCATCAACACCAAGATGACCCAATGGTTTTCGTGCGTGTACAAAAAGCTGTAGTGGTTACTCAGCATGGCAAAGATCACGGGCAACGTGAAGTATGTGTTGTGCACGCTGCGTTGCTTACCACGTTTGCCGTGTGTGGCGAGTTCTTTCGGGTCCATCGCCACGCCCGAGGTCATGGCCGCCACGACTTTGCGTTGCCCCGGAATAATCCAGAAAAACACGTTAGCGCTCATGGCCGTGGCAATCATGGCACCCACCAGTAAGAACGCAGCGCGGCCTGCAAACAACTGGCAAGACAACCACGCTGCAAAGCCCACCACCACAATCATGGTGCCAGCAACGATGAGCTCGCCGTTTTCTTTGAATCCAAACCAACGACACACCGTGTCGTAAATCAACCAGAAGGCCACCAAGAAACTTAACGCCGCCGTAATGGCCACTGCAGGCGACCAGTCCATCAACGACTTATCGATTAAAAACGTGCTCGCGTTCCACAAATAAAGCACGGTGAACAAAGCAAACCCCGTGAGCCAAGTGGAATAGCTTTCCCAATAAAACCAATGCAGTTTGGTGTGTATTTTTTTAGGTGCCACCATGTACTTTTGGGGGTTGTAGAAACCGCCCCCGTGTACCGCCCACATGGCTCCGTCCACCCCTTTTTCGAGCAAGTCGGGGGAGTTGGGTTTGATGAGGTTGTTGTCTAAAAAGACAAAGTAGAAAGAAGAACCAATCCAAGCAATCGCGGTGATGACGTGCACCCAACGCAGCAGCAGATTGGCCCAGTCTAGAAAATAAGTGTCCATGTCGAGACCTCAGTACTTGATGCTAAGTTTGTCATTCACCACTGCGGGCACTGTGAAGACACGAGGGTCGCGAACTAGGACTCACGCTGAGTCCTGCTCCGCTGCGACTGGTGTCAATAAGTGTATACAGTTTCTGTCGACAAGCCAAGATCTCGCGTTACGGACTATCCCTACACAGCCGCGACGACACCACCAATCATGTCTGCGGTAATAGCCGAAAGTGTCCAGCCCAAATGGCCATGTCCGGTGTTGTAAAACACATTAGGCGCATGGCCGCGACCCACGCGCGGCATCATGTTGGGCATCATGGGGCGCAGGCCCGCCCATGGCACCACCGAGCGCGTGCTGATGTTGGGGAAGCATTCTTCTACCCACTTAATCAGGGGCTGAATGCGGTCTGCGCGAATGTCGCGGTCCACGCCGTTGAATTCGGCGGTACCCGCAACACGGAAACGATCGACGCCCAAACGGCTGGTGACGAGCTTGGTTTCGTCGTCTAACAAACTGACATTGGGTGCGCCTGCTTGGCTTTGCGCATCCGTCAAATTGACGGTGATCGAATAGCCTTTGACGGGGTAAATGTTTACCCGATCGCCAAGCTGCGCCGCAAAGTCGCGGCTGGCAACACCGGCGCAAACCACCACGTTGTCAAACGTGTGCACGCTCGGCTGTGCGTCTTGCTGCGCAACCGTCACGATGGCTTGTTTGCCGTTGGTTTGCAGCGAAGTCACGTCTTGCCCGTAAAGCGTGCGCACGCCCAAACGTTCGGCAGCAGCGGCTAGGCCGACGGTGAACTTATGAATATCACCCGTCGAATCACTTTCCGTGAAATAACCGCCGTAGTAATTGCCCGCCAAGGTGGGCTCAATGGCTTTCATTTCTGAGGGGGTGACCGCACGGCGTGGCAAACCACCTTGCGCCAGCAACTTAGACACATTGCCCGCATGATCGAACCACTTTTTGTCGCGGTAAATATGCAAGATGCCTTCTTTCTTTAAATCGAAGTCAATGCCCTCTTCGCGTGCCCAAGTAAACATGTGTTCACGCGCTGCCACGGCCATGCGAGCGGTCTCAACGGTGTTGCGCTCATAGTGCGGCATGGCTGCAATGAACTCTGCAAACCAAGAAAGTTTGTGCCAAGTTGGGGCGGGGTTCACCAACAAAGGCGCATCGTTTTTGAGCATCCACTTCATGCCTTTCAGAATGGTGGACCAGTGCGTCCACACCTCTGCATTGGAGGCGGAGAGTTGTCCGCCATTGGCAAACGAAGTTTCCATCGCCGCGTAGCGATGACGCTCAAACAAAGTCACCGCGTAGCCGCGTTTAGCCAGCGCGTAAGCGGTTGTTACGCCGGTAATACCGCCGCCGATTACTGCAATAGTTTTCATGGGAATCGAGCCTTTTAGAACGTCGTTGGGTTAGGTTTGGAAATGCAAATCGCATCTCCAAACGCCCCCTCTGTTCTGGACCTGAGAGATTCACGAGTCACGCACAAGATGCGTTTTTCGCTTGCTCCTTCGGTGCACTGACGGACGAATGCGCCAGTAGCTCTTCAGAGATGAAACATGTAACCGGTCCTTTTGCCTGAGAGTTTCCGGGGCGGTTGCTCCTTCGGCGCTGCACTTGCACGAATGCGTTTGCAGTCTCTCCCGATCACACGTCGATTTAAAAAACCGACTTCGAATGCCCTCATTTTAAGGGCTTAAAAATTCCTCCACGAGCGCCACCCAATACGACGCGCCCACCGCAATGTTGCGGTCGTTGAAGTCGTAACCGGGGTTATGCACCATGCACGCACCGGCAGTGGCGTCCTCGTCACCATTGCCGATGAGCAAATAACTGCCTGGCACTTTTTCGAGCATGAAGGCAAAGTCTTCACTGCCCGTGAGCGCCGGCCCTTGCAGCGTGACGCGCTCTGCGCCAACGAGCTTTAAGCCCACCTGTCTCGCGAAGTTAGTCTCTGCGGCGCTGTTAATCAACACGCAGTAGCCTTGCCGCCATTCAATTTCGGCGCGCACGCCATAGCTCTCGGCTTGTGCGGTGACCAACGCTTTAATGCGCTGCTCGAGCAAGCGACGCACTTGGGGGTCTAGGGCTCGCACGCTGAGTTCGAGCGTGGCTGTGGCGGGAATGACGTTGTTCGCTTGTCCCGCTTGTAACGCCCCCACCGTGACCACGGCGGTGTGCAAGGGGTCAACGTTGCGCGAGACCACTGTTTGCAAAGCCATCACGATCGAAGACGCTGCCACCACAGGGTCAGCCGCACGATGCGGCATAGCACCGTGTCCGCCGGTGCCATGAATGCGAATCGTGGCGTAGTCACTCGAAGCCATGGACGCGCCTTCGCGAAAAACCAAATGCCCTTGAGGCACGCCCGGCATGTTGTGCATCGCAAAAATGGCGTCACACGGATGCTGGGTAAACAGCCCGTCCTCCATCATGCGCACTGCGCCGCCACCGCCTTCTTCGGCGGGTTGAAAAATTAAATTCAAGGTGCCATCAAACGTCGCTTCTTGCGCTATCACCTTTGCAGCCGCCAACAACATGGCGGTGTGTCCATCGTGACCACACGCGTGCATCAAACCCTTGTGCGTGCTGGCCCACTCAACGCCTGAAGCCTCTTGAATGGGCAACGCATCCATGTCTGCACGCAAACCTAAACGGCGTTTTCCTTGTCCGCGTTTAAGCGTTCCCACCAGCCCGGTACGCCCCAAACCTCTGTTGACTTCGTAGCCCCAACTTTCTAGTTTGGCGGCCACCAAATCTGAGGTTCGATGCTCTTGAAACGCCAGCTCTGGATGGCGATGAATGTCGCGTCGAAGTTGAATGAACTCCCCCACCCGATCGGTCAAAGCATCGCGCAAATAAGTCATGGTTATTGAGGCTGTAAGTTGATCGACTTGGCAATCGCGCGGAACTGCGCAGTGCCATCGACATACGCTTTACCCACCGCCTGCAAAGACAAAGGCTTTGCAACCAACTGGCTGTTGGCCTCAAGACCGGAGCGCACGGCAGGGTCGGTTAAAGAGTCGGTGATGGCTTTATGAATCACTTGCACCACAGGCTCTGGCGTGTCCTTTTTGACAAAGTAACCCGTCCAAATATTGAAGGTGAAATTTTTAAGCGACTTGCTCTCGCTGATCGCGGGATAGTCTTTCACCGACTCGAGTCTTTCGCTGTTCAACATCGCCAGCACTTTGAGCTTGCCTTGCTTTTGCATTTCTTCATAAGACTTACCAAAAGGTGCCAAGAAAATATCGACCTGACTGCCCAACAAATCTTGGTTCGCAGGTGCAGCGCCTTTGTAGGGAACGTGCGTCATCGGAATGTTGGTGATCTTGGATAAATGCTCGCCCAACAGGTGATAGAAAGAGCCGGGGCCGACGCTGGCGTAGGTGATGGGGCGTCCTTCTTTGGCCTCTTTGCGGGCGTAGTCTAAAAACTCATCGACGTTGTTGACGGGCAAATCTTTGCGCGCCAAGAAACCAATTTGCGCGGTTGCAATCATCTGCACCAAACGGAAATCTTCACTCTTAAATTTGACCGCCGAAATCGCCAATGGCGCCAAGATCAATTCGTTGGGCGAACCCTGAAAAATAATCTGTCCATCGGCGGGTGCGTTCAACACTTTCTGCGCAGCAATAGAGCCACTGGCGCCGCCCAAGTTTTCGACCACCACGGGTTGCCCAAAGTTTTTAGACAACGTGTTGTTCACCGTGCGTGCAATCACATCAGACAAACCGCCTGCTGGATACGGCACCATCAAAGTGACAGGTTTGTTGGGAAAAGTTTGCGCACAGGCAACTCCTGCAATCAACAAACCGCCAAGCGATTTAGCGAGCAATGAGGTCCAACGATTGAGCGGCGTCTTCATGTCTGGTCTCCAAAAATGGTTGAGATGCTTGCATCGTAAAAACCGTTTTCTATAATGTCCAATGCAAATTAATGCCTTTTTGTATAACTTTTACGCATACATAAAACATGACGCTGGTACAACTTAGACACTTCATCGAACTCGCCAGCATCGGTTCTTTCAGTAAAGCGGCGCAAAAACTGCACCTCACGCAACCCGCGTTGAGCAGAAGCTTAAAAGCGTTAGAAGACGAACTTGGGCATCCCCTGTTTGACCGTGTGGGGCGCAGCATTGAGCTCACCGCCTTTGGCCAGCAAATCATGGCGCGAGCGCAACTGCTGGTTGACGAGGCGCGTGAGTTGCGCATCAGCGCAGGCAAATTACAAAAAGGCGAAATTGGCAACCTTCGCATCGGGCTCGGCTCTGGCCCCGGCGCCATGCTGATGACGCCGTTGTTAATGTTCATGGCGACCGATCACCCCCACGCCCATTTAGATATTTCGCGAGGTAGCACCACGCTGTTGGTGCAAGCACTGCGCGATCGACACTTAGATGCATTGGTGCTCGATATTCGGTCGCTCAAACCAGCTACCGATTTAAAAATAGAAGTTCTGCAAGAAATGACAGGCGCTTTTATGTGCCGCAAAGAACACCCGCTTGCCAAAAAACGCCAAGTGACTTTTGCAGCGCTGCGCGAATACCCCATTGCCTCAACGCCCTTGAGCGACGAAGTAGCCCGCATCTTGATTGAACGCTACGGCAAAGAGGCGCACCCCGACGAGATGGTGAATTTGCGGTGCGAAGAAATTGCCAGCTTGGTCGATGTGGCACGCACCAGCGATGCGGTGGTCTTAGCCATTCGCAACGCCGCGCCCGATTTAGTAGAGCTGCCGGTCACCCCCTCGCTCAATGCAAAAGCAAGGTTTGGGCTGGTGACTTTGGCAGCGCGAAGCGAAGCGCCTTTTTTAGGAAAACTGCGCGAGATGATGCGAGAAATATTGCGCGACTAAATTTGCAGCAATTGCGCCGCCACCGCCACCGCGATCACCTCGGGCTCTTTGCCCCGAATACCGCTCACACCAATCGGGCACGTCACAAACGCGAGCTCTTGCGCGGTAAACCCCTTGGCCTCTAGGCGATGCTGAAAAGTGGCCCATTTGGTTTGACTCCCAATGAGGCCTACAAACTTCAAGTCGCCCTGCAAGCGTTGGCGGGTCAGGCAAGCGGCGACCACGTCCAGATCTTCCGCATGACTAAAACTCATGATCAGCACCGACGAACCGCTGGGCATATCTGACACCGCGGCGTGTACGGGGTCGGAGTGCTCGCACACCACGTTGGGGGGCAAGAGGGGCGGAAAAATTTCGTCACGACTATCCACCCATTGCACGTTAAAGGGCAAGCCCGCGAGCACCTGAATGAGGGCACGGCCGACGTGTCCGCCGCCAAACAAAGTGAGCGGTTTTCCGTGCGCCAATAAACGCTGCTTGAGTGCAGGCGCATCCGCGGCACTGATGCGCTCAAACTTCAAATGCACCACACCACCGCAGCATTGCCCTAGCGCAGGGCCAAGCGCGTAGCGTGTGGTGATGGCGTTGTCTTCGTGCGTGGACGATTGACTGGCGCTGGCCAATAAAGCACGGGCTTCGGTGATGGCTTGAAACTCTAAATGCCCGCCGCCAATGGTGTTTACCAAGCCGTTAGCAAACACGGCCATCCAAGCCCCTACTTCACGGGGGCCAGAGCCCTGCACGCTGTCCACCGACACCAACACGCCGTCGGCGTGCTGAAGCTGGTTGATTAACTCAGCGGTGTGCCGCGGCACCCTTTACCTTTTCGCAAGCCATCAAGATGCGCTCTGGGGTGGCAGGTGCATCTAAATGAACCACCGCTTTGTGGTCAGCGCTGGCGGCGACCGCATCGCGCAAAGCGAAGAATGCAGACAAGCCCAACATCAAAGGTGGCTCGCCTGTGGCCTTGCTGTTGAACGGTGTGGGTTTGAGGTTTTGGTTATCAAACAACGACACCTTAAAGTGCTCGGGCACATCGCCCGCCACTGGAATTTTGTAGGTGCTTGGGCCGTGCGTGAGCAGCTTGCCCTTTTTGTCCCAAATGCACTCTTCCATCGTCAACCAACCCATGCCTTGGATGTAGGCGCCTTCGATTTGGCCTTTGTCTATCGCGGGGTTAATGCTGCGGCCCACGTCGTGCACGATGTCCACGGCCTTGAGCCACCACTCGCCGG
>CAZEAQ010000009.1:0-23578 GCA_964510145.1 uncultured Bordetella sp.
AAGAGCATTACCGATGCCTGTTTAGGGTGGGAGGACACGCTCACGTCGCTCGACGTGTTGTCCAAAGCGATCGAGTTACGTCGCCAGCGCAGATAACAGCTTGCTGTGGATTCCACCGAATCCACCGTTGCTCATGCACAGCACATGGTCGCCAGCTTTTGCTGCTGCAACGACCTGACTGATCACCTCATCAACAGTTCCCCCAACACTGGCGCGACTTCCCATGGGGGCCAGCGCTTCTGTTGCGTTCCAGTCTAGGCCGCCAGAGTGGCAAAACGCGAGGTTCGCGTCTTCAAGACTCCAAGGCAGTTGCGACTTCATCGTTCCCAATTTCATCGTGTTGCTGCGTGGCTCAAACACGGCCAAGATGCGTGCGTTGGGACCTACTTTTCTGCGCAGGCCATCAAGCGTGGTTCGAATGGCGGTGGGGTGATGCGCAAAGTCATCGTAGAGGGTGATGTCGCCACCTGGCCGAGCCACTGTTCCGCGTATCTCCATTCTGCGTCGCACATTTTGAAAGTCGCTGAGCGACGCAGCTGCTTGCGCGGGCGATACCCCTAAGTGCTCAGCCGCTGCGATGGCAGCCAGTGCATTGAGTTGGTTGTGGACGCCGGTGATGTCCCATTGAACGCGACCCACTTCTTGTCCAAGATGAAGGACGGCAAAGTGATCGGGTTCGCCCTGCGTTGACCAGTCTTGGTTCTGTGTGCCAAATTTCGCAACATGACTCCAATGGCCTTGGTCCAGGACGCGCTGCAAGCTGTCTTCTTGACCATTGACAACTAGGCGACCTGAGCTAGGGACTGTTCGAACGAGGTGATGAAACTGGCGTTCGATGGCTGCTAGGTTGTCAAAAATATCTGCGTGGTCGAACTCAAGGTTGTTCAAGATGGCCGTTCGGGGGCGGTAGTGAACAAATTTACTGCGCTTGTCAAAAAAAGCGGTGTCGTATTCATCTGCCTCAATCACAAAGGGCGTTCGTTTTTGCATGGCCACATCGGCGGAAGAGCTGAGTCGCCCCAAGCGCGCAGAGACACCAAAGTTCATGGGGACTCCGCCCACTAAAAAGCCCGGCTCAAGCCCTGCAGCTTGAAGGATCCATGCCAGCATGGAAGTCGTGGTTGTTTTGCCATGGGTGCCGGCGACGGCCAGTACGTGTCGGGGTTGCGTAGGGTGATGCAAGACATTCGCGCAAAGCCATTCTGGGCCGCTGGTGTAGGCGCAGCCGCTCTCCAAAATAGCCTCCATCAAAGGGAATTTGGGCGAGCCATCTGGCAAACGAGCACGAGAAACGACGTTGCCAATCACGAACACATCGGGTTTTAAACGCATTTGATCGGCGTCAAACCCTTCAATGAGCTCAATCCCCAAGCTTCTCAATTGATCGCTCATCGGAGGGTAAACGCCAGCGTCGCAACCCGTTACCTTGTGCCCAGCTTCCCTCGCCAAAGCGGCAAGTCCACCCATGAACGTTCCGCAAATTCCCAAAATGTGTATGTGCATGACCTAGATTTTAGGTGGCTGCCTTGGGAGTGCTTCACAATCTGAGTCTATGAATACAGTGCAAGACGAAATTGCTGCGACTGCCGCACGCATGGTGGTTGAGGAAGGTTTGGAATACGGGCCCGCCAAACGTCGTGCTGTAAAGCAATTGGGGCTCAATGGACGAGCTGCGTTACCCAACAATGATCAATTGGAAGATGCGGTTCGCGAGTATCTGAGTGTGTTTTGTGCAGACACACAACCGGCTGAATTGGCAGCCTTACGCGCGTTAGCGGCAACGTGGATGGAGCGCATGGCGGAATTTAGGCCACACCTAGGCGGCGCTGTTTGGCGGGGGACGGCGACGGGCTTGTCGGATATTTACCTGCAGCTATTTTGTGATGACTCCAAATCAGCGGAAATCAAACTCATTGATCAAAATGTGCGTTACGAGGTGAGCTCTGTTCAGGGGTTTCAGGGTGAATCAGTCGATGCGTTAAGCGTGCTGTGTTCGTGTCATGGACTTGATCAACGAGTTTGGGTGCATTTGATGATTTACGACCTCGATGACTTACGTGGCGCATTGAAGTTAGATGAGAAAGGCCGTTCTCAAAGAGGCGATTTAACGGCTTTAAAGAAAATTATTGATCTTTAGATAGGTTTTAAAAGATGTTAGATGCAAAAAAGAGGTCTTTCTTATATGGCGGGGTGGCGTTGACAGCTGCTGCCTTGGGGGTTGGCGTCGCTTTGAGGCGTCATCAATTGGAGGCGCCTTCCTCCCTGGCTTTGGATGCGCTTTGGGCATCCGAGTTCGAATCTCCTTTGGGGTCAACGCTGCGAATGGCGGACTACCGTAGCCACCCCCTGGTGATTAATTTTTGGGCAACTTGGTGTCCGCCGTGCGTCGAGGAGATGCCGCTTATTGATGCCTTCTACCGTCAAAATTCATCAAATGGATGGAAAATGATTGGATTGGCCGTAGATCAACCCTCTCGAGTTCGACAGTTTTTAACTCAATTTCCGGTCACTTATGACATTGGATTAGCGGGGCTGAACGGGACTGAACTAGGCAAATCACTGGGCAATGAGCAATCGGGCTTGCCATTTACGATTGTTTTGGATGCTCAAGGTCGGCCAAAGCATCGGAAATTAGGTAAATTGACCGAAGATGACATCAAAAGCTGGCTAGTTTGAGGGCGGAAAAGGTCATTTCAGCGCATATTTGGTGTAAATTAGGCACTTATTTACAACAAATAAGGTGTAGTTATGGATTTGCGCAAACTCAAGACGTTGATTGACCTAGTCTCCGACTCCAATGTGTCTGAACTCGAAATCACAGAGGCAGAAGGTACGGTCCGTATCGTCAAGAGTGCGCCTGCACCAGTGGCTGTCATGGCTCCCATGCACGCACCCGCTCCTGTTGTTGCACCTGCTCCTGTGGCTGCAGCTCCAGTTCCTGCTGCTGCTCCAGCAGCGCCCGTGGCTGACGTTGAAGTTGTGGCGGCTGGTCACACCGTGAAGTCACCGATGGTGGGCACTTTCTACCGTTCGTCTAGTCCGGGTGCCAAAGCTTTTGTGGAAGTAGGCAGCCAAGTCAAAGAAGGCGAGACGGTTTGCATTATTGAAGCCATGAAGATCTTGAACGAGATTGAAGCCGATAAGTCGGGCACGATCATCAAGATATTGGCCGAAAACGGTCAAGCTGTTGAGTACGGCGCACCCCTGTTCATCATTGAATAACAGGCGACTTCTTTATGTTTAAAAAAATATTAATCGCCAATCGGGGCGAAATCGCTTTGCGCATTCAACGCGCCTGCCGCGAGCTGGGTGTCAAGGCGGTGATGGTTTATTCGGAAGCGGATCGTGAAGCCAAGTACATCAAGTTGGCTGACGAGGCGGTTTGCATCGGGCCAGCAGCTTCAGCTTTAAGTTACCTGAATATGCCAGCCATCATTGCCGCTGCTGAAGTGACGGATGCTGAAGCCATTCACCCCGGTTATGGTTTCTTGAGTGAGAACGCCGATTTCGCTGAGCGTGTCGAAAAAAGCGGATTTCAGTTCATCGGGCCAACAGCCGATTCGATTCGAATCATGGGCGACAAAGTGTCGGCCAAGCAGGCCATGATTAAAGCGGGCGTTCCTTGTGTGCCCGGTTCAGAAGGCGAGTTGCCTGATGACCCAGCACAAATTAAACGCATCGCAAAAAGTGTGGGCTATCCGGTGATCATCAAGGCCGCGGGGGGCGGAGGCGGTCGTGGCATGCGTGTGGTGCATACCGAGGCTGCGTTGATTAATGCGGTGGCCATGACCAAGGCGGAGGCTGGAACAGCGTTCGGTAATCCCGCTGTCTATATGGAGAAGTTTCTTCAAAACCCTCGCCACATTGAAATTCAAATTTTGGCCGATAAGCATAAAAATGCTGTCTATTTAGGCGAGCGCGATTGCTCGATGCAACGCCGCCATCAAAAGGTCATTGAAGAGGCGCCCGCTCCTGGAGTTCCGCGTAAATTGATTGAAAAAATTGGTGAGCGTTGTGCGGCAGCGTGTAAAAAAATCGGTTATCGGGGTGCTGGTACGTTTGAGTTTCTGTATGAAAACGGAGAGTTTTATTTCATTGAAATGAACACCCGTGTTCAAGTTGAACACCCTGTGACTGAGTACATCACGGGTGTCGATATCGTGAAAACCCAAATCATGGTGGCCGCAGGTATGAAGTTGCCGTTTGCGCAACGCGATATCGAAGTGCGCGGTCATGCGATTGAATGCCGTATCAATGCGGAAGACCCCTTCAAGTTCATTCCCTCTCCTGGTCGCGTCACGATGTGGCACGCACCAGGTGGTCCGGGTGTGCGGGTGGATTCACACATCTACACCAATTACTTTGTGCCCTCTAACTACGACTCGATGATTGGCAAAATCATTGTGCATGGCGACACCCGAGACGAAGCATTGGCGCGTATGCGTACCGCGTTGGCAGAAACTTTGGTGGAGGGGATCAACACCAACATTCCGCTGCACCGAGAGTTGATGGTGGACTCAAAGTTCATGGCGGGCGGAACCAATATTCATTATTTAGAAGAGTGGCTAGCCGCTCATAAGCGCTAATGTTCGAACTTCGACTGATGTGCCCCGAAGACAGCGTGTCTGCTGTGTGCGAGGCGCTAGATGCGCTTGATGCTTTAAGCGTGTCAGTCGAAGACGCGGATGCCCAAACAGATGCCGAGCAAGCACTGTTTGGGGAGCCGGGCATGCCGCCACCTAAAGAGGGTTGGAAGCGTTCGCGTATCACGGCACTGTTTGTCGATGAATCTTTGGCTCAGGAAGCATCTCGTTTGTTGGCGCTACAAGATTTTTTTGCAGGTGGTGAGATTTTGGGTGTGCAGGCTGTCGCAGATCAAGATTGGGTCAGACTGACGCAATCGCAATTTGCCCCTGTCGAAATCACGCCCGAATTTTGGATTGTTCCCACTTGGCACGAACCACCGGCGCAGGCTAAAAAAATAATTAGGTTGGACCCAGGCCTAGCTTTTGGCACTGGAACTCACCCCACCACGCGCATGTGTTTGCGTTGGATAGCGACCCATGATTTAAATCGACAGCGAGTGCTCGACTACGGTTGTGGCTCAGGAATATTAGCCATTGGCGCTGCTATGTATGGCGCTACCAATGTTGATGCCGTTGACATTGACGAAGCAGCCGTGACTTCAACGGTTTTGAATGCTGAATCAAACCATATTGAATTAAATGCTGGCTTGCCCGATAAAGCCACCGGCACGTATCAAACGGTACTGGCTAATATTTTGGCGACGCCTTTAAAAGTGCTGGCGCCTTTGTTGCGCAGCCATGTTGCCACCGGCGGGCATTTGGTTTTAGCGGGCATATTAGAGCGTCAGACTCAAGAGTTAAAGGACGCTTACGCACCCTACTGCAAGCTAGAAGTTGCAGACGCCGAAGATGGTTGGATTTTGATGACAGCCCATTGCTAATGCAAGTGACTCACTGCCCCCAATGCGAAACCGCCTTTAAGGTGTCGCCCCAACAGCTAGAACTAGCTAAAGGATGGGTGCGATGTGGGCGCTGCTCACATGTCTTTGAGGCGTATCTTTATTTCACTCCCAAGCTAGTTGACGCAGCTCCGGTTGAACGTGTTGTGCCAGAAAATATTTTCGCGCCTGATCTTTTTAGGGCGGGTGTGACGCAAGCAATCTCTGATGAGCCAATGCCTTCTGGCGTTGAAAGTGTTGCCAATGAGCAAGTTTCAACGCGCTCGCAACTGCTATGGGTTTTTGGCGCCTGTTTACTTTCATTGGTGATGACGTTTCAAATGTTGCTTTGGAATCGAGACGCCATAGTGGCCGAAGAACCGGCGCTCCGAGGATTTTTGTCTGTGTTGTGCGTGCCGTCTGGTTGTGAAATAAATTGGCCGCGCGAACCTGAAGCTGTTCTGATTGAAAGCAGCAGCTTTATGGAAAATCCAGAAGGCGGTTACAGCGTTCAACTCAGATTGAAAAACTCGCAACATCACGCGGTGGCATTGCCTTCGCTGGAGTTAAGTTTGACGGATATACGCGATCAAGTTTTAGTCCGTCGTGTTTTCTCAGCTCAAGAGTTATCGAATAAAGATCATTTGCAAGCGCTGAGAGACATTCGTGTTAATTTAAATTTCGATTTAGATGAATCAGTGCGGCATCGCATCACAGGATTCCGTGCAATAGTTTTTTACCCTTAACCAAGAAAGTGTTTTCATGGCATCGCTAATTTGCGGCTCGCTCGCGTTTGACTCCATCATGAGTTTCGAAGGTCGTTTTTCTGAACAGATCTTGCCCGATCAATTGCACATTTTGAATGTGTCATTTTTAGTCCCAGCCTTAAGGCGTGACTTTGGAGGATGCGCCGGAAATATCGCGTACAGCCTAAAAATTTTGGGAGGAACACCTCTGCCAATGGCGACTTTGGGTACGGACGCAGCAGATTATTTTGAGCGTTTAAAAACGCTGGGTATTTCGACCGAGTTTGTCCGTCAAGTACCAGACACTTACACCGCTCAAGCCATGATCATGACGGATCGTGACAACAATCAGATCACTGCTTTTCATCCCGGAGCAATGATGCAAGCTCATATCACTCGCGTTGAAAAACGTGCCGATATCAAATTAGGCATTATTTCTCCGGATGGTCGAGACGCCATGCTTGAGCATGCTGCGCAATTTAAAGCTGCAGACATTCCATTTGTTTTTGATCCCGGCCAAGGCTTGCCCATGTTTGATGGCGACGACTTGGCTCGTTTCATTGATCAAGCCACATGGGTCACGGTGAATGACTATGAAGGAAAGATGTTGAGCGATCGCACGGGACTCAGCCACGCAGACATTTCAAAACGCGTGCAAGGCTTGATCGTGACACTTGGCGCTGAGGGATGTGAAGTTTGGATTGATGGTCATAAGACGTTAGTCCCGCCCGTTAAACCGTCTGCTGTTGTTGACCCCACAGGATGTGGAGATGCATGGCGTGGCGCTCTGTTGTTTGGGTTGGAGCAGGGCTGGTCGTTGGAGAAGTGTGCGGCTTTAGGCAATCAAGTTGGCGCACTCAAAATTGCTCAACGTGGTCCGCAAAACTATTCTGTTGCAGGACTGGTGACCCACTAACAAGGTTGCGTCAAATTCTGCCATTTAGCTTTCAAAGATGCAGCTGCACTAACACGCAGCTGTTTTCTTTTGGAGGTTTGCCCTCGTACAAGTTCTACGTCTCTCTTGGCAATCTCTAAAGTGTCAGCCAGCCAAGCGACTAACGCGACATTTGCTTTGCCATCAACGGGAGGCGCATGTAGCCTGACTTTTAATGCGCTGTCGTGTTCGCCATCGCTTTGTGTACGCGAAGCATTCGGAATGACATGAATATCGACGATGACTGAACCTGTTTTTTCAAGTCGTAAATAAGAGCTATCAGAAATTGCAGTCATAGAAATGGCTAAGAAAAAGCCCGAGGCCTTTCGGCTTCGGGCTTGAGCTTTCGGTAAACCGGTGACTCAATCGTTTTCAGATTAAGGTCTGCTTGCTGTTGGGAAAGGCCAAGCAGCTTGAGGGTTTAACGTCGTCTGCGCGTGGACAGCGGGTGCCTTCGCGGCTTTCTTTGCAGCAGGCTTTTTAGCGGCTTTTTTCGCAGCTGGTTTTTTGGCAGCAGGCTTCTTAGCTGCTTTCTTGGCTACTTTTTTCGCAGCTGTTTTCTTGGCTGCTGGCTTTTTAGCTGCTACTTTTTTTGCAGCGGGCTTTTTCTTCGCAGCTACTTTCTTAGCCGCAACCTTCTTAGCTGCTGGCTTTTTGGCCGCAACCTTCTTCGCTACTGGCTTTTTAGCCGCTACTTTTTTAGCAGCAGGTTTTTTCTTCGCTGCTACTTTTTTCGCTGCTGGCTTTTTAGCCGCAACCTTCTTTGCTGCTGGCTTCTTAGCTACAGCTTTCTTTGCAGTGGCCTTTTTAGGTGCCGATTTTTTTGCAGTTGCCATTTATGTTCTCCTAGATCGAATTTAGATCATTGGGTGAAAACACTTCACACGGTTTTTTGTATGTGAAGCGATTCATGGTGCTGGACCCGGGTCCAACACCATGAACAGGGTAAGTCCTTCACAGCAGCACCTCGTATGGATGCTTTTTGTTGTGATGGACAAATTGGTTGTCATTGATACGTAGTAAAGGGTCAATCCCAAGAAAGAGCACCACCAGATTGGTACTCAATCACGCGAGTTTCAAAGAAATTGCGCTCTTTCTTCAGGTCGATCATTTCGCTCATCCATGGGAATGGATTCTCTTCATTGGGGAAGAGGGCTTCTAATCCGATTTGTGTCGCACGGCGATTAGCGATGTAGCGCAGATAACCTTTAAACATAGAAGCGTTCAAGCCTAATACGCCGCGTGGCATGGTGTCTTCTGCGTAGCGATACTCAAGCTCTACAGCTTGCATAAACAAGCCCTTGATTTCTTCTTTGAACTCGGCCGTCCACAAGTGTGGATTTTCGAGTTTGATTTGATTGATCAAGTCGATGCCGAAATTGCAATGCATCGATTCGTCACGCAAGATGTATTGATACTGCTCTGCGGCGCCAGTCATTTTGTTTTGACGACCTAAGGCCAAAATTTGGGTGAAGCCGACATAGAAGAACAAGCCTTCCATCAAGCAGGCAAAAACAATCAACGACTTCAACAGTGTTTGATCGGTTTCAGGGGTGCCAGTCACGAAGTTGGGATCCATGATCGCATCGATGAAAGGAATCAAGAATTCATCTTTGTCGCGGATTGATTTAACTTCGTGATACGCGTTGAAAATTTCTGACTCGTCTAAGCCAAGAGATTCAACAATGTATTGATAGGCGTGTGTATGAATGGCTTCTTCAAACGCTTGACGCAACAGGAACTGGCGGCACTCAGGAGCCGTGATGTGGCGGTAGGTGCCCAACACGATATTGTTAGCAGCCAATGAGTCTGCGGTTACAAAGAAGCCGAGGTTACGTTTGATGACACGGCGTTCATCTTCACTCAATCCATTGGGGTCTTTCCACAACGCAATATCACGCGTCATGTTGACTTCTTGTGGCATCCAGTGATTGGCGCAAGTGGCAAGGTATTTTTCCCAAGCCCACTTGTATTTGAATGGAACCAATTGGTTCACGTCAGTCTGGCCGTTGATGATTCGCTTATCGGCAGCGTTAACGCGACGCTCGTTGGTCGCAGCTGAAGAAACGGGAGCAGCAGTCTGAACGGTTGCAGCAGAGGGAGCTGTTGCCCCATCGTGCAGAGTGCGCGTTGTAGAAAGAGGTGGGAGTTCCATCGAGCGGCTGGTGATGCCGCTTGTCAGTGGTGATGGCGATGAGGGCTTAACTTCTTCGTCCCAGGTCAGCATAAGTAATTATCCAATGTTCGAATTATGAATGCAACGAAGCGAAACGCAAAGCGTTCGCTTCATTTCGTTGCAAGATTTGTTGTGCAATTACAAATTTGTATTTGCAAATTTACTGACAAGATTCGCAAGTGGGATCGTCCACTCCGCAGAATTTAATGTCAGTGGCGGGAATGGCATTCATCTGCGCTTGCGCTGCTAATGCGGCTGCTTCAAGTGCGCTCATGCCACCCGTCGCAGGACCCGAAGACACGGCGTTGTGTGAGCCTGCTTGCACGGTCGATTTCTCGACTTGTTGCGCGCTTGATGTGCGAAGGTAGTAAGTGGTTTTTAAACCGCGCAACCAAGCGAGTTTGTAGGTCTCGTCTAGTTTTTTGCCCGATGCACCCGCCATGTAAATGTTGAGTGACTGCGCTTGGTCAATCCATTTTTGGCGACGCGATGCAGCCTCTACCAGCCATGTGGGTTCAACTTCAAATGCTGTGGCATACAGGGCTTTGATTTCTTGTGGCACTCGGTCAATAGGACGCAGCGAACCATCAAAGTGTTTCAGGTCCATCACCATCACGTCGTCCCACAACCCAAGGCGCTTTAAATCGCGTACCAAGTAGCTGTTGATGACTGTGAACTCGCCAGACAGGTTGGACTTGACAGACAAATTGCCAAAGCAAGGCTCGATCGATGCATCAACGCCGATGATGTTTGAAATAGTGGCGGTGGGTGCAATCGCGACGCAGTTGGAATTGCGCATACCGTCCTTGGCGATTTTGGCGCGCAGAGCATCCCAGTCCATGGTTTTTGAGCGGTCAACTTCTAAATAGCCACCACGTGCTTGCTCCAAGAGGTCTAGTGAGTCGATGGGCAAGATGCCTTTGTCCCACAAAGATCCTTTGTAGCTAGCATATTGACCGCGTTCTTTGGCCAACTCGGTCGACGCCCAGTAGGCGTAGTAGCAAACCGCTTCCATCGAACGATCGGCAAACTCGACGGCTTCTTGTGAGGCGTAGGGCACGCGCATTTCGTACAAGCTGTCTTGGAAGGACATGATGCCCATGCCCACAGGACGATGACGCAAGTTAGAGTCGCGCGCTTTTTTGACAGCGTAGTAATTGATGTCAATCACGTTGTCGAGCATGCGCATCGCCACTGTGATGGTGCGCTTAAGTTTGTCGTGATCAAGCTCTTTGCCGTTAGCGCCGTCTTTCAAGTGCTGCGACAGATTGACGGAGCCTAAATTGCAGACCGCAGTTTCTGTATCGCTAGTATTCAGTGTGATTTCAGTACACAGATTGGACGAATGCACCACGCCAACGTGCTGTTGTGGTGAGCGGACATTGCAGGGGTCTTTGAAGGTGATCCATGGGTGTCCGGTTTCGAACAACATGGTCAACATCTTGCGCCACATATCAGTGGCTTGAACGGTTTTGCTGGGTTTGATTTCGCCGCGTTTGGCTTTGGCTTCGTAGGCGACATAGGCCTTTTCGAATTCAGCGCCGAAGAGATCGTGCAAGTCAGGCACGTCTGAGGGCGAGAACAACGTCCACTCGCCCTTTTCCATGACGCGACGCATGAACAAGTCTGGAATCCAGTTGGCTGTGTTCATGTCGTGGGTGCGGCGGCGATCGTCACCCGTATTTTTACGAAGCTCTAAGAACTCTTCGACATCTAAGTGCCAAGTTTCTAGATAAGTACAGACGGCGCCTTTGCGTTTGCCGCCTTGATTGACCGCGACCGCTGTGTCGTTCACCACTTTCAGGAAGGGCACAACGCCTTGTGATTCACCGTTGGTTCCTTTGATGTGGCTTCCTAAAGCGCGCACGCGAGTCCAATCGTTGCCCAAACCGCCTGCGAATTTCGACAGTAAAGCGTTCTCTTTAATGAGTTCGTAAATGCCGTCTAAGTGGTCAGGCACAGTAGACAAGTAGCAGCTCGAGAGCTGTGAGCGCAACGTACCACTGTTAAACAAAGTGGGCGTGCTGGACATGAAGTCGAAAGAAGAAAGGACTTCATAGAACTCAATGGCGCGAGCTTCGCGGTCGATTTCATTCAGCGACAAGCCCATCGCAACACGCATGAAGAAAGCTTGCGGCAATTCAATGCGTTGTTTACGAACATGCAAGAAATAGCGGTCGTAGAGGGTTTGTAGACCGAGGTAGTCAAATTTCAAATCGCGTTCTGCTTTGAGTGCGCAACCTAGGCGCTTCAAATCGAACTGCAACATGGACGGATCGAGCAACTCGTTGTCGACCCCTTTTTGAATGAACTGCGGGAAGTACTCTGCGTAGTGTTGACCCATGTCTGCGTGCAGCACTTCATGACCCAGAACTTCTTTGACGATGGTGTGCATCAGCAAGCGAGCTGTTGCGTAGGTGTAGTCAGGATCTTTCTCGATCAAAGTGCGAGTCGCCAAGATCGCCGCCTTGTAGACCTCATCCATCGGTACGCCGTCATACAGGTTGCGCATGGTCTCGGCCAAGATCGGCTCGGGTTTGACGTCGGCACCGAGTCCAGCGCAAGCATCTTGAATCAGGCGCTGTAGATTGTTGACGTCTAAGGCAACACGTTGACCGTTGTCGATCACATGCATGGCGGGTGCGGCAGGCGCTTGCTGTTCGTGTGTATGCGCACGCTCTTGCGTACGACGTTCGCGATACAGCACATAGGCGCGTGCGATTTCATGATGGCCACCGCGCATGAGCCCTAGCTCAACTTGGTCTTGCACATCTTCGATATGGAAAGTGCCGCCACCTGGGCGTGAGCGCATCAACGCACGCACAACCGCTTGAGTTAAAGCATCGACCGTTTCGCGAACGCTTGCAGAGGCCGCACCCTGGGTGCCGTGTACCGCCAAAAACGCCTTCATCATGGCCACAGCAATCTTGGCAGGTTCGAATGGAACAACTGCGCCGTTGCGGCGAATGATTTGGTAATGCGCCAACATGGTTGGGTTGCTCATAGCGGCTCGATCGTGTGCAACGGTGGGGTTGCCCATGGGTGTTGCGTGCACGACGGTCTCAACGGTTTGCATGTCTTTTTTCTTCCTTTTGAGCGTTTGAGTTGCGCTTTAAAAAAGCGCCGAAAAGCGGCAACATAGCCGCTTTGTAAATTTGAAGCCCACACTATATCTGGTGTTCGCCTCCCTGCCAAGACACTACCGGTAGTGTGTTCGTAGGAAATAATTACATTCTCGACATCTGGAAGTGGGACTTACGAGGTGTATTTTTTTCGACATCATCTGCAAGCCTAATTGACATCAGAATTTTGTCTGTGAAATTAAGAATTGACGCGCAGTTTGAAGGGTTTTGGTGTGCAAATCCGCATCACGTCTTGAATGAAAAAATCACGACTCAAAACCTAGCAGGTAGGTTGAGGGAATAGGCGAATTAAAAAATATTTTTCTTATTCGGGAAAGTCTGGTCATGCCAACCTAAAGACTGTTGCAAAAGTCCCCAATCAAACTTTTGACCAGGGTCTTTTTTTCGTCCGGGAGCAATATGTTCATGACCTGTGATAGAGCGAATGGGATAGTGTTGTGCGATGGCAGCGCATAAAGCGCTCAAGGTGTCGTATTGAGCGGATTCAAATGTTTCATCTTCTAACCCTTCAAGTTCGATGCCCACAGAAAAATCGTTGCAGTTTTCTCGGCCTTGGTAACTCGATTGGCCAGCATGCCAAGCGCGATCATCGCAACTGACAAATTGAACCAGTTCACCCTGTCGACGAATCACGAAATGTGCAGAAACTTCGATGCCACGTATTTCTTGAAAGTAGGGGTGCGCGTCCCAATCGAGCGTGTTGGTGAATAGCGCTTCAATCTCTGGGCCGCCATACACGCCTGGGGGCAGGCTAATGGCATGCACCACGATGAGATCGATGGGCAGGTCAGCAGGACGAGCGCCAAAATTCGGCGAGGGCGTGTGACGCGCAAATTGATACCACCCTTTTTGCCACAGCGAATCGCTCGCGGACATGCGTTTAGCTTTCGTGTTGTTGTTGATGCGATTTGCTGCAGTAAGTAGCGCCGTGCTTACCGTAGACGATCTCTTTTTCGGGCGTATGAACGCCGCAATGCGCGCACGGCACCATGATTTGTGCATCTGACTGAGAGGTGTTCGATTGATTGGATGATCCGCCACGGAGCTGTCGAATCCACCAAATGCCAGCCAATACGACCAGAATTAATAAGAGATATCTCATGTCACGCGTCCCAAAATAACTTCAAGTACAAAACGTGATCCCGCGTATCCCAAGAGCAACAGGGCTGCTCCAATGTAGAGCACGCGCACCGCTTTACGTCCACGCCAGCCGAAACGACTGCGCCCCAGCAGAAGCAGCGCAAAGGTGATCCAAGACAACAAAGAAAAAACTGTTTTGTGGTCCCAGCGCCAAGCCGCCTGAGGGCCGTACAAGCTGTCACCAAACAACCAACCGGCCGCTAATGTGGCGGTCAACAGCGCAAAGCCCGCGCCCACGAATCTAAACGTCAGACGTTCGAGTGTTAGTAATGGCAACCCAACTTGTGTCTCTGCGGCTAATCGCATTTGACGTTCTGCGCGAGTCATCAACCAAGCGTGCACGACGGCTGCGGCAAATAATCCATAAGAGGCCACACCTAAAGCCAAGTGCAATGGCAACCAAGGCGAAGTTTCAATATGTAACTTAGCGCCCGGAAAGGCCGCGGCAAGAAGCACGACAACGGCGCCCACTCCGGCCAACGTCCAGCGCGTGCGAAGTTGTGGAAACCAGTGTTGTTCGACCACGTAAAAGGTCAGCATCAGCCACGCGGTGACTGAAAGTGCTGGGGCAAACCCAAAACGCATGCCATCGTCTTGTGGGCCAAAAAGTGCATAGACAAGTCCCAGTCCATGTAATGCCCACGGCAAGCTGAGTAGTCGGTGCCCCATGTCCGGCGCGACTCGCGGGCCTATCAGACCAGTTAGTGCATAGGCGACGGCGGTGGGCAGTCCAAGCCACCAGGTCAGAGGGATGTCGCTGGCTAAAATCATGTCCTAAGTTTAGCGTTTTGCTTGACTCCTTCACCGCGCCCACATCTGGGTTTTTCTGGGTTTATATGGCCTCTGCTTTAACGGACAAACTCTCACGACTGGTTAAACACATCAGCGGACAGGCGCGCATTACCGAGAGCAACGTAGCCGATATGTTGCGCGAAGTGCGCATGGCTTTGCTAGAGGCAGATGTGGCGCTGCCTGTGGTGCGAGACTTTATTGCGCGCGTGAAAGACAAGGCGCTGGGTCAAGAGGTGGTGGGCTCGTTGCAGCCCGGTCAGGCTTTAGTCGCGATTGTGAACAAAGAGTTGGCTGCCACGATGGGTGAGGGCGTCAGCGATTTGGACCTCGCCACGCAACCCCCCGCTGTGATTTTGATGGCGGGCTTACAGGGCGCAGGTAAAACGACAACGACTGCGAAATTGGCGCGTTGGCTGATTCAACAGCGCAAAAAGAAAGTGCTGACAGTTTCGGGCGACGTCTATCGACCTGCTGCGATTGAGCAATTAAAAACGGTCACGGCGCAGGCTGGTGCGGAGTGGTTTCCTAGTTCGGCAGATCAAAAACCTGAAGACATCGCACGCGCAGCGCTTGACTATGCGCGCAAACATTACTTCGATGTGTTGTTGGTAGACACTGCGGGTCGATTGGCAATTGATGACGTGTTGATGCAAGAAATCAAAACCTTGCATGGCGTTCTTAATCCGATTGAAACTTTGTTTGTGGTGGATGCCATGCAAGGTCAAGATGCGATCAACACGGCCAAGGCTTTCCGTGATGCTTTGCCATTGACGGGCATCGTGTTGACCAAACTCGACGGCGATTCACGCGGTGGTGCGGCGTTATCAGTACGTCAAATTACGGGCGCTCCCATTAAATTTGCGGGTACCAGCGAGAAGCTAGATGGCTTGGAATTGTTTGACGCAAATCGCCATGCTGGACGTGTGTTGGGCATGGGCGATATCGTCGCTTTGGTTGAGCAAGTCACGGCTGGTGTGGACATGGCGTCTGCACAAAAACTCGCCGAAAAAGTTAAACGCGGCGATGCCTTTGACTTGAACGATTTCTTGTCTCAAATTCAACAAATGCGTTCGATGGGAGGCTTGTCTAATTTGATGGATAAGTTGCCCACGCAAATGGCGGCCAAAGCCAGTGAGGTCGATTTAAGCAAAGCAGAAAAAGACATTGGTCGTAAGCAAGGCATCATTCACAGCATGACCGCACTTGAGCGCCGCAAGCCTGAGCTCATTAAAGCGACACGCAAGCGACGCATTGCAGCGGGCGCGGGTGTTCAAGTGCAAGACGTCAACCGCTTGCTCAAAGAATTTGAGCAAATGCAAACCATGATGAAGAAGATGAGCGGTGGCGGGCTCATGAAAATGATGAAACGCATGGGCGGCATGAAAGGCATGCCTGGACTCGGCGGTGGCGGTTTCCCCGGAATGCGCTGAGCTAATTAATACTGGCTCGCTGGCAAATCGATTTGCATTCCGTCCATCGATTCAGTCAACGTAATTTGACAAGATAAACGACTGTTTGATTGACGCGCACACGCGGCAAAGTCGAGCATGCCATCTTCATCATCGGTGATGGCGGGTAATTGGCTGGCCCAAGGTTCACGCACCATCACATGACAAGTGGCGCAAGTGAGTGTGCCGCCACAGTCTGCTGCAACGCCCTCAATATCTGCCGCAATCGCAGCCTTCATCAGGCTTTGACCAGGTTTAGCACTGATCGTTTTGCCTTGGGTATCTTGCGCGTTTTCAAATACGGTAATTTGGATCATCGGGTTTTCTCTTTTTAAATGCGACCGAAATACTCTCGGCGTTGAAACTCTAGTTTGTCCTCTGCCGCCTCAAATCGTTGTTGCTCTGCGGCTTTGATGCGGCTGTAGTAGCGAACAAAATCTGCGCCAAATCCTTGGCACATCACAGCGTCAGCTTGCAGTGCTGCCAACGCATCGTTTAAATGACTGGGAATACGTGTAGGGCTATTACTTTGCGCTTCCTCCGCCGTGGCATAGGGTGAATCGGTGGCCAGCGGTGGTTGCAACTGTTGCGCCATTCCGTCGAGACCTGCATGAATTTGAGCCGCCATATAAAGATAGGGATTTGCTGCGGGCTCGCCCAAACGGTTTTCAATTCGCGTGGCCTCATCGCCTGCGTGACCGATGACGCGCAACATCGCGCCACGGTTATCTCGTCCCCACACAATCGATTGAGGCGCTAGTGCGTTGGGGCGGAAACGCCCAAAACCGTTTGCTGTGGGCGTACACATCACGGTCATTCCTTGTGCGTGGGTCAGTAGTCCGGCCAAGTAATGCGAGCCCAATTCAGACAAGGTGTGGCGCGCTTCATGGGGCTGCGAGTTGTCGGGTGTGTTGGCTTCAGACGCATCGCGCATGAAGGCGTTGCGACCTGTTTGTAAATGCACCAACGATTGATGCAAATGCCAACCACTGGACATGATGTTTTCAAACGGGGGACGGCACATAAAGGTGGCGTGATAGCCAGCGCGCCTAAGTGCCTGACGTGTGGCACTGCGAAAGAGCACCATGTTGTCGGCAGCGGTGAGTGCATCGGTTGCATCAAACACGGCTTCGACTTGGCTGGGGCCTAATTCGATTTCGAGCGATTGCAAAGGCAACCCCAGCGCTTGCGCCGTGTGTTGCACGATACGCAGCGGCTCTTCGGCCATGTCGAAACAATTCTCTGACAACAGGTTGTAGCCCGGATGAATCAAACTCACCTCGGGGCAAGGGCCGGGCCATGCGGCGGAGTCGGGGTCTAAATCTGCACCATGAAGTGGGTCGCGCAATCGGTAGATATGAAATTCCACCTCTAACCCACACACCATGCCCAAACCTTTTTGTGCCAATTGAGCCAAGGCTTTTTGTAATTGGTGCCGCGTGTCAAACGGAACTTGTTCGCCGTCAAGGAAAGTGGGTTGACACAAAATCCAGCCCGTTTTTTCGGCCCAAGGTAAGACCTTGAAACTCTCTGCAATAGGCATTAGCAACAAGTTGTTTGCAAATTCAAAGCCCGGTAAATCTTGTGCAATGCTGCGCTCGAACACTTTGAAGGCGGTGCGGTCGGAGGTGTCCTTCAGCATCAAAGTGCTGACCATGCCCACACCGTTTTGGAGTGCTTGGATGGCTGCTTTTGCAGTGAGCGTTTTTCCGCGCAACATGCCGTGCGTGTCGCACCAAGCGAAGCGCACGAGCTCAAGGCCGCTGCCCTCAATCAGTTGTGGAACATTCACGATTGCCCCTCGGGCAAACTCGCGTCCCAAGGCGAGCCATGGCGTTTGGCATGGACAGCTTGCTTCCACCAGTTTTCCCAATCTTGCGCGGGTGCAATGCCGTCGACGGTATCGGGCCCCATGCGTTGCGAGGCCACATCGGGGTTGGCCAATCCGAGTGGAAGTTTGCCGGCTTGCACATCGTCAATCGCTTTGATTAAGTTGCGGCGATTCGCCATGATGGCCACATCGCTGGTACCCAAATGTTCGCGTGTGCGATCTTGAATCGGTCCCATGCTTTCGCAAGCCCATTGGTCGTGCACATTGATATCGTCTTCGCCCATACCTAAATACGTGCGTGTTTTTTGCTCTTCAGCGTTGAAGCCCCAGTTGTTATGACGTCCAGATTTAGGAATGTAGTCAGGCAAGTCAATGGCTCTTAAGCGTTGGTTGCGCATGGCCTCTTTGTCGACGGGGCCTGCAAAACTCGTGAACACCGAATACCAATAGGTGTGCGTGTCATCCACCGGCACATGCATTTGAGTAATCGTCATCGTCTCAGAAAGAGGAATCACAAAAGTGTGCGGAAAAATAGCATTCGTCACGCGCACATGTGTGAGCGCTTCGTTCATGGGTCTGAGCGCCGTCAGACGCATACCAAACGGCATCGGGGCGACGCTAATTTGGGGTTGATCAAACTCACGCATTACCTTGGTCATGGGCCAGCGCTCGCCGTTGATGTCACCGGCGCTTGCGCCTCTGAATTGTTTTCCGTAGGTGTCGTCTAACGACTCGTCGAAAAAGAAACGATGCAAGAAAGAGGCGTGAGCCGGATCGACACCCACCTCAAACGCTTGCAACCAATTGCACTGCCATTGCCCTTTAAACGCAAAAGTATGCGTGCTTGGTGCGGTAAAACAATCTAAGGCGGGAAAGGGCGGGGGCGTGCTGTCTTCAGGACCAAACCAGCCAAACAAAATGCCGCTTCGCTCAACCAAGGGATAGTGGCGTTGTTTGACGTGTTGACACAGTTTGCTGCCTGTGGGTTCAGCAGGGGTTTCGATGCACTGTCCGTTGACGTCAAATTTCCATCCATGAAATGGACATCGCAAGCCATCGCCTTCGTTTCGACCAAACGCCAAATCAGCCCCACGGTGCGGGCAATCACGGTCGAGTAAACCAAATGCGCCTTGTGCGTTTTTGAACAACACCAAATCTTGACCCAACACGCGAACCGCCTTCACGGGGCGCACACCCATGCGCGGGTCAAGCGTTGGATTGAACTCGTCCACCAATGCCACAGGCTGCCAATAGTGGCGCATTAAATTGCCACACGGAGTGTTGGGGCCAATGCGCGTGATGCGTTCGTTGAGCTCTGCTTTCATGGCGAGTTCGTCTCCTGTTTCTTAGGCGGTGACCACCTCTCCGCGAAGTGAGTGTGGGTTAGCTTCCGTTATTTTGACGTCAATAAGTTGGTTCATCAGTCGCTCAGGGTGGGGACCACCTTTGAAGTTGACGATGCGGTTGCACTCGGTTCTTGCACGCAATTCGGTGGCATCTTTTTTGGAGAAGCCGTCGACCAAGACACGTTGCACAGTGCCCACACGCTGCACGTTGATGGCGCGCATGTTGTCGTCAATGATTTTTTGCACTTCGTGTAAGCGGCGTAACTTGACGTCGTGCGGCGTGTCGTCGTGCAAATTGGCCGCAGGCGTGCCGGGGCGAGGGCTGAAGATGAAGCTAAACGAGTTGTCAAAGTAAACGTCGTGCATGAGCTTGATGAGCTTTTGGTGGTCCTCTTCCGTCTCTCCCGGAAAGCCCACGATGAAGTCTGAACTCATGGCCATGTCAGGGCGAATAGCACGCAATTTTTTAACCGTGCTTTTGTATTCCATGGCGGTGTAACCGCGTTTCATGGCCATCAAAATTCGGTCACTGCCGTGTTGTACGGGCAAGTGCAAATGGCTGACGAGTTGCGGCACTTTGGCGTAAACATCAATCAGTCGTTGCGTGAACTCGTTGGGGTGGCTTGTGGTGTATCGAATGCGCTCAATGCCTGGAATCTCAGCCACGTATTCAATCAGTAAAGCAAAGTCGGCAATCTCGGCCGTGCTGCCCATCACGCCGCGATAGGCGTTCACGTTTTGACCTAACAGCGTCACCTCTTTCACGCCTTGTGCGGCCAAGCCCGCGACTTCGACCAACACGTCGTCAAACGGACGGCTCACTTCTTCGCCGCGGGTGTAGGGCACCACGCAGTAGCTGCAATATTTGCTGCAGCCTTCCATGATGCTCACAAAGGCGCTGCCACCTTCCACGCGAGCAGGCGGCAAGTGATCAAACTTTTCGATTTCAGGAAAGCTGATGTCCACCTGTGGCTTGGCCAAGCTCTCGCGTTGGTTCAGCAAATCGGGCAAGCGATGCAGGGTTTGGGGCCCAAACACCACATCGACATAAGGCGCGCGGGCAATGATGGTGTCACCCTCTTGGCTGGCCACACAGCCGCCCACGGCAATCTTGACGCCCTTGGCTTTCAAGTGTTGGATACGGCCGAGGTCAGAAAACACCTTTTCTTGCGCTTTCTCGCGCACCGAGCAGGTGTTGAAGACGATCAAATCGGCTTCTTCGACGTCGTTGGTTTTTTCGTAACCCTGGGCCTCGCCCAGCACGTCGGCCATCTTGTCCGAGTCGTACTCGTTCATTTGGCAACCGAAGGTTTTAATAAAGACTTTGCGGCTCATGACTGAGCCTCCCCGTGGGGATAAATGCAGCGGTTCATGGTGTTGATCCAGAGGCTGTTAATGGGATGCAGATTGTAGTTGGAGGCGCTGGGTCTGCATGTTTCTTGCATACTTATGGGTGCGGCAATAATTTGCCGGTTTGTCAGGCGATTAAAGCTCGCCATGTATCGAGCCGATACACAAAGACTTGCGAAAAGAATCGTGCGTGAAGCGCTTTGCTTTTCAATTTTTATCAGATGCACCCACTCAAGTGAATGGCCATGAAAAAACACCTACGCCTAATTATTGAAGTCATCATGGGCCTGCTGCTCGCAGGCGCTTTGGCTTTTGGTTACTGGAGTTACTCCGGTAAGAACCACATCATGCACGAGCTGACCGATGCCAGCGAAGGCATTGATGAGGCTAAAGAAGAGCTTGAAAAACTCACCAAGGAATTGGAAGAGGCTAAAGAAAAGCTCGGAGAGTTTGAGCCTGCTGCTCAGCAACTCATGGCCGTCAAAGATTCATTCAGCAATGGCGTGGTGCTACAAGACTACGAGGCTTTCATCAAAGCTCAAAAAGGCCCTGTCACCAGCGAACGTCAATTGGGCTTAGGCGCCTTGCGCTTGCTGACCAAGGGGGGTGAAGATCCAGAGACGATCAGCGCCTTTCAAAAAGCACTCGAGATGGCGGAGTGGTCATCACGCTTGAAGTCGATTTGTGCGGCTCAAAACGCATTGGCTGCGGCTGGACAAAAAGTTAAGGTGCTGGCTGACTGCGCGGCCGAAAAAGAAGCAAGCAAAGGGCACAAAAAAGGTCATGCAGTTCACTGGGATTACGCGGGTGAAATGGGGCCAGAAAACTGGGGCGATGAATTCCCAATTTGTGGCAAGGGCACCAAGCAGTCGCCTTTGAACATCACAGGTCCTTTCGAGAAATCAAAAGACGTGTTGGTGGTGAGCTACAAAGAAGGCCCACTGAAAATTTTGAACAACGGTCACACCATTCAAGTGAATGTGGAGCCGGGCAGCACTTTGAAAATCAACAAAGATGTTTACAACTTGTTGCAATTCCACTTCCACCGTCCAAGCGAAGAGCAAATTGACGGCAAGCCCATGGCGATGGTGGCGCACTTTGTTCACAAAAATGCTGAGGGTAAATTGGCCGTGCTAGGCGTGTTGCTCAACGATGGCAAAGACAACGCTGCAATTCAAACTATTTGGGACAACGCACCCAAAGCTGAAGGCCCAGAAGTGGTGGTTGACAAGGTGAAGTTCGATCCAAGCAGCTTGGTTCCTGCCGCACTGACGCACTACAGCTATGAAGGTTCGCTCACCACGCCCCCTTGTACCGAAGGTGTGAACTTCTATATCTTGAAGACACCTGTTGATATCGGTAAGAAGCAAGTGGTGGACTTCCCATTCAAGCGCAACGCACGTCCTGTGCAGCCATTGAATGGTCGCAAGATCAGCGCAAATTAATTCTTTGAAATTTGCCCACAAAAAAGCCTGCTGATTCAGCAGGCTTTTTTTATGCGCGAAACCATTATGTGAGCTTTGGTGGCGGCGATGGCAATGAGTAAAGCAACGGCATTGCCACCGCGACCAGTAAGAAAACCAAAACAACAAAGATCAGCACCAGCTTAAAAAATTCGGGTGAATCAGGAAACTTAGTTTTCGGTGGAGGCGCTGGGTCAACTTTGAACGACGGCATCGTGATACCCAAACCATCGGCGGCAGCGTGTGATCGAAAAACATTCACGACCGGCATGCCGTTAGGTTGTGCGCCACTGAGAGTGGTGGCAATTTTTAGAGCAGCTTGAAGCTTGCGCTCACCCGAGGTGAACTGTCCATAGCCACCTTCTTCGAGTTCGGCGACTTGCGCCTCCGTCAAATCGCACAGACGCGCGACGCGTGACCGTTCGAGTCGGCACATCTCTCGCAGGCGTTGAAGCGCTTGGGGGTCAATGAGTTCTGGTGTCATCGTGTTTCTCTTGCGCAATGTAGGTTGGGGGAGAACGGGCGTACGCCCTGCGGCGTATAGACCCATGAGATGCTTTTCATCACAATCCTGACATATTTTTTTGGGCAACCCTCACCTTTTCAATTTTCGATGAATTTTCAAAAGATCAAAGAAAGTGACGAAGTGGAATTGCCTTTGTTGCTAAAAAACCGACTGATCGGTCTGGTTTCTTACATCAAGCAAAAAGTTAGCCTGGGTGAATTTGACGCTTTGTCTTTGGCTGAAATAGCCAAAGACAACCGAATGACGATTCCTCAGTTGATGGAGTTCGGATTCACCAAAGCCAATTTGGTTTGCCATGCAGTGGTGTCCATCAACGAGGCTTTGATTCAGCATTCGATTCACCTTCATTTTGAAGCGTTGGGCGACACTTTGTCTGAGCGCGTACAGGCCTATCTGTTGCATCTCTATGAGCACGAGTTACCGCAACAACCTTTTCGCGTTTTGGTGCAGCAATATGTCTGGAACTGGTCGGTGGTGGACGAGGATCGGGTGACGAATCAAGCCATGAAACTCATGAGCCCGATTTATTTAGCGATGCATCAACAAGGGTTCGATCAATTAGATGCACGCTGCCAGGCGATTTGGGCTTTGTACCAACGTGGACTGCGTGTTTCGGCCATAGGTAAGCGTCAAGCCAGCGATTGCTTGGCTTCGATTCGCCAAGCGTTACTGTTAATGACTGAAAGAAACGTTTGAGCGCGCCGCTTCTTTTATAAAAAAAGCAGCAGCGCTCGGGTTGGTTAGATCAATTTCAAACGTTCTGAAGAAGGCACAACGCGCGTGAGTCGAACGCCATAACGGTCGTTGACCAACACGATTTCGCCTTGCGCCACCACAGAGTTGTTGACTAACAAGTCCAAGGGTTCGCCAGCAATTCGGTCGAGCTCGACGACGCTGCCTTGTGTCAAACGCATCAAGTCTTTGATCTTGATTTGTGCGCGACCGACTTCGATCGACAAGTTCACCACAATGTTTTGCAGCACCTCAGGATTGATGTTGCCGGGCATGGTGGGCTTAAAGTCCTCCAAGCTTGGCTCTTTCTCTTCTGCAGGTTCAGCCGCCGCTTGGGTTTCCTCGTGCGACTCTTCTTTGTCGGTCTCCGCAGTGACCGCAGTTTCTTCGGATTCGGGAGTTGGGTTTTCTTTTTCGTCAGTCATGATGTCATCCTGTCTCAGGGTTTGCCGTGAACGTGTTCGTGGTCAATTTGTACGGCCACTTG
>CAZEAQ010000010.1:0-14852 GCA_964510145.1 uncultured Bordetella sp.
CGGGCACGCCGGTCATGGGCGGGTATTGGTTGAGGCCGTGGGTCATGGCGTCGTTGACACAGGCGACGAGTTGGGGGTCGCAGTCAAAGTCGGGGAAGCCTTGGCCGAGGTTGACGGCGTTCTTTTCTGTGGCCAGAGCCGACATCACCGTGAAGATGGTGGTGCCGATCTTGGGGAATTTGGTATCGAGGTGTGGGGTGGTCATCGCAGAGGTCACAAGTTGAAGTCGGTGGGGTGGCCTTCGAGCGCTTTCATGATGAGGTTGCGGTCGAGGCGGTCGCTCAAGAGAGCGGCAAAGTCGTACACAAAGTGGCGAATGTAGGCGCTGCGTTTGAACGCAATACGCGCCACGTTTTTGCCAAAGAGTAGCGAGGCAGGGCGGGCCACCAGGTCTTCGTCTAAACCGTCTTTCACGGCCATTTCGGCCACGATGCCCACGCCAAGCCCCAAGCGAACGTAGGTCTTAATCACGTCGGAGTCGATGGCTTCGAGCGCAATGCGCGGTGTTAAACCCTTGGCGGCAAAAGCTTTGTCAATGCGTGTGCGGCCTGTGAACGAGGGGTGGTAAGTGATGATGGGTTCCGCCGCTAACTCTTCGAGCGTGATGCGCACTTTGCTCGCCAGTGGGTGCGATTTGGGAATGACCAACATGTGTTCCCACTCGTAACAGGGCAGCGTGATGAGGTCGGGGTAGTCGGACAACGACTCGGTGGCAATGCCAATTTCTGCCACTTCGTCCAACACCATTTGCGCCACTTGCCCCGGCGCACCTTGGTGCAGGCTGATGTTGACGTTGGGAAAGGTTTCTCTCAGTTTGGCCACGGGCACTGGCAGCACATAGCGTGCTTGCGTGTGGGTGGTGGCAATGGACAAGGTGCCGCTGTCTTGTGCGCTGAACTGTTCGCCAATGCGTTTGAGGTTGCCCACTTCACGCATGATCACTTCAATGCTGCGCAACACATGTTGCCCAGGTTCGGTGACACGCTTGAGGCGTTTGCCGTGGCGAGAAAAAATTTCGATGCCGAGCTCTTCTTCTAGCTCAATGATGGCCTTAGACACGCCGGGTTGCGAGGTGTGCAAAGACTTGGCGACCTCGGTTAAGTTGAGGTTGCGGCGGACCGCTTCTTGGACAAATCGGAATTGATGTAGGTTCATGGCTAGGCTTGGTCAACAAGCTTTTTATTATGCCTTGAACATCTAACGAGCGAGTTCTTTATGCCTTTTTGGCAAGGGCGATGTTCGCCACTAAATCAATCAAAGCGTCTTGCTCGCCAATCGCGGGTTGGCACTCGATGGTGATGGTGGGGTGTTCGGCTTTGATGGCCTGAATGAGCTGCGGCAAGTCTTCGCGAGCATGGCGGCCCACGCCTAAAAACATAGGCACCACACACAAACTGGTAGCGCCTTCGCTGACCAGTGCGTTGGCAACGTGGGGAAGGTCTGGCTCGGTGAGCTCTAAATAAGCGCAACGCACCACGGTGTGAGGGGAGCGCTGGGTAATGCGCTCGGCCACTGCTTGAATGGGCTTGTGCCACAGCGGATCGCGTGAGCCGTGGGCAAACAAAATAATGGCGTGCATAAACGTGATGCCTTTTATTGCCGCAGCACGAGCCAGCCAAAGGCGGCGAGCGAGGCCACGCTGTAAAGCAAACCCGGTGCAGCCGCTGCAAACCAAGGCGCCCAGTTGTTGATGTTGCCGATGTAGCTAAAGACGTTGTTGAGCAAGAAAAAGCTAATGCCTGCCAACACGCCGCCAAACACATGGTTGGCAATGTTGCCGCTTCTGAAGTGCAAATAAGCAAAGGGCAAAGCCAATACCACCATCACCAAACAGCTGAGTGGGTAAAACACTTTTTTCCAAAATTCAATTTCAAAACGTTGCGAGGTTTGTCCGTTTGCATTGAGATGGCTGATGTACTGAAACAAGTCAATCGTGCCCATGCGTTCGGGTTTGAGAAGGGCAACAGACACCATCTCTGAGGTGATGCCAGTGGCCCATCGTTCGCTCACGCGGAAGTGACGTTGAAGCTCGGAGTTGCCGTTGTTGCGAACAAATTCGTTGCGCTCAACCTCTTGCAGTTGCCACGCTTCGTCGCTAGACAAAAGACCAACTTTGGCTTTGACCAACGCCACCCATTCGCCGTCTTTGTTGAATTCAAAAATACGAATACCTTTGGGGTCGCCCTGCGGTGTGAGGGTGGTGACGTTGACGGCAAAGCTTTTGTCTTCTTGCTTTTCACGCAACCAAGCACCGGTTTGGCCGACAGAGATTTGTCCCAAATAGCGCGACTTTAAAAGTTGCCCATAACGGTCACAAAAAGGCGACACATAGTCGCCCACGATGAAGGTCAACACCACAAACGCAGCGCCCAGCGTTAAGAGGTTGCGAAGCGCCATGGTGGGCGCCAAGCCACTGGTTCGCAAAATGGTGAACTCGGAGCTTTGCGCAAAACGTGCCATCACAAAAATAGTGCCAATGAGCACCGAGATGGGCATGAGCTCGTACAGATGGCTAGGCACCAAAAGCAACACGTAGGTGAAGGCGTGGTTGAGTTGATAGGCGCCGTTGTTCTTGCCAATGTTTTGCAACTCATCGACAAAATCGAAGAAGAAAAACAAGGCTAAAAAGCCCAGCGCTACAAAGCTAACCGCAATTAAAACTTCGCCATAAATAAGGCGTCGAATGGTGTTCATACGGCAGCCTCGGTGCGGGACTGAACGCCTATAAGCTGACGCCAATTCCAGTTGTTATGACGTATGGCAAGCCACGCAATGGCCAAGCCAAATACACCCCCATGAAGCGCAATGAGGTAGGGAATGAACTTGACTTGTCCAGCCGTGATCCAGCTTTGTCCAAGGTTGATGAAGTTGTAATAAACCACAAATATAAATAGCGCCATGGCCAAATTGCCACCGCGTCCAACCCGTGGGTTGGCGTTGGTCACGGCCAGCCCAATGATGAGCAAGTTAAACGCTGCAAACGCCAAGCCCAAACGCCAAGCGAGTTCGCCCAAATGGCCGGGCGTGGGTTGTTGAATCAGCGTGAGGGTGTTGATGGCTTTAGATGGAATGAGCGACGCCACTTTTACATCTTTGCTGATGCGTGTGCCGTAGACCCTGAATTCGCTGACGCGAATTTCAGACTCGCCAATGGTTTGTTCGACGCGTTGGCCCACATCGAGCACCAAAAAACGTTCGTCATTGATGATTTCAAGATGCCCCGTTTTAGACGACGTCATGGCTTGCTTGCCGTTTTCGGTCGATGAGATAAAGACGTTTTTGCCCTTCTTGTTTTCAACGCTTTCTTTGTCTACAAAGAACACGCGAAGTCCGTTGGCGGACTCTTGAAATTGACCGGGCGAGACACGCTCTAAATCGCCTCGTCTCTCGAAGCGTTCTTTCAAATCGGTGATCTGTTGGTTCGACCACGGCCACACCAACAGCACCAGCACGCTGACCGCTAAAACAACAGGCCAAGCAAAGTTCAAAATGGGCGAAAGCAGCGAGCGAAGTCCTCTGCCGCTGGCTAGCCAAATGACCATTTCGCTCTCTAAATACATACGCGACAACGTGCTCACCGTGGCAATAAACAGGCTCATCGTTAGCACCGTGGGCAGGTGACCGAGCATGGTGTACCCCATGATCAAACTGATCTCAGCGGGGTTGACGCTACCGGTCGAGGCTTGACCCAGCGTGCGGATCAGCATCATGGTCATCACAATGGTGACCAACACGATGAAAGTGGCGCCAAAGCTGCGTGACAGCTCTTTGCGAATGGTGGAATGGAATAACATCAGGACAGAGGAAAAACGTAATTATGAACTTCGAGCTCAAGACCCTAGATTTGCAAGCCGCCGCACAAAAAACTGATGCGTTGATTATCTTGGTAACTGCCAAAGATAAACCGCAAAAGGGCGTGATCGGCCAGTTGATTGCGCAAGCGCAAAAAAGCGGCGATCTCGACGCATCTCCGGCTAAATGCGTCAATATTTGGCAACCTCAACAGGTGGCGGCCAAACGCTTGTTGTTAGTTTCGTGCGGTGACGGCAGTGCGCGGTTGGTGCGACAAGCCGTGACGGTGGCGGTAGCGGCTGTGAAGTCAACGGCCCCGGCGCATTTAACGGTGTGTTTGCACGATGCATCGCAACACCGCTTGCAAGCCGCCGCGCAGGCTGTGGCCGATGCCAGTTATGTTTACACCGCCACCAAGCCTTCCGCCAAAGCGTCTGCCCTCAAACGTGTGGTGCTGGCGCTGCCTACGGCAGACAAAACCAAAAAAGCCAAGCCCGACTTTGCGCTGGCGCAAGCCCAAGTGGCGGGCGTGTCGTTGGCTAAGGAATGGGGCAATCGCCCAGCCAACCACGCCACCCCCACACACTTGGCCAAAGTGGCGCAGGACTTGGGTAAAAAAGCGGGCATCAAATGCCAAGTGCTTGGCCCCAAAGAAATCGAAAAACTGGGCATGGGCTCTTTTGCCGCAGTGGCCCGTGGTTCGCATGAGCCGCTGCGTTTTATCGTGCTGCAGTACAACGGCGCGGCTAAATCGCAAGCGCCTACGGTGCTCATTGGCAAAGGCATCACGTTTGACACCGGCGGCATCTCGCTCAAGCCCGGCCCCGGCATGGATGAAATGAAGTTCGATATGTGTGGCGCTGCGAGTGTGTTGGGCACCTTTGAAGCGCTGTCGCATTTAAAGCCAGCGGTCAACGTGGTGGGGCTGATTCCTACGTGCGAAAACATGCCTGACGGCACTGCGCTCAAGCCTGGCGATGTGGTGACCAGCATGAGCGGGCAAACCATTGAAGTGCTGAACACCGATGCCGAAGGGCGCCTCATTTTGTGCGATGCGCTGACCTACGCCACACGCTTTAAACCTCGCGCGGTGATTGACATTGCCACGCTAACCGGTGCTTGCGTTATTTCGCTAGGCCATGTGCGCAGTGGTTTGTTTTCGCCCTCCGACGACTTAGCTAAAGCACTGCAAGACGCTGGCGAAGCCGCCTTAGACCCTTGCTGGCGTTTGCCTTTGGATGAAGAGTACGCAGAGGGTTTGAAGTCAAACTTTGCCGATGTTGCCAACGTTGCAGGCCGTGATGGCGGGGCCATTACAGCGGCCAAGTTTTTGCAACGCTTTGCCAAAGATTACCCATGGGCGCATTTAGACATCGCCGGTTCGGCATGGAAAACGGGGGCTGCCAAAGGCGCAACGGGTCGTCCCGTGGGCTTGCTGTTGCAGTATTTGATTTCGCAGGCGCATGACTGAAATTGCCTTTCACTTCAACGCACCAGACAAACTAGCCTACGCCTGTCGGCTGCTGCGTAAAGCCGTTGCCAGCGGTGCCCGCGTGGTGGTGACAGGGGATGAAGAGAGCCTTCAGTCGTTGGACACGTTGCTTTGGTCGTTTTCGGCGACTGAGTTTTTGCCGCATTGCCGCGCGGGTAGTCCTGCTGAACAGCGCATGGCTTCGCCCATCGTTTTGGCAGCGCAAATTGATGGGGGTCCAGAGCTTGCGCATCATCAAGTGCTGGTTAATTTAGGCAAAGACGTGGCCCCAGGCTATGAGCGCTTTGAGCGCACGATTGAAGTGGTGACGCTGGATGAGCAAGATCGACAAAATGCACGTCGTCGATGGAAGCACTACGCCGATCGCGGGTATTCCATCACAAGGCATGATTTGAAATTGAAGGAAACTTCAGCATGATTAATAGTTACTTTTCCCATCCTAGAAGGAGTTTTTGTATGCAAGTCCCTTTCAAATTAGCAGCGGTTGCTGTGCTGACATCTTTGGCTGGCTTTGCTGTCGCACAGGAGCAGATCGTCAAAATTGGCCACGTTGGCCCCATCAGCGGTGCCATTGCTCACTTGGGTAAAGACAATGAATATGGCGCCCGCTTGGCCATTGAAGAATTAAACGCAAAGGGCGTGAGCATTGGCGGCAAAAAAGTCAAACTTGAATTGCTGGCCGAAGACGACGCAGCCGATCCAAAGCAAGGCACCGCCGCAGCGCAAAAGTTGGTGGATGCCAAAGTCAGTGGCGTCGTGGGGCACTTAAATTCAGGCACCACCATTCCTGCCTCAAAAATTTACAGCGATGCGGGTATTCCGCAAATCTCACCTTCATCCACCAACCCCAAGTACACCCGTCAAGGCTATAAAACTGCGTTCCGCGTCGTGGCTGACGATGTGCATTTGGGTGGCACCCTCGGGCGCTATGCAGTGAAAGACCTGAAGGGCAAGTCGATTGCCGTGATTGACGACCGCACCGCTTACGGACAAGGGGTGGCGGAAGAGTTTGAAAAAGCAGTCAAAGGGGCAGGCGGAAACATCGTGGCGCATGAGTTCACCACCGACAAAGCCACCGACTTCATGCCCATCTTGACCACACTCAAAGGCAAGAAACCCGACATTATTTTCTTTGGTGGCATGGACGCGGTTGGCGGCCCGATGATGAAACAAATGAAGTCGCTGGGCATTAACGCCAAGTTCATGGGCGGCGACGGTATCTGTACCAACGAAATGATCAAACTCGCGGGCGACGCCATGGCCGATGGTCAAGTGGTGTGTGCAGAGGCGGGTGGCGTTGACGGGGCCTTGAAGAAAGGCATGGACGACTTTGGTGTGAAGTTCAAAAAGCGCTTCAACGACGACGTGAAGTTGTACGCCCCATATGTGTATGACGCTGTCTATGTGATGGTCGACGCCATGCAACGTGCCAAGTCCAGCGATCCGGCTAAATATTTGCCCGAGCTGGCTAAAACCACAGGCTACAAAGGTGTCACTGGCACCATCTCTTTCGATGCCAAGGGCGACATTAAAAATGGTGCACTGACGCTCTACACCTTCAAAGGTGGCAAGCGCGACCAGATTTCTGTCGTGCGATGAAACTTTTAGTAGTCATTTCAAACTAACAAAAAACCACCTTCGGGTGGTTTTTTGTTGATTTTCAAAATATTTTTAATTTTCTTGTCCACCAAATCAAAACCTGAGGCGTTGACTTCTTACAAAGTTCTCAGGAGCCAAAATTGGACAAGTCAAGCTTTCAGATCGAATCCCCAGATGTTGCGGTAGAGCGCCGTTTCAAGATTGTGTCTACAGAAAAGACCGGACTCAAAGCTAAATTCGATCGCATCCGAGCGCAGTTGGCGCAAGAAGCTGAGCAAAGAACTCGTCCCGCTTCACGCATGTATTCTGGTTTGAGAGCCGTCAAAGCTTAAGCAAACTTCAGAGAATCCGAAATTCTTTAAAGATAGGGCAGCCTTTTTAGGTTGCCCTATTTTTTTGCTCTAAATAATGCTTTTTTCCTCTAATGATGAGGTTCTGTACACCATCTAGCGTATGGACGTTTTTTAAGAAGATAGCCATAATTTCGCGCGGTATTTACCTATCAGCGAACCTATTTGCGAGGCTATTTTGTTTTCAAAATTTACTAAGTTTTTCTCCACTGATATTGCAATCGACTTAGGTACCGCCAATACTTTGATTTACACCAAAGAACAAGGCATCGTTTTGGACGAGCCATCGGTGGTGGTAATTAAAAAAGACGGCAAGTTGATGGGAAAGACCTCGGTTTTGGCTGTGGGCAACGACGCCAAAGCCATGTTGGGGCGTGTGCCGGTGGGCATCGAAGCGATTCGCCCCATGAAAGACGGCGTGATTGCAGACTTCACAGTGACTGAAGTCATGTTGAAGCACTTCATTAAGTTGGCGCATCCGCACATGTTGTTCAAACCCAGCCCGCGCATTGTGATTTGCGTGCCTTGTGGGTCCACACAGGTGGAGCGTCGTGCGATTCGTGAATCTGCATTGGGCGCTGGCGCCTCAGAGGTGTATTTGATTGAAGAGCCGATGGCTGCAGCCATTGGTGCGGGTCTGCCCATTACGGAGCCGTGCGGTTCGATGGTGGTGGACATTGGCGGCGGTACCACCGAGGTGGGCATCGTGTCGCTTGGCGGCATGGTTTACAAAAACAGCGCCCGCATTGGTGGCGACAAATTTGACGAAGCCATCGTGAACTACATCCGCCGCAATTTCGGAATGTTGATTGGTGAGCAAACGGCCGAGAAAATTAAAAAAGAAATTGCAACTGCATTCCCAACCGGCGAAGTGATGGAGCTAGAAATCACGGGCCGAAATCTCAGTCAAGGTGTGCCACAAAGCTTCACCATCAGCTCGACCGAAATTTTGGAAGCGTTGACCGACACGCTAAACAACTTGGTTTCAACCGTGAAGATTGCGCTGGAGAGAACCCCTCCAGAGTTGAGCTCTGACATTGCCGAGCGCGGCATTATGTTGACGGGCGGCGGTGCTTTGTTGCGCGACTTAGATCGACTCATTTCTGAAGAAACGGGCCTTCCCGTTTTAATCGCCGAAGACCCGTTAACGTGCGTGGCGCGTGGTTGTGGCATTGCGCTCGATCAATTGCACGGCGTGACCAGTATTTTCACGGCCGATTAATGCTGCGCAGTTTCGGTCATCGTCAGCCATGGTGGGGCATGGTTTTAACGTTGGCCGTTTGGGGTGGTTTGAGTTCATCTGCGCACGCAGTTAAGGTGGAAGAGCGCAGCTCTCGCATGGTCTTTAAGCAAGCCACGGTGAACAAGCGAGAACCGGCGTGTCAGCTCACTTTGATGCACGTCTACACCAGCAAGTTCAACAAAAAGAGTGCGCAGTTTGTGTTCACCGGCAGCGTGATGGCCAAGCGCTCTAAAGATGCCCCGCTCGCTGTTTCGGTGGTGGGACAAAACCATCTGCTGGGTAACGCCAGCAAAGATTACAGAATTTTTCCGGTGGCACGCCTCGAGCTTGGCATTGAAGATGCCAGCGTGAGGCGTTTTGCGTTGAGCAAAAACGTTTGCAAAAAAGACTATGCCTGCGAAGAATATCGCGACAGCAAAAAAAGAGAATTGCAAGCACTCATGGCCGATGAAAACAAGAACATCAATGTGATGTTCCCTCTAGCGATGAAGCAAATTCCGCTGGTGGTGGATTTGTCTAAGTTCAACAACGCAGGCAAAGACGCCGTGCCACCCCTCAAACAATTCAAAGCCTGCGTGAGCAAGCTTTGATGGGTTAGCCTAGCTCGGCAATTAGTTCAATTTCAACGCACGCACCCAGGGGGAGTTGGGCGACACCAAAGGCGCTGCGAGCATGAGCCCCTTTTTCACCAAACACTTGACCAATCAATTCGCTGCATCCGTTCGTCACCAAATGGTGTTCGGTGTAGTCGGGGCTAGAGTTCACCAAGCTCATGACTTTGACGATGCGTTTGACTTTGTTTAAGTCGCCCACCGCGGCGTGCAACGTTCCTAATAAATCAATGGCAACGGCACGAGCAGCTTGCGCACCTTCTGCCGTTTGCATGTTTTTACCAAGCTGACCCGTCCATGGTTTGCCGTCTTGCTTGGCAATATGGCCACTTAAAAACACCAAATTTCCTGTTTGAACAAACGGCACATACGCCGCAGCGGGCACTGCAACGGGAGGCAGGCTGATGTTCAGGGATTGGAGTTTGTCGTACACGCTCATGAGAGATTCCTAAGAAGGGTTGAATCTCTGCATTTTAAAAGCCCGACTGAGTGGCTCATTCAAACAACTCAGTGGCGGGTTGCACTGTGACACCCACTTCGAGGGTGTGACTGGCGCCTCCATGAATCACGCCACGCACGGGCGACACATCGGCGTAGTCGCGTCCGATGGCGAGGGTCACATAGTCGATGCCGGGCGAACACAAACCCCACCGGTCGTTGGTGGGGTCGAGGTCGAACCACTGACCGTGGGTTGCAAGTTGTCCGTCTTCTAACAAGTCGGGCACATACACAGACACCCATGCGTGCGATGCGTCGCTGCCTATCAAACGTGTTTGCCCCTCGGGCACTTCGGTGACCAAATACCCGCTGACATAGCGGGCAGCCAAGCCTTGCGTTCTGAGGCAACCAATCAAGATGTGGGCGAAGTCTTGGCAAACGCCTTGGCGCAATTTGAGCGCTTCGAGTGCTGGGGTGTTGATGTCAGTGCTGGCGGTGGCGTAGGTGAAGTCTTGATGAATGCGTGTCATCAAATCGCAAGCGGCAACCAAGATGGGGCGCGACGGCGTAAAGCTAGCGCGAGCGTAGTCGGCAAAGTCTGGATGCGGTTGCACGTAGGGCGACGCAAACACAAACTCGGTGGCGGCGTCCCACGCCGCGCCCGAGTGATACACAAAATGCTCGCGCACTTTTTCCCAAGCAGGCGTCTCTAACGCTTGCTCAACGGGGTAGGGCATGAAGTGCGTTTCCACTGTGCTCTTGGCGGTAATGCTTAGGGTGTCGTGGGCGACGGGCAAAGAAAAAAACGTGCGGTGATTGCCAAACACATCGACCAAATCGCTGCTAGCGGCGGGCGTGGGCGTGATGTGTAACTCTGCGTTTTGAACTGTTTGTGCAGGGCCGTTACGCGGAATTAAATGCGCCATGTGTTGTGCCGTGTTGACCTGCGGCACATAGTGATAAGTGGTGGTGTGGGTGATGAGCAGTTGCATGTTTAAGCGCCCACGCTGTCTGCATGATCGGTGTGGCTGAAGTAACGAGCCGTGATGGCGTCTGAGACGTGCCAGGCAGCTTGCATGCATTGCGTCAAGCTGTCGCGCAATTCTTTGTAGTGCCCGTGTGCGTTTGGCGTGCACAACGCTTTGAGTTCTTTTTGGGTGATGTCGGGCAGTAACTGCGCCAACGCATCGGGTTGTCCCATTGGGGTGTCGGCTAGTTTTGAAAGACGACCGCGCAAGGTACGAGCCACCCAAGCGAGTGAGCGTGGGTTGTCGTTGTCAAGAACCAAGAGTTCGATCAATGGCGCGAGTTCGCGGCTTTGTTGATACTGCGCTTGAAAAGTGATGGTGCTGTCAAACAAAGCGAGCAGGGCGGCGAAGTTGGGTTCGTCCACTTCGGCTGCGTCAAACGCACCCACTTCAATGGCTAAATCAAGTGCAGACGACAAAAAGCCAAGACGCTCGACATGGCGGCCAATGCTGAGCAACTGCCAACCGTCGTCGCGTGTCATGCGATCGGTTTGTGCGCCTGTGATGGCGGCTAACGCAGAGCTGGCTGCATCGAGCGCTTGCAAGGCTTGAACGGCCGAGAATTCGTGCTGCGATTCGGCTTGCGCACAGTCCGCGCTGAACTGATCGACGCAATGCACGATGGCGTTCCAATGCTCAGGCGACAAACGCTCGCGCAAAGAAGACGCGGCTTGATGCAACGATCGCAAATTAAAGCCGACGCTGGTGGAGTGATCGTCTTTGTCTAAGCACGCAATGAGCGTGCGTTCAAACACACGCCGACGCGAACCCATGTTGGGGATGGCTTGCGCCGAGGGCACGCCAGCAGGCACGAGTCCTTGTCGTTGAGTGAGTTGTTGCAGCCAAGTCCATAGGCTGCGCGAGGTGAGGTCTTCACCGTTTAAGGCTTCAATGCACAGACGCACCAAGCGCACCATGTTTTCGCTGCGCTCGGTGTAACGACCTAGCCAATATAAATTTTCAGCCGCACGGCTCGTCACGATACGTTGGCGGTGCGTGAAGGGTGCGTTGACGTTGTGCTTGGTCAGCAACGTGCTGCGGTCGACGGTGGACTCGGTTTGCACCCATACATCGGCGCTGCTACCGCCGCGTTGCATGGACGCAATTTGCGCGTCGGGTGCTGCAATACGTGCCAAGCCGCCGGGCAACACACGCCAAGAGCTGGGGCTGTCACGCAGCGCAAACACGCGCAACATGACAGAGCGGAGCTCGATTCCTTGCGCGGCGTTTTTCCAAGTCGGCATTTGCGACAAAGGTGTATACGCTTGCAAGCTGTAGCGATCGGGCTGACGCGTGATGCGACCTACCCATTCGTCGCGTTGCGCTTGGGTGAGGGTGCGGCCTAGCGCGGCGTCAAAGTGTCCGTGGGTGACCGAGCTCGGATAGGTGGGCTTGATCACCATGTGCTCTAACTGCGGCAACACCGAGGCCAAGGCTGCACGCTCACCGCACCACCAAGTGTCGAGTGCGGGCAAGAGCAAAGTTTCGTTCAACAGTTTTTCACTCAGTGCAGGCAAGAAACCCAGCAATGCGGGCGACTCTAAAAACGCAGAGCCGGGCGTGTTGGCCACCACCACATGACCGGCACGAACTGCTTGTAGCAAACCCGGAATGCCGAGCGTTGAATCTGCACGGAGTTCGAGGGGGTCTAAAAATTCATCGTCCAAACGTTTGAGCAAAACGTGCACGGGCTCTAAGCCACGCAAAGTTCGCAGATACAAACGCTCGTCACGCACTGTGAGGTCGCTGCCCTCGACCAAGCTCAAACCCAAATAGCGGGCAAGGTAGGCGTGTTCGAAATAAGTTTCGTTGTAGGGGCCGGGTGTTAGCAGTGCCACATGCGCCTTCGCACCCGCAGGGCTGTGCGCTTTAAGCGACTCTATCCACACGCGATAAGTTGCGGCCAAGCGTTGAATCTTCATGGTCTCAAACGCTTGCGGAAATTGACGCGAAATGAGCAAGCGGTTTTCAAGCAAATAGCCAAGCCCAGAGGGCGCTTGTGTACGTTGCGACACCACCGCCCATTGACCGTCTGGGCCTCGCGCTAAATCAAAGGCCGCAATGTGAAGATGCGTTCCACCCACGGGCTTAACACCATGCATGGCACGCAAATAACCCGGATGACCTTGCACCAACGCGGGTGGAATCATGGCCTCGCGAATGAGTTGCTGTTCGCCATACACATCGGCCATCACGCGCTCTAACAAACGAGCCCGTTGCAACACGCCTTGTTCAATGTGTTGCCAACTTTGGGGTGTGATGATGAGCGGAAAAAGATCGAGCGCCCAAGGTCTTTGCGGGCCGCCTTGATTGGCATACACGTTGTACGTAATGCCGTTGTCGCGCACTTGGCGAGCGAGAGATTGCGTGCGCCTGTCGAGGTCACTCAATCCGTTCGGGCCGAGTTGTTCAAAGAAAACGCGCCAAGGTTCGTTGAGTTCTTTCAGCTCGTTAAAGTGCCCTTTGGCGGCGGGCTGCGTCAAAGCCGTCACCACATCGACCAAGCGTGGCGACGACGAAGGTTGAGACGAATCTGTTGAGGGCGAATGGGGCGTTTGCACAGTGGCCGCATTGTCTCATCGCCTTAAATCGAGCGTAAAGGGGAATTCTTTGCTGGCCGGCACGCCCACGGTGGCTTGTGGCACGTCGAGCTTGCCCGGTGTGTGTCCGATTGGGAAGAAGCGCGACAAGCGGCGGCTTTCTGCCTCGTAAGCGTTGACCGGAAAGGTGTCGTAGTTGCGCCCGCCGGGGTGCGCCACATGGTATTGGCAACCTCCGACGGAGCGCTTCATCCAGGTGTCGACGATGTCAAAAGTCAGCGGCACATGAACGCCAATGGTTGGGTGCAGCGCCGAAGAGGGAGCCCATGCGCGATAGCGAACGCCCGCCACATATTCGCCCACGGTGCCGGTGGGTTGCAGGGGCAAGGGTTGTCCATTGACGGTGATGGTGTGGCGGCTTGGGTTGAGCCCGCTGACATGAACTTCGATGCGCTCAAGCGACGAGTCCACATAGCGCACGGTGCCGCCGCTAAAGCCTTCTTCACCCATGACGTGCCAAGGCTCTAAGGCGTTGCGCAACGTGAGGTTGATACCCAAGGTTTGTAAATCGCCCACGCGCGGAAAGCGGAATTCGAAATGCGGTGCAAACCAAGCGGGGTCGAACTGAAAGCCGCAATCGCCAAGTTCGGTGAGCACGTCGTCGAAGTCGGCTTTGACAAAGTGGGGGAGTAAAAAGCGGTCGTGCAATTCGGTGCCCCAACGCGTGGCGGGGGCCTGATAGGGCTGCTCCCAAAACCTAGCGACTAATGCGCGAAGCAATAGCTGCTGCACGATGCTCATGCGGGCGTGAGGTGGCATTTCAAAAGCGCGAAGCTCGAGCAACCCCAGTCGTCCGGTAGACGAGTCGGGCGAGTAAAGTTTGTCGATACAAAACTCGCTGCGATGGGTGTTGCCGGTAACGTCAATCAACAAGTTGCGCAAGGTGCGGTCTACCAACCAAGGCGGCATGTCAGCGCCATATTTCTGGCGATTGCGCTGAATCTCGGCGATGGCAATTTCGAGTTCGTAAATTTGATCGTTACGCGCTTCATCCACACGAGGTGCTTGGCTGGTGGGGCCAATGAACATGCCGCTGAACAAGTAGCTGAGCGACGGGTGGTTGTGCCAATACAAGATGAGCGAGGCCAACAACTCGGGCTTACGCAAGAACGGACTGTCCGCTGGCGTTGCGCCTCCCATCACCACATGGTTGCCGCCGCCTGTGCCGGTGTGGCGACCATCGGTCATGAATTTTTCAGCAGACAAACGCGATTCAAAAGCCGACTGATAGAGAAACTCGGTGTGTTCGACGATTTCTAACCAGTTGTTCGCAGGGTGAATATTCACCTCAATCACGCCGGGGTCTGGGGTGACTTGTAGCACCTTGAGTCGTGCGTCGCGCGGTGGGCCATAGCCCTCTAAAACAATTCGAACGCCGAGCTCTTGTGCGGTGGCTTCAACGGCGCTGAGGAGTTCGAGGTAGTCTTCTAAGGCACCGACGGGTGGCATGAACACATACATCACGCCTTGTAAATTCTGCATCGCTTTGAGTTCAACAGAGGGGCCGTTGGCGCGAGATGGATCGCGCACTTCAACGCAAATAGCCGTGCGTGTGACCCAATGTGCCGATTGATTTTTATGGGGCACCGCATGGTTTATTTCGCGCTGTGCGTGATGTGCATATTGCGCTTTGAGTGCAGCCGGATGAGGCAGTGGACGACGCTCTGCAAAGTGGTCTTGTTCAATAGCGTAGGGGTAG
>CAZEAQ010000010.1:14952-22357 GCA_964510145.1 uncultured Bordetella sp.
GCGTAGGGGTAGTCGGCTTGACTGACCCAAGGCAAGGAGTCGAGTGGAAGCCTCAATCCCATAGGCGAGTCGCCGGGGACCAAATACATGCGCTCGTCACGGAAGAACCAAGGGCCAGTGCTCCAACGCGGGCCGCCATTGTTGTCGCCAGCTTTGAGGGGCAACACGTAGCCCACCGTTTTATCAAGCCCTTGGCTAAACACGCGGCGCAAGCGAACGCGCTCCATTTCGTCGTCTAGCTTGGCATCGAACGGGTCAACGTTCACAGGCAAACGACGTTCGCGCCAAAGGTAGTACCAAGTGTCTTCATAGCCGGGGGTGATGAACTCGGTGGACAAGCCAAGCTTGGTGGCCAGTGTTTGTGTGAACTGGTGTGCATCCTCTGTGGTGTAGTGACTGGGGGTGCGTTCGTCAGCAAATAAATCGGGGTTGTGCCAGCAAGGTTGACCATCGGCGCGCCAGTAAATGCCTAAGGCCCAACGGGGGAGTTGTTCGCCGGGATACCACTTGCCTTGGCCGAAATGTAGAAAGCCACCTTGACCATATTCAGCACGAAGTTTGTGCACTAATTCGGTGGCAAATCCGCGCTTGGTGGGGCCGAGCGCATCGGTGTTCCACTCTGGTGCGTCTCGGTCATTGACGGCAACGAAGGTGGGCTCTCCGCCCATCGTCAAGCGAACGTCGCCGTTGACTAAACGGCGATCCACCTCGTCGCCCAAGGCGAGCACCTCCGTCCATTGTTCTTCTGTGTAGGGCTTAGTGACGCGAGGAGACTCGAGCACTCGCGAGACTTTCATTTTATGATTGAACGTCACCTCAGCTTCATCGACCAAGCCTTCAATCGGTGCTGCGCTAGAGGGCTGTGGCGTGCAAGCGAGAGGAATATGGCCTTCGCCCGCCAGAAGGCCAGAGGTGGGGTCGAGCCCAATCCATCCTGCGCCGGGCAAATACACCTCGCACCAAGCGTGCAGATCGGTGAAGTCCACCTCAGTGCCGCTTGGGCCATCGAGCGCTTTGACATCGGGGGCGAGCTGAATGAGATAGCCCGAAACAAAGCGAGCCGCAAGGCCGCAATGACGCAGCAATTGAACCAGTAACCAAGCGCTATCGCGGCAAGAACCGCTGGCGAGTTGGAGTGTTTCTTCGGGCGATTGAACACCCGGCTCCATGCGAATGGTGTAGCGAATGTCTTGATGAAGTTTTTGGTTGATTTGCACCAAAAAATCAATCGTGCGAATGGGGTCGCGCTTCAACGCTTTGAGGTCAATCGATTTGAGGTAGCCCTTGAACAAGGACGTCAATCGGTGCGTGATGAGGTAGGGCGCAAGCTCGAGCGCCAAAGCGGTGCTGTAGGTGAATGGAAATTTTTCGGCGGTTGGTTCTAAGAAAAAATCGAACGGGTTGTAGACCGCCATCTCGACCACCAAGTCGACGGTGACTTTGAATGCCTTTGTTTTTTCTGGAAAAACCAAACGTGCTTGATAGTTGGCAAAGGGGTCTTGCTGCCAGTTAATGAAGTGCTCGGGCTCAACTTTGAGCGAATACGAAACAACGTGACTGCGGCAGTGTGGAGCGGGGCGTAAGCGAATAACTTGAGGACCCAGTTGAACCCATCGGTCGTAGCTGTAATGGGAAACGTGGTGAAGGGCAGCATGGATAGACATAACTTAGGTCTAGCAAAACACGCGCCAAGCTGAATGCGCCAAAGCGGTGCGCTCAAGTTTTAGGAATCGCCGCCGATACAGTGCACAAGCTTGTTTCATCTATTGAACTCACCATGCGATCACGCCATTTTTCAGTTGCTGCTTTCGTACTCACCAGTTTGCTGGTGTGGGCTAGCCCCGCGTCGGCTGAATGGAGCGAATTGGTCAAAGAAGACGAAGCCGCCTATTACTTCGACAAAGAAGCGGTAATGCCCGTGCACGTTTCGCGTTATGCGTGGGTGCTGACCGATTTGCCCAAGGGCGATAAAACACCCAGTGGTGAGAACTACAAATCGATGATGATGCGTGTCCGCATGTACTGCAAAACAGACATGGTGGTGCGCTTGTCAGTGAGCTACTTTGACAAGCAAATGGGTAAAGGCAAAGAGGTTGCGGCCGACGATGTGCAAGAGTGGCGCCACCGCGAATACCCCATCCGTCCTAACACTTACATGGCTGCGTTAAAGAAAGAAGTTTGCGCACCTAAGGCCGCTGCTGGCTAAAACTTGTAAGTCGTCATTGCCCCTCTCAAGCGGGGGTTCGCGCACGATGCGCACATGGTTTCACTCATTACTCCCATGGCGTTGGGTTGGTTGCTTGGCACGGCCAGCCAGTTGCAACAACCGAGCCTTTGGCCTTTCAAGTTCTATTTAATTTTGGCTTTGGCAGCAGGGCTGCTGAGGTTGTTGACGCGGCGATCACTGGGTGTGTTTGTCGCGTTTTTTGCGTTGGCATTTGCGCAAGTGGGCGCACGCAGTAGTGGGTATTTAGAGCAGGCGTTAGACCCCGCGCTGGAGGGGCGCACGCTGCAAGTAGAGGGCGTGATAGCTAGCATGCCTCAGCGCATGGGCGAGAGTTTGCGGTTTAGGTTTGATGTGCTTTCTGCCCCAAGCGATGCCCCGAAATTAGTGCCCTCATCCATCAGCTTAGGCTGGTATGGCAGCGCCACAGATTTACCGCCCGCAGACCTACAAGCAGGCGATGTGTGGCGATTCAATGTCCGACTCAAAGCGCCGCACGGTCACATCAACCCCAACGGTTTTGACTACGAGCTTTGGCTTTGGGAGCAAGGGCTTCAAGCCACGGGTTACGTGCGTCATGGTGCGAACGATGTGGCGCCGCAACGTGTTGCTAGCAGTTGGCAATATCCGGTGGAGCGCGTGCGCCAATCGGTGCGCTCAGCGGTTGAGGCGCAGCTGTCTGATCGTGCAATTTCGGGTGTGGTGTCTGCGTTGCTGGTGGGCGATCAGTCGGCCATTGATCGCAGCGATTGGGATATTTTTAGAGCCACAGGGGTGGCGCATCTCATGTCCATTTCTGGACTGCACATCACCGGCATGGCTTGGTTAGCGACGTTGTGCGTGTCTTGGTTGTGGCGGCGCAGCGATGTGTGGTCGCCGCGCCGCCCTTGGAGTTTGTGGTTGCCCGCGCCGGTGGCGGCGAGTTTGTCTGGGTTGGTGGTGGCGTTGATGTATGCGGTGTTTACAGGGTGGGGCGTGCCTGCGCAGCGAACGGTTTGTATGTTGGCGGTGGTGACTTTGCTGCGTATCTCTGGCCGCAGCTGGCCTTGGCCTGTGGTGTGGTTGAGCGTGTGCGCCGCTGTGGTCGCGTTTGATCCGTGGGCAATGTTGCAAGCGGGTTTTTGGTTGAGCTTTGTGGCGGTGGCTGTTTTGTTTGCTTCAGGCCAGCCAACGAGCCATGCGTTTTGGCGCTTGTGTCGAGAGCAGTGGTTGATGAGTGTGTGCTTGGCGCCTTTAAGTTTGTTGTTCTTTCATCAGATTTCTGTCATCGGTTTATTCGCTAATTTGCTGGCGGTGCCTTGGGTCACTTTGGTGGTCACGCCGCTGTGTTTGTTGGGCCTTGTATTTCCTTGGGCATGGAGCTGCGCAGGTTTGGCCATTGAGGGGTTGATGGCGTTGTTAACGCTGTGCGCTAGCTTTTCTTGGGCGCAATGGTCTGCGCCTGCTTCGCCTTGGTGGGCAGCAGCAGCCGCTTTGTTGGGCATGGCGTTGTGGGCGCTTCGGTTGCCTATGTGGGCGCGGTTGTTAGGGGTCGCTTTGGTCTTGCCTGCATTGAGTTGGCAGACGCCGCGTCCGGCGATGGGAAGCTTCGATCTATTAGCGGCAGACATGGGGCAGGGCCATGCCGTTTTAGTGCGCACGGCCAACCACAGTTTGTTGTACGACACAGGCCCGCGCTATTCGGCAGAAACCGATGCCGGTCAACGTGTGTTGGTGCCCTTGCTGCGTGCGATGGGAGAGCGTTTGGACCGGCTCGTCATCAGCCACCAAGACAGCGACCATAGCGGTGGCGCTGCAACTGTGATGGCCATGCAACCCCAAGCAGATGTGTTGACCTCGATACCCTCAACCCATGCGCCCACTGCATGGCTGCGACAACAACACACCATGCAGCGTTGCAAACGCGGACAGACGTGGACGTGGGATGGTGTGGTGTTCACGGTGTTGCACCCGACGGCTGAAGATTATGCAAAAAGCATGAAACAAAAAAATCCAAAACCGAATGCGCTCAGTTGTGTGTTGCACATTTCTGCGCCTTTGCAATCCACGCCAAGCACTGCTTTGTTGGCGGGCGACATTGAGGCCGCACAAGAAATGCAACTCATCGCCAGCGGGGCGGTGCTCAAAGCAGATTGGCTTTTGGTGCCGCATCACGGCAGTGCGACGTCGTCAACGGTCGAGTTTTTGCAGGCGGTTGAGCCGCGTGTTGCGGTGGTGCAGGCGGGGTATCGCAATCGCTTTGGTCATCCAAGAGCCGATGTCATGGCTCGCTACGACGCGCTAGGAGTCCAAGTGGTGCAAAGCCCCCGTTGTGGTGCATCGCTGTGGCATAGTCAGAGTCCCAATTTGGTGCATTGCGAGCGCAGCAAGCAACAGCATTACTGGCAGCACCCCTTTCCCTAGGGTGGCATTTAAATTGCATCTGTTGGGGCAGGAGTTCCCACATGCACAAGTTTGACGAAATGTACGCACAGCTGCCGTTTATCGACAGCGCGGTGCGCCCCCACTACCGGAACTACTTGGACTGGCTGAATCGACAAGATCCACAGACCATGCGCGACAGGCGCGAAGAGGCCGAGATGATTTTTAGGCGCGTGGGTATTACCTTCGCGGTTTACGGTGACAAAGACGAAGACGGCTCAGGCACCGAGCGTTTGATTCCCTTCGATTTAATTCCCCGCATCATTCCCGCGCATGAATGGACGGATATGCAAAAGGGTTTGTCGCAACGCGTGAATGCGCTAAACCGATTTATTCATGATGTCTATCACGACCAAGAAATCTTAAAAGCCGGCATTATTCCAAGCGAACAGGTGCTGAACAATGCGCAATTTCGCCCCGAGATGATGGGGGTCGATGTGCCAAATGGTGTTTACTCCAACATCAGTGGTATCGACATCGTGCGCGCTCCCAATGCCAAGGGCGAGGGCGAGTACTACGTGCTCGAAGACAACTTGCGTGTGCCCAGTGGGGTGAGCTACATGCTTGAAGACCGCAAGATGATGATGCGACTTTTTCCCGAGTTGTTCCGTCAGCACCGCGTCGCCCCTGTTGCCCACTACCCCGATTTATTACTCGAAACTTTACGAGCCAGTTGCCCCGCCACCACCGACAACCCCACCGTGGTGGTGTTGACACCGGGTATGTACAACAGCGCTTATTTCGAGCACGCTTTTTTAGCGCAACAAATGGGCGTTGAGCTGGTGGAGGGCCAAGACTTATTTGTGAAAGACAACTTTGTTTACATGCGCACCACCCGCGGCCCAAAACGCGTGGACGTGATTTATCGGCGTGTGGACGACGACTTTTTAGATCCACAAGTTTTTCGTCCCACCTCGACGCTGGGTTGTGCTGGGTTGATGGACGTGTATCGCGCAGGGCATGTCAGCATTTGTAATGCGGTGGGAACGGGCATTGCAGACGACAAGTCGATCTATCCGTATGTGCCACAAATGATTGAGTTTTATTTGGGTGAGAAACCCATTTTGAACAACGTGCCAACGTATCAATGTCGCAAGTCAGAGGACTTGAAATACACACTCGATCATTTGAGTGAGTTGGTGGTGAAAGAGGTGCACGGCGCTGGGGGCTATGGCATGTTGGTTGGCCCTGCGGCAACGAAAGCTGAGATTGAAGAATTTCGACAAGTCTTGATCGCCAAACCCGATGGCTACATTTCGCAGCCAACCTTGAGTTTGTCGAGCTGCCCTACGTATGTAGAGAGCGGTATTGCGCCGCGTCACATTGATTTGCGTCCGTTTGTGTTGAGCGGAAAGAGCGTGCAAATGGTGCCGGGTGGTTTGACGCGTGTGGCGTTAAAAGAAGGCTCACTGGTGGTGAATTCCTCTCAAGGCGGCGGCACCAAAGACACTTGGATTTTGGAGATTTAACCATGTTGAGCCGTACCGCTGACCATCTTTTTTGGATGTCCCGTTACACCGAACGGGCTGAAAACACGGCACGTTTGTTGGACGTGAACTATCAAACTTCGTTGCTGCCACAGTCTGCCGAGGTGGCGCAGTTAGGTTGGGAAGGCTTGCTGTCTATCAGCGAGCTGTTGCCTGCTTATGAGTCGTTGCACGGTGCAATTACGCCGCAACGCGTGATGCAATTTATGGTGAAGGACGAGAACAACCCGTCTTCCATCATTTCGTGTTTGCGTGCAGCGCGTGAGAATGCGCGTGCTGTGCGTGGCAGTTTGACCACCGAAGTGTGGGAGACGCAAAACCAAACATGGCTCGAGCTCAATCGCATGCTGAAAAGCGGTATGTTGGAGGCCGACCCCGCGCAGTTTTTTGAATGGGTGAAGTTTCGATCGCACCTCTCACGCGGTGTCACCGTGGGCACCATGTTGATGGATGAAGCTTTGCACTTCATGCGCTTAGGTACGTTCTTAGAGCGTGCGGATAACACAGCGCGGTTGGTGGATGTGAAGTTTCATGCGGCCCATGCAGGCGATTTGTTTTCGCAAAATCAACTGCAAGCCTCAGGCGATATCAAAGCCAAAGATCAGGAGCACGACTTCTACCACTGGAGCGCTATTTTGCGCAGCGTCTCTGGATTTGAGATTTACCGCAAGGTCTATCGCGATGTGATTCATCCTGAGCGCGTGGCAGAACTCTTGATTTTGCGGGCTGATATGCCGCGCTCATTGCACGCGTGCATGAACGAAGTGGTGAGCAATATTGCGATGGTGTCTGACGACCGCACGTTGTGCAGCTATCGCCGAGCGGGCAAATTGTGTGCAGAGATGGAGTTTGGCCAAATTGAAGAAATTTTGGCCAATGGACTGCACGCCTACCTCACGCAGTTCTTAGACCGCGTGAATGAAATTGGCGCGAGTATCAGTCGAGAGTTTTTGGTGCCGAGCTAAGCGGTTGCTTGTTCGGCGACTAGCCGCTGTTTAACCGCCGCGGCGCATCATGTCGAAGAATTCGACGTTCGACTTGGTGGCTTTCATGCTCTTCAAGACCATTTCCATCGACTCGATTTCGTCCATGTTGTACATGAACTGACGCAAGATGCGTGTCTTTTGCAAGATCTCGGGTGGCAACAACATCTCTTCGCGACGCGTACCGCTGCGGTTGAGTTGAATTGCGGGGAACACACGCTTTTCGTAGAGGCGGCGGTCGAGGTGAATTTCACAGTTGCCGGTGCCTTTGAATTCTTCAAAAATCACTT
>CAZEAQ010000011.1:0-5687 GCA_964510145.1 uncultured Bordetella sp.
CTCCAAAACTTCATGCGTTGCGCTTCGTCGCGGCTGACGGTGATGGCGGTGGCGCCGCAACCGCGCAATACGTCGCTCATACGGCCGATTTCTTCTTCCACCTCTTCGGGGGTGCCGTCGCTCTCGCACAGCAAAATGGCGGCGGCATTGAGGTCGTAGTCTGCGTGTACAAAGTCTTCAACGGCGGCGGTCATGGGGCCGTCCATCATCTCAAGTCCAGCAGGAATGATGCCCGCCGCAATCACGGCGGCCACTGCATCGCCAGCTTTTCGAACGTCATCAAAGCTAGCCATGATGCAACGTGCCAGTTGCGGCTTGGGTACCAGTTTGACCGTCACTTCTGTCGTCACGGCCAACATGCCCTCGCTGCCCACAACAACGGGTAAGAGATCGAGACCAGGGGCGTCTAACGCATCGCCGCCAAACTCAATGGGCTCGCCTTCGATGGTGAAGCCTTTGACTTTGAGAACGTTGTGCACCGTCAAACCGTATTTCAAGCAATGCACGCCTCCAGAGTTTTCGGCGACGTTGCCGCCGATGGTGCAAGCAATTTGGCTGGAGGGATCGGGTGCGTAATACAGACCATATTGCGCCACAGCCTCGCTGATGGCGAGGTTTCGAACGCCACACTGAACCACGGCTGTTCGAGCGATGGGGTCGATATTCAAAATCTGGTTGAACTTAGCCAACGACAACGTCACGCCCATCGTGTGCGGCATCGCGCCGCCAGACAAACCTGTGCCTGCGCCACGCGCAACCACGGGCACGTCGAGTGAGTGACAGGTTTTTAAAACCGCTTGAACTTGTTGCACCGTCTCAGGCAAGACCACGCACATGGGGCGAGCGCGATAGGCGGTGAGCCCGTCGCATTCGTAAGGCACAGTGTCTTCGGTGGTGTAGAGCACGGCATGGGCGGGCAGCACTTGAAGCAAAGCCTGCACGACTTGTAACTGTCGTTCGCTTCGCGCAAAGGTTTGCTGCTGATCGGGGGTGAGAGGTGCGTTCATGTTTGCCACTTTAAGGCAAAAGTCATGCGCAGCGTGTGAAGAAACTTTCAGCCTTGCGTGAGCCAGATTTAAGGCACAGCCTTTTGCAACCACTCCGCAAAGGCGGCGCATTCCCATCGGTCCATTGCGCCTGTTCGCCAGCAAAGGTAGTGTCCATGCGGGCTTGGCACTTGCCGCTGAAATATTCGAACCAGCGTGCCGTTCTCTAACCAAGGGGCGCCAAGTTTTAGACGCACCAAACCTACGCCAAGCCCCTGTGCTGCGGCATCACACATCAACCCAATGTCGTTGAAGCTGGAGCCATCGACCGGTTCGGGCCAATCTAAATCGTGCGCGGCAAACCAAGTGCGCCATGGTTCTAAGGGACTGCGTAAAAGGGTGACGGTCTCTAGATTTTCGGGCGTTTCAAAGGGGCCGTGTTCACGAATGAAAGCGGGCGAAGCCAAGGGCGTCACGTCGTCTTTCATGATGCAAAGATGCTCAACGTCCGCGTATCGGCCGGTGCCAAAGCGAATGGTCAAGTCGGCATCTTCGGCCACTACATCGAGCAAGGGAATGCTGACTTGCAGCGTGATGTCAATCTCTGGGTAAGCCTCGGCAAATTGCCTTAACCGAGGCATCAATATTGAACGAGCGAATGTAGGTGTGACCGCCAAACGAAGTTTGCGTTTGCCCGAATTGCCACTGCTTTCTTTGCCCGGAAAGCGCTCCAAGATGGACAAGCCTTCACGAACGTGCGCTAGGTATTCGCTGCCCTCGGTGGTGAGCGAAAAATCGGCCCTGCCAAACAGTTTGACACCGAGCAGTTGTTCGAGTTGCTTAACGCGGTGGCTCACCGCACTGGGTGTGACGCAGAGCTCTTCAGCTGCCTGCGTGACCGAGCGCAATCGCGCCAATGCCTCAAAAGTTAGCAAGCATTGAATGGGCGGAATGCGGCTGGTCATGCGTGCTTATTTAAAGATCACCGTCTTGTGACCGTTTAGAAGCACGCGGTGTTCGCTGTGCCACTTGACTGCACGAGCGAGCACTTGACTTTCGGTGTCGCGGCCTTGAGCCGTGAAGTCTTCCACGGTCTTGCTGTGGTCCACACGGGCGACGTCTTGTTCAATGATGGGGCCTTCGTCGAGGTCAGCGGTCACGTAATGCGCGGTAGCCCCGATGAGCTTGACCCCGCGGTCGTGCGCTTGGTAATAAGGCTTGGCACCTTTGAAACTGGGCAAAAAGCTGTGGTGAATGTTGATGGCTCGCCCAGATAATTTTTTGCACAAATCATCACTCAAGATTTGCATGTAGCGGGCCAAAACAACCAGTTCTGCGCCCTCTGCTTCAATAATTTCAAACTGCTTAGCCTCGGCTTGCGCTTTGGTGTCAGCCGTCACGGGAATGTGATGGAACGGCACGTTGTAGCTGGCAGCAAGCTGATAAAACTCGCGGTGGTTGCTAATGATGGCGCGGATATCTAACGGCAATAAACCGCTTTTCCAGCGGAATAACAAGTCGTTCAGGCAGTGCCCCTCTTTACTCACTAAAAGCACGGTGCGCATGGGTTGCGTGGTGTCGTGCAGTGACCATTGCATGTTGAATGGGGTGGCAAAACTCTTTAATTGTTCGCGAAGCTCGTTTTGTTGAACGGCGTCACACGCGAACTGAACCCGCATGAAAAAGAGGCCCGTGTCGTGGTCGTTGTATTGAGCGGCTTCTTCAATATTGCCTTTGCGTTCTAGCAAGAAACCAGAAACGGCATGAACAATGCCCTGGCGGTCAGGGCAAGACAGATTAAGGATGTAGGCGGTCATAGACCGCGATTGTAGAAGGCGCGGTTAGCGCAATCTCAATGCACGATGACGGGGTTTTGCGCGAGTTCGGCGTAACCGGCTAGGGTGTCCTCGACCTCTTCTTGAGTCGGGGCGTTTTCTTGCCAAGCTCTTAAGTGCTCTTGAAATTGTTCAGCCCAAGAGCCTTCGAGATAAATTTCTTTTCCGGTTCGCTTGTCGACGATTTCAAAACCATGGCGAGCCAGTGCAGGAACGTCAGGGCGGACAGGCGTCAACGCTTCGTCTTGCACTTGAAGGTGCATGACTGAATACGTGTCAGAGTTGTAGAGCATGTCCATAGGAAACTTTCGGTGGAAAACGAATTGCATGTAAGCATATCGGATCGAAAAAGCCAAATTCAAGAGCGGGGCTTTTCAACACTTTTGAGGAGTTGATCCACCGCGTCTCCATTGGCATTGGTGATGCGCAGTCGCACGGGCAAATAGCCCATGGTGGGGGCAAACCAAAGCTCAATGTGTTGGTCAAAATCGCGCCTAGGTTTGCGGTTTAGTTTGATGGCGTTAACTTCGCCGTAGGGGAGTTGCAGTAACTCATCCTTTTCTACTAAAAATTGCCAAACCTCAGCTTCGCGTTGAGACACCGTTTGAAACGACAGCATCGTGCCCGACGGAAAGCGCAGCGGATCGGCTGCCAGCAAGGCGCTAAGTTGCAGCACCACACTGAGTCGGTCTTGTGCGCCTTTGAGCAAGGGGGCGTCGGGTGAGTTGGCGCTGAAACTGATGAGCCCCTTGTCGCGCTGAAAATGCGCCGCAAGTTCACTGCGGTTTTTGTCTGAAAACCGCGTGGGCATTAAACCTTCGGCACCCAAAACACCCGAGCTGGTTTGAATGCGGGCGCCAAGTAAGAAGGCGCTCACTTCGAGTCGGGCATCGTAGTTTTTGCCATCTTGTGCCCATTGAATTTCTGCACTCGCCCAGTAACTCATGCCCTTCGCCAGGCCTTGAACTTGGTATTTCAAAACGGCAGATTCGGGGGCTTTGAATTGCGTGGCTTCGGTCAGTCCGCTGTTGGGCGCCGCTCGGTTGTAGGGGGGCAAGTCGACTGCTGAGGCGCTGCGGGCAGGCAATGCGACGGGGTCTGTGAATGGTGCGTTGAGGTCGTCAAACTTGATGGGGGGGGCAGGCGTTTGCGCATCGGCTGCGGTAAGTGGTGGTGGCGCCTTGGGTGCGGGGGCCGGTTGCGGGGCAGCCGCTGTAGGCGCTCGTGCAGGCGCAACTTCAATTTGTCGGGTCATTAGAACCCTTGTGTTCAGCGGCTTACCCGACTCTGGTGAAAACCAAAGGGGGGTGCCTGCCAATATCCAAATATGCAAAAGCAACACGCCAACGACCAATGACGCCGCGTGTTTGGGTTGCAACCGAGTATGGGCAGACAGCATGACACCTCATAGAATCGTGGCATGAAATTAGCCACTTATAAAGACGGAACTCGCGATGGACAACTGGTCGTTGTGTCGCGCGATTTGAGCACCGCGCATTATGCGACGGGCATCGCTTCTCGCTTGCAGCAAGCGTTGGACGACTGGGGGTTCATTGCGCCGCAACTGCAAGATTTGTATGACACGTTGAACCACGGAAAAGCCAGACACGCTTTTCCGTTTGATCCTGCGATGTGCATGGCTCCGCTGCCCCGCGCCTACCAATGGGCCGACGGATCGGCCTACATCAACCATGTGGAATTGGTGCGTGCGGCTCGCAACGCTGAAGTGCCCGAGAGCTTTTACACCGACCCCTTGATGTATCAGGGCGGCAGTGATGACTTTATCGGTCCGACAGCCGATGTGGTGTGCCCCAGTGAGGAGTTTGGCATTGACTTTGAAGCAGAGATAGCGGTCATCACCGGCGATGTGCCGATGCAAGCCACCCCAGACGAGGCGCTGGAGGCCGTGCGTTTGGTGATGCTGGCCAACGACGTGTCGTTGCGCAATTTAATTCCCAATGAGTTGGCCAAAGGTTTTGGTTTTTTCCAAAGCAAACCTGCCACAGCCTTTAGTCCGGTCGCGGTGACGCTGGACGAGTTAGGCGATGCGTGGGAAGGCGGCCGCGTTCATTTGACGGTGCAATCCACTTGGAACGGTCGCAAGGTGGGAATGTGTGATGCTGGCCCTGACATGACTTTTCATTTCGGGCAATTGATCGCGCATATTTGCAAAACTCGAAACGTTCGTGCTGGCTCTATCGTGGGTAGCGGCACGGTGAGCAACCGCGGTGTTGAAGTAGATGGCCGTAAAGACTGGCCCAAGGGCTATAGCTGCATTGCCGAAAAGCGAGCCATCGAAACTATTTTGGACGGTAAGCCCAGCACCGAATTTATGAAATTCGGCGACACCATTCGCATCGAAGTCAAAGGCAAAGACGGGCAGAGCGTGTTTGGTGCGATTGACCAAAAGGTCAAGCAGTTAGGCGCCGTAGATCGTTGAAAAATCGGCGAACCCCTTCACTTCAAGGGGTGTGCCAAATGGGTCGAGAAAAAACATCGTCCATTGCTCGCCAGGTTGACCTGCAAAACGCAAATGCGGCTCGAGCACAAAAGCGGTTCCGGCCGCTTTGAGGCGCTCCGCCATGGCGTTCCAGTCGGTCAAATTTAAGACCAACCCAAAGTGAGGCATGGGCACAAGTTTGTCGTCCACATGGCCGGTGTTTTGCGTCTTTAACGGCTCACCCAAATGCAGCGAAATTTGGTGACCATAAAAATCAAAATCGACCCAAGTGTCAGTGCTTCGCCCCTCGGTGCAGCCTAAGAGCTCGCCATAAAACTGACGGGCTACATCGAGGTCGGTGACGTTAAATGAAAAATGAAAAAGGCTACGCATGCCCTAAAGCATAACCGTCAAATTTTTTGAAAT